>JAQTYE010000019.1 GCA_028749255.1 Paracoccaceae bacterium | reverse complement strand
GGCCGCCGTCCTGCTTGCGCATACCCGCAAGCCTTGCCGCTTCGCTTATAACACGTGGGGTGAGTCCGCCAGCCGCAAGCGCGCCGTGTATGGCATGATCGCGGCCGAAAGCCAAACCCAATTCGGTGCTGGTCAGACAGCCGAACCAACGGCCACCCTCGGGCGTCCAGAGTTTGCCTTTGCCGCGGTCGGACCCATCCGACGCCTGCAGCAAGACCTTGGCACGGCCATCGGCCAGCCAACTCTTCACCTTTTCAAACCCGACCACAGCGCGACCGGACTTGCGTACCAGTGAGATAAGCTCAACCACGCGATGCGCAAGCCCTTGTTCGACCAGATCAGCCAGATTTTCCGGCACTTTCGCCGGGGCCTTGGCCGCCCGGGCGAAAAGCCCCTTGGCCGCGGCCCGGTCAATCGCCGTGCGTTCCGCCGTCACCCAGATTCCCCGACCCGGCAGTTTTTCCGCCAGGTCGGGATAGATCAGCCCGTCGGGGCCCAGCACAAAGCGCACCAGCCCGGATTTGGGCTGCACATCACCCGTGACAATGCAGCGCCGCTCCGGCTCGTCTTTATGCGTTTGTGCGCCCCCACGGGTCATGGTCAGCCCCGAGGATTACTCCTCGGCCCCCTCTTCGGTCTCGTCCGACTCGGTTGCCAGCTCGGAGGGATCCACCCAACCCAGCATGATCCGCGCCGTCATGACCAGATTTTGCGCTTCCTCAAGGCTCATATCGAACTTCTCGAGAATGCCTTCGTCCTTCACGCGCTGGCCATCGACCGTGGTCCAGCCACCGGCCAGTTCCCAGTCGGCGCAGGTCGCGAAATCTTCCAGCGTCTTGACGCCGTCTTTCGCCAACGCCTCGACCATCTGCGGGGTCAGACCTTCAAAGTCGAACAACGACTGCTCGACGCCCAGTTCCTTGGCCGCTTCGATGGCCTTGCGGTTCTGTTCTTCGATGTAATCGCGGGCCCGTGCCTGCAGCTCCGACGCGGTGCCGTCGTCCACACCTTCGATCGCCAGCAGCTCGTCCAGATCGACATAAGCCACTTCTTCGAGGTTGGTGAAGCCTTCGGCCACCAGAAGCTGGGCAAAGAATTCGTCCAGGTCCAGCGCATCGACGAACAGCTTGGTGCGTTCGGCGAATTCGGCCTGACGGCGGCTCGATTCCTCTGCCTCGGTCAAAATGTCGATATCGAGACCGGTCAGCTGGCTGGCCAGACGCACGTTCTGACCGCGACGGCCGATGGCCAGCGACAGCTGTTCATCGGGCACCACGACTTCGATCTTGCCGGCCTCCTCGTCGATCACCACTTTCGACACTTCGGCCGGTTGCAGCGCGTTCACCAGGAAGGTCGCCTGATCTTCATTCCACGGAATGATGTCGATTTTCTCGCCCTGCAACTCGCCCACCACGGCCTGCACGCGCGAACCGCGCATACCGACGCAGGCGCCGACCGGATCAATCGAGTTGTCGTTCGAAATCACCGCGATCTTCGCGCGCGACCCCGGGTCCCGGGCCACGGCCTTGATCTGGATGATGCCGTCATAGATTTCCGGCACTTCCATCTTGAACAGTTCGGCCATGAACTGCGGATCGGTGCGCGACAGGAAGACCTGCGGGCCACGAGTTTCGCGGCGCACGTCCTTGATATAGGCGCGAATCCGGTCGTTCGGGCGATAGCTTTCGCGGCCGATCTTTTCGTTGCGGCGCAGGATCGCCTCGCCACGACCGATATCGACGATGATATTGCCGTATTCCTCGCGCTTGACGACGCCGTTGATGATCGTGCCCTTGCGGTCCTTGAACTCGTCGAACTGACGGTCACGCTCGGCTTCGCGGACCTTTTGCAAGATCACCTGCTTGGCCGATTGCGCGGCGATACGGCCCAGATCGACGGGCGGAACCTCGTCGATGATCTCGTCACCGATTTGCGGGTCGGCCAGATACTGCTTGGCTTGCGCCACGGTCAGCTCGGCCTGATAATTCTCGACGGCGTCATCCTCGACGACGGTGCGCACCCGGGTAAAGGCGGCCCGACCGGTCTTGCGGTCGATGTTCACGCGGATGTCCATCTCGGCGCCATAGCGCGACTTCGCAGCACGGGCGAGACTGTCTTCCATCGCCTGGATCACCAGATCCGGGTCGATCATTTTCTCGCGCGCGACGGCCTCGGCCGTTTGCAGAAGTTCCAGCTGGTTGGCAGAGGTGATTGCCATCTCTCAGGTCTCCTCGTCGGGGGAATCAGTGTCTTCGGTTTCGATCTCGTCAAACTGGTCTTCGTCGATCGCGCCCGAGGCTTTCTTCTGGCGCAGCATCTCGTCGATCAGCTCGTCGGTCAGCACAAGTTTCGCATCCGAGAGCCAGTCGAATTGCAGGCCGATGGTGACCTGCTCGCCTTTCTCTTCGATTTCAATCAGCACTTCGTCGCCTTCGGTGCCGCGCACAATACCCTTGAAGCGTTTGCGCCCGTCAATCGGTTCGGACGTCTCGATCTTCGCCTCATAGCCTTCCCAGATGTCGAAATCCTTCAACCGGGTCAGCGGACGGTCGATGCCCGGAGAGGACACCTCAAGGTGGTAATTATCTTCAATCGGGTCTTCGACATCCAGAACCGCCGACACGGCAGTCGAGATTTTCGCGCAGTCATCCACGACGATCCCGCCCTCGGGACGGTCCGCCATGATTTGCAACGTGGCCGTGCGCCCGCCCTGCAGGCGAACACGCACCAACTCGAACCCAGCCCCTCGATGGTGGGGGTGATGATTTCGGCAAGACGCCGGTCAATCGCGGTCTTCGCGATCAGGTCGGTCATGGTTCCGATCCTTCAAAACAAAAAAACGGGCCGCGCGGCCCGTCGATATTTCCCGGTGGGCGTCAGGTTTGGACCCTGACACGCCGCTGTTAAGGGGGATATAGGCCAAAGCGGGCGGTTCTGCAAGCCTGCAGTTGCTCAGCGGCGCAGCTCGTCCATCGCCGCCACCAGCGCGGCGGTGATCCCCGGCTCGCTCAGGGCATGGCCCGCAGCGGGCACGATGCGCAACGCCGCGCGCCGCCACCCCTGCGACAACCGCCACGCGGCCACCGGCGGGCAGATCATATCCATCCGCCCCTGCACGATAATTGCGGGAAGATGCTCGATCTTGTGCCGGTCGCGCAGGATCTGGCCATCCTCCTCCAGAAAGGCGCGGTTGATGAAATAATGGTTTTCCAGCCGCGCAAAGGCCCGCGCATAATCCGGCGGCGCCTCGCCCGGCAGCCCGTCAAACTCGACCGAGGCCAGCGCGTTTTCCCACATCGCCCAATGCCGGGCATAGCGCGCCTCTTGCGCGTAATCGCCCGAAAACAGCCGCTTGTGATAGGCGGCAATCAGATCGTTCTGCTCGTCTTCGGGAATCGGGCGGCGAAAGCCCTCCCACAGGTCAGGAAAGAACTGACCCGCGCCACCACCGTAAAACCACGCAAGTTCGCTTTGCTCTGCCAGGAATATCCCGCGCAACACCAGCGCCTGCACCCGCTCGGTGTGGGTTTCGGCATAAAGCAGCGCCAGCGTCGCCCCCCAGCTGCCGCCAAACACGATCCAGTCGCGAATGCCGAGCGTCACCCGGATCCGCTCGATATCGGCGACAAGATGCCATGTGGTATTGTCGGTGACCGACGCATGGGGCCTGGACAGCCCACACCCACGCTGATCGAACAGGATGACCCGATAATGCTTCGGGTCGAAATACCGCCGCATCGCCGGGCTGCACCCGCCCCCCGGCCCGCCGTGGAACACCACCACCGGCTGCCCCTGCGGATGGCCCGATTGCTCGACATAAATCCGATGGCCATCGCCCATATCAAGCATGCGCTGATCGAAGGGCTCGATCGGCGGGTAAAGAAAGGCGCCGGATGTGCGCTTTTGCCCTGCGGTTCTGTCCATCATCAGACTATATAACGGGAAAGCGGCGCCCGCCACGGGGGGCACACCAGAAGTTTCGAGGACGCCATGCAAAACGCAACAAACACCATTGATCCGGCCGAAGTGGCGAAATTCGAGGCAATGGCCGCCGAATGGTGGGATCCGAACGGCAAGTTCAAGCCGCTGCACATGCTCAACCCCTGCCGGCTGGACTATATTACCGCGCAAATCGCCGCGCAGTTCGGGCGCGATCTGAAGGCGCCACAGCCGTTTACGGGGCTACGGCTGCTGGACATCGGCTGTGGCGGCGGCCTGCTGTCCGAACCGATGGCGCGGCTCGGCGCCACGGTGATCGGCGCCGATGCGGCGGGCGGCAACATCCCGGTGGCGCAGCTGCATGCCGAACAATCGGGGCTGGACATTGACTATCGCCATTGCGCCGCCGAAGCCTTGGCCGCTGCGGGTCAGCAGTTCGACGTGGTGCTGGCGATGGAGATCATCGAACATGTCGCGGACCCGCAAGGCTTCGTCAACACCTGCGCCGGGCTACTGAAACCCGGCGGCCTGCTTTTGTGCTCGACGCTCAACCGCACTGCCAAAAGCTATGTGGTCGCGATCATCGGCGCCGAGCAGGTCATGCGCTGGCTGCCGCGCGGCACCCATGAATGGGGAAAATTCATCACCCCGGACGAGCTTTACACCCTGATCGCCCGCTCCGACCTGGAGGCCGTTGATCGCAAGGGGATGGTGTTCAACCCGATCAGCTGGCGCTGGTCACTGTCGGATCGCGACCTCTCGGTCAATTACGTCACCGCCAGCGTGAAGCGCTAAGGGGGCCCTGCCCCCACGCCGCTGCGCGGCTTCCCCCGGGATATTTCGACTTTGTTGCAACGGCTTTCGGATCTTGCTGCAACAAAGTGCAAATATCCCGGGGTGAATTTGCCGAAGGCAAAGAGGGGCAGCGCCCCGTTTTCACTTCGCCTTGGGGCGGAAGGCTGTAATCTTTGCGGGATCGGTCTCGATCCAGCCCGCGCCGATCAGATCGAGGCAATAGGGCACGGCCGCAAACACGGCATTCAGGCAGGTCGCGATGGCGCTGGGTTTGCCCGGCAGGGTGATGATCAGGCTTTGCCCGGCGATCCCGGCGGTTTGGCGCGACAAGATCGCGGTCGGCACCTCGCGCAGGCTGGCGCGGCGCATTTCCTCGCCAAAGCCCGCCAGTTCCTTTTCGATCACATCAGCCACGCCTTCGGGCGTTTCGTCGCGCGGCGCGGGGCCGGTGCCGCCGGTGACCAGAATCAGGTCGGCCTTTTCGCCCACCAGCTGGCGCAGCATCGCGGCCACGCTGTCGCGCCCATCGGGGATGATATGGCGGGTGATGGCCAGCGGCGAGGTTACCACGCCGCGCAGCCAGTCTTCGCAGCCGGGGCCGCCCTTGTCTTCGTATTCGCCGCGGCTGGCGCGGTCAGAGACGGTGACAATGGCGACCCGGGCGCTCATTTCTTCACACGCGCGTTGCGGGTGGCGATCAGCTTCAGGCGCAGCGCGTTCAGGCGAATAAAGCCGGCCGCGTCTTTCTGGTCATAAGCACCGGCATCGTCTTCAAAGGTCACGTGCTTTTCGGAATACAGCGAATGCTCGGACCAGCGCCCGACGCACTGCACCGAACCTTTATACAGTTTCAGACGCACGGTGCCGGTGACGTGCTCTTGGCTTTTGTCGATCAGCGCTTGCAGCATTTCACGCTCGGGGCTGAACCAGAAACCGTTATAGATCAGCTCGGCATAGCGGGGCATGATGCTGTCTTTCAGGTGGCCAGCACCGGCATCGAGCGTGATCTGCTCGATCCCGCGGTGAGCCTCCAGCAGCACGGTGCCGCCGGGGGTTTCATAAATGCCGCGCGACTTCATGCCGACGAAACGGTTTTCCACGAAATCCAGACGGCCGATGCCATGCTTGCCGCCCAGCTCGTTCAGTTTGGTCAGGATCGTGGCGGGCGACATCGCTTCGCCGTTGATCGCCACCGCATCGCCGCGCTCGAAGGTCACTTCGATATACTCGGGCGTGTTGGGCGCATCCTCGGGGTTCACGGTGCGCTGATACACATAATCGGGGGCTTCTTCGGCGGGGTTTTCCAACGCCTTGCCTTCGGAAGAGGTGTGCAGAAGGTTCGCATCGACCGAAAACGGCGCCTCGCCGCGTTTGTCTTTGGCAATCGGGATCTGGTTCTGTTCGGCGAATTCCAGAAGCCTGGTGCGCGAGGTCAGCGACCATTCCCGCCAGGGCGCAATCACCCGGATCGAGGGGTCGAGCGCATAGGCGCTCAGTTCAAACCGCACCTGATCATTGCCCTTGCCGGTCGCGCCATGCGCCACCGCATCGGCACCATGCTCGTGCGCCAGCTCGACCAGACGTTTCGAAATCAGCGGCCGCGCGATCGAGGTGCCCAGCAGATACAGCCCCTCATAAAGCGCGTTGGCGCGGAACATCGGGAACACGAAATCGCGCACGAATTCCTCGCGCACGTCTTCGATGTGGATGTTTTCAGGTTTGATCCCCAAAAGTTCAGCCTTGGCGCGGGCGGGTTCCAGCTCTTCGCCCTGGCCCAGATCGGCGGTGAAGGTCACCACTTCGCAGCCGTATTCGGTTTGCAGCCATTTCAGGATGATCGAGGTATCGAGGCCGCCAGAATAGGCAAGCACGACTTTCTTGGGAGCAGACATGGGGCCTCCGAGATTAAGTATTTGGGCGGGCATAGTGCGTTTTCACCTGTATCTCAAGGGCTCGGGTGTCACAGCGGGACGCAGAATTGTATCCCGCACAAGCCAATGCCCACGCTTCGGGCTTGCATCGCCCCGCGCGCGACGCCAATGCTCGGCCATGACCCAGTTCGCCCTTGAAGCCCTTGCCGCCACCCGCGCCCTGCGCACGCTGTTCGAGCCCACGCCGTTGCAGCGCAACGATCATTTGTCTGCCCGCTACGGCGCCGAGATCTGGCTCAAGCGCGAAGACCTGACGCCGGTGCGCAGCTATAAAATCCGCGGCGCCTTTACCGCGATGCGCAAGCTGCGCGCGACCAACCCGGACGCCGATCATTTCGTGTGCGCCAGTGCGGGCAACCATGCGCAGGGCGTGGCCTTTGCCTGCCGCCATTTTGGCGTGCGCGGCACGATCTTCATGCCGGTGACGACGCCGCAACAAAAGATCGACAAGACCAAGGTGTTCGGCGGCGATGCCATCGAGATCAAGCTGACGGGCGATTATTTCGACCAGACGCTGGCGGCCAGCCAGACCTATTGCGCGCAGGTGGGGGCACATTTCCTGGCCCCCTTCGATGATGCGGATGTGATCGAGGGGCAGGCCTCGGTCGGCGTTGAAATCCTTGACCAACTGACCCATGCCCCTGACTTGGTGGTTCTGCCGGTGGGTGGCGGGGGCTTGGCCGCAGGGGTGACCGGCTACCTGCGCGCCACCGCGCCACAGACCGAATTCCGCTTTGTCGAGCCGCTGGGCGGCGCCAGTCTGACCGCCGCCGTGGCGGCAGGCGCGCCGGTGACGCTCAAACAGATCAACAGTTTCGTTGATGGCGCGGCAGTGGCGCGGATCGGCGCGCTGCCCTTCGCGCGGCTGGATTGGGTGCGCCCCGAAATGATTTTGCGGGCCCCCGAAGACCGGATCTGTGTGACCATGCTGGAAATGCTGAACGTCGAGGGGATCGTCCTGGAACCCGCCGGGGCGCTTTCGGTCGATGTGCTGCCGGAACTGGCCGCGGAAATTCGTGGCAAGACCGTCGTCTGCGTGACCTCCGGCGGAAATTTCGACTTCGAGCGGCTGCCGGAAGTGAAGGAACGCGCACAGCGGTTTTCCGGGTTGAAGAAATATTTCATCCTGCGAATGCCGCAGCGCCCCGGCGCCCTGCGCGAATTCCTGCAAATGCTGGGCCCCGAGGATGACATCGCGCGGTTCGAATATCTCAAGAAATCCGCGCGCAACTTTGGCTCGGTCCTGATCGGGATAGAGACCAAGGCGGCAGAAAATTTTACCGCGCTGACCCGGCAGCTTGATGCCGCAGGGTTCGGCTATCGCGACATCACCGATGATGAAGCTCTTGCCGAATTCCTGATCTGAACCGCTCAGGCGGCGGCGCAGAACTCATCGGCCCGGGCCATGAATACCTCTTTCGAGGCTCCATAACACGCGATGATCGCCGTCGTATCCACCTCTGCCGCGTGCCCGGCGGCGGATCGGCGTTCGCCATCCTGGCACATCGCCCCAAACGCCCGGAACCCAAGGTTCCACGCGGACCCTTTGAGGAAATGCAGATCCTCTTCGAGCTTGTCGGCGCGTGACCCGAGCCGGATCACAACCCCCTCGACCTCGTCGAGAAACAATTCCAGAACTTCGGCGAACCCCTCGGCACCGATTTCGGATCGCAGTTCCGCGACCCGATCCCAATCAATCATCTCCACCTCCCGTTTGCGTAACGCCTTCACCTCGCATCACGCTAAGGCACAAAGATTGCCGAAGCTTTAACTCGGCCCTTCACCGGATGTTAAACCGATACACCGAAGATACCGGCAGTGTGTTCTGACCTGACGGCCCCACGTGTTTAAAAACCTGCATCAACGTGAAAGTTCCGGGGCGACGCCGGGGGACATCCGTTCCCGGCGGGTTCTGGTTGTCGATGACAGCAAGATGCAGCGCCGGATCCTGTCGGCGCAATTGGCGCGTTCTGGCTATGATGTGATCGAGGCGGGCTCCGCCGAAGAGGCGCTGGGAATTTGCCGCGCCTGCGAACCCGACATTGTCTTGTCGGATTGGGTGATGCCGGGCATGTCCGGGCTCGATTTCTGTCGCGCCTTTCGCCAGATGGATCGTGCGGGCTATGGCTATTTTGTCTTGCTCACCTCGAAAACCGAAAAGAACGAGGTGACCGAAGGACTGCAAAGCGGCGCCGACGATTTCCTGTCGAAACCCGTCAACGGCGACGAGTTGCGCGCGCGCTTGTCTGCGGGCGAACGCATCTTGCATATGGAGCGTGAACTAAAGGACAAAAACCGCCTGTTGTCCTCGACCCTGACCGAATTGCAGGGGTTGTACGATGTGATCGACCGCGACCTGACCGAGGCCTGCAAGTTGCAGCAAAGCCTGGTCAAGGAACGGCACCGATCCTTTGGCAATGCCGAGGTGTCGCTGATGCTGCGGCCCTCTGGGCATGTCGGGGGCGATCTGGTGGGTTTTTTCCCGATCAATGCGCGACGGGTCGGGATTTACGGCATCGACGTGTCGGGCCATGGCATCACCTCGGCGCTGATGACGGCGCGGCTGGCGGGCTATCTGTCGGGGTCATCGCCCGATCAGAACATTGCCCTGATCCAGACCGAATTTGGCATTTACGATGCCCTCGCCCCCGCGGATCTGGCCGCTTACATGAATGCCCTCGTGCTTGATGAGATGCAGACCGAAAGCTATTTCACGCTGATCTATGCCGATGTGGATCTGATTTCGGGCAAGGTTTCGCTGGTGCAGGCCGGGCACCCGCATCCGGCAGTGCAGCGCGCCGATGGCACTGTTGAATTTTTGGGCGACGGCGGCATGCCTGTCGGGCTGATCGAAGGCGCCGAATATGAAACCATCACCACCCGCCTGCACCCCGGCGACCGGCTGTTTCTGATGTCCGACGGCATCACCGAGGCGGCCGACCCTTCGGGTGCGCTCTTGGGCGAAGACGGGCTTGAACGGATCATCCGCAAATCCGCCCGATTGCGCGCGGCGGCCTTTCTGGACGCAATTTTCTGGGATCTGGAGGCTTTCGCTGCGGGCGAACTGATCGACGATGTTTCGGCGGTGTTTTTCGAATTCGACGGCGCCAAGCAAAATGTCGATTAAGGCTCGCGCAGGGCCTCGCGCGATTTATACAGCGGCTTGAGCAGATATTGCAGCACGGTCTTTTCGCCGGTGTGCAATTCGACCGTGGCCTGCATCCCGGGGCGGATTTCCAGATTGCGCTGGCGCTCGGTCAGATGCGCCAGATCCACCCGCAGCGTCACCTTGTAATGCGGATCGCCGTCGGGGCGGCGTTCATCCTTGAACGTATCGGCCGAGACGAAATGAACCTGTCCCTGCAGGCTGCCATAGATCGTGTAATCATAGGCCGACAGCTTGATCGTCGCCTCTTGTCCGATCCGCACATTGGCAATGTCTTTCGGGTCGATCCGCGCCTCGACGAACATCTCCTCGTCCAGAGGGATGATCTGCAGGATCTCTTCGCCCGACCGCACAACGCCACCGATCGTGGTAACCGACAGCTTGTTGACGATGCCGCGCATCGGCGACACCAGCACCGTCCGATCCAGCTGATCGGCCGACAGTTTCAGTTGCTGGCGCAGGGTATTCAGCTTGGCCAGCGTATCGGAATATTCCCCGGCCCGGTCCAGCTCGGTCTTGGTCACGGTTTCGTTGTACTGCTTTTCGGCATCGGAAAAGACCTTGCGCGCGCGGGTCACTTCGATCAGCGGGGCGATTTCCTTTTGGAACATGTTTTCCAGCAGGTCACGCTCGGCCTTGGCCTGTTTCATCACCGCCGCGGCCCCCGCCTTGCGCGATTTGAAATCTGCCAGCCGCGCGGTCAGCAACGCCGATTCCGACTCCACGATATGCGGCACCAGCTTGTCTTGCTGATCGGTCACGTCAAAGGCATCGACACCGGCCATCTCGGCTTCCAGCCGCAATTGCCGGATTTCAAGCCCGGCAATCTGCGCCTCCAGATCATCGACCTGGGTCTGGTATTGCGTCCCGTAAAGCTTGGCCAGAACCGTGCCTGGCTCGACCACATCACCCTCGCTGACATAAAGCCCGGCAAGGATGCCGCCTTCGAAATTCTGGATGATCTGCGGTTTGGACGACGACACGATCTCGCCCGGGCCACGCACGATCTGATCGACCCAGGCAACCGAGGCCCAGATCAGAAACACGATGACAGTCGCCGCCACCAGCCAGATCGTCAGGCTCATCCGTCGGGTCCGCGCCATCAAGGCGGCCGGGTCAATGGTGGTCATTGCCCCGCCCCCGCCTTGGCTTTGGTCAGGTGCGCCAACACCGCATCACGCGGCCCATCCACCGCCATCCGGCCATTTTGCAAGATCAGCGTGCGCGCGGTCAACGCCAGGATCGGCACCCGATGGGTGGCGATGATCGCGGTGCGCCCGGCAAGCCAGCTGTCCAGACGGCTGACCAGCGTCGTTTCCAGCGTGGTATCCAGCGCCGCGGTCGGTTCGTCCAAAATCACCACGCTCGGATCTTGCAGCCACAGACGCGCCCAGCCGATGGATTGCCGCTGCCCGACCGACAGCCCCGCGCCGCCATCGCCCAGGATCAGATCCAGCCCGCGCGGATGGCTGCGCACGAACGGCCCCAGGCCAGCGAAATCAAGCGCCTTGAACAGCCGGTCTTCGTCGCGTTCCAGCTGTGTCAGGTTCAGGTTGTCGCGCAGCGTGCCAGAAAACAGCCGCACGTCCTGGCTCAGATAGCCCACCGACCGGCGCAGATCGCGCGGATGCAGCTGGCCGATATCAACCCCATCCAGCAAAATGCGCCCGCCCTGCGGCTCGTAAATCCCGGCCAGCAGTTTCAGCAGTGTCGATTTGCCCGACCCGTTTGCGCCCAGCACGGCCACCCGCTGCCCGGCAGGGATGCGCAGCGCGGGAATATCGACCGTGGTCGCACCTTCGGCATCATATTTGAAATCCAGCTGGCGCAACTCGAATTCGCCCGCAATCCGTTCGGCGCGCAGATAGGATCGGTCGTCGGCCTGCATCTGATCGGCGTCGGCAATCGCGTCCAGCCCCTCCAGCGCGCCCTTAACATTCGACCAGCGCGCCAATGTGCCCGCCAGCTGCGTCAACGGTGCCAGCGTGCGCGAGGTCAGAATGCCGATCGCAATAATTGAGCCCACGGTAAATTCACCCTCAAACACCTTATAGGTGCCGATCACCACAGCGGTGATATAGGTCGCCTGCTGCACCATCTGCGCCCAATAGGTCAGCACCGAACTCAGCTTGCGTTGTTCGCTGCTTTTGACCGCCGACAGCGTCGTCAGCTCGTCCCAGATCCGTTTGAAACGGTCCTGCCCGCGGGCAGTGTTCACCGTTTCATGTTCGTAAATCGCTTCGTGCAGCAGCCGCGACGCGCGGGCCGAGGCACCCTGCGTCGATTGCGTCAGCGCAATCATCTTTTTCTGAAACAGGAAGCCCGGTGCCACCATCAAGACCGCGCCCGCCACCAGCACCCAAACCAGATTGCCGCCAATGCTGGCAACCAGCGCCAGAAACACGAAAATGAACGGAATGTCGGCCAATGTGCCGATGGTCGAGGCGGTGAAGAATTCGCGCACCGAACTGAATTCGCGCATCGCCGAGAACAGCTGGCTGGGCGAACGTTTGCCCGGCGCGGCCTTCATCCCCAGCAGACGATCCATCAGCAGGTTCTGCACGCCCAGTTCGATCTTGCGCCCGGCCATGTCCATCAGGCCCGACCGCGCCAGTTTCAACGCCATTTCCATCATCAGCGCCAGCAAGGCCCCCAGCGCCAGAACCCACAGCGTGGCCTCGGATTTATGCGGGATCACCCGGTCATAGACCTGCAGGCTGAACATCGCGACCGCCACGGCCAGAATATTGGCAAACAGCGACCCCAGCGCCACCTCGGCGAAGGCGCGGCGCTGCGCCCGAAACGCGCCCCAGAACCAATGCGCGCGGTCGGCATTGGCATTATGGCGGTTTTCCAATTGCCGCAACGAGGTGCGCGCCCGGATGATCCGCCCCGAGAAATAGGGCGCGAAATCCCCCAGCGGCACCTCGGCGCGTTGATCGGCGCAGGTCTTGTCATAGACAAACAGCGTATCGCCATCCTGACCGACCACCAGCACCATCTGCCCCGACGTCATCTGCGCCAGGGCGGGCCATTGCCCGGGGGTCAGGCGGTCGATCATCTCGACGCTGGCCGTCATGCCCGCCACGCGCAGCACAGCAGCGATGTGTTCGGGCTGGACCTCGCCTGCCTGCCCGCCGGTAACGGCAGCGGTCGCCTCGCCCACGGCCAGCAGCATCTGTTCCAGAATATCGGCGGCAGGCACTTCGGCGCCCAGCAAACCGGCATAGGCCGAGGCCAGTTCAGCCCGCGCCTTGGCACGCCCCGGGGCGCGCGGGCCAGCACTGGGCGACGGGACTGCGGCTTTCGGCAACGCGCCATCCGCCGCCCCGCTGACACGGGCCGCGTTGATGTCAAACGCTATGATCCGGTCAGCCAAAAACCCCTACACCTTGTTAAATGCTACTGCCGTTCACCAATATCCCGTGTTCCCGGGCCATTTCCAGCTTAATCAGCGCAATATCGTATTTCAGCCCGACCTGCGCGCGCTCCATCGCGGCGAAGTTTTCATAGGCGGTTACCAGCTCCATCAAGGTGCGTCGCCCCATCCGATATTGTTCGGTGAACATCTTTAGCCCGGCATCGGTCTGCGCAACCACGTCGGCATCCCGCGCCTCTTTGGCCTGCGCCGCACGCAACTTGGCGCCCAGCGCGGCAAGCCGCTGATCGGCCGCTTGCCGCGCGGTTTCGACCCGGGCGCCCGCGGCGTCTTGGGTGGCATCCAGCGCGGCCAGCGTATCGGCGGTGCCGATCCCCAGCAACTGGCTCGTGCCCAGCGACAAACCGAGGTTCGGCTTGCCCGATCCTGCGCTGGCACTGGCGCTCAGCCCCGGCAAATGGCCTGCACGCGCCATCTTCGCCTCGGCAATGGTGCGCGCCTTTTCGCCCTCTGCCTGCTTCACGCTCAACGGATCCGGCGCAGGGGTCGGCAAGTCGAACTCGCTCAGCCCGCTCAACCCGCTCAGGTCGCGGGCGGTCATCGCCTGCAACTGCGCCATTGCGGTTGCCGCGGCATCGTTGTCAGCCGCAGTGAGCGCCTGCATCTCACTCAACTTCTGCGCCAAGACCCGGGCCTCGGACATATCCGACAGCCCGCCTTTGACACGTTCGCGCATAATCCGGTCATATTCGCCAAGCCGGGCCGCCGCACGGGTGTCCACCGCCGCCTGATCGCGCGCCTTCAGCGCCGAAACATAATAGCTCAGCCCGTCATGCACGGTGTCATTCATCTCGGCCGACAGGGTGACCGCCGCCACTTCGACATCGGCCGCGGCATATTCACGCTCGGCCTTCCTGGCGCCGTTGTCGAACAGCACCTGTTCCAGCACCAGCTGCGTCGCCAGATCGCCCAGCGACGTCAGGCTCAGGCTGGGGCCGATCTGCGGCAGCCAGTTCTTGGATTTCGCCCGCGCCGTCAGACGCGCCACGCGCAATTCGGCCTGCGCACTGCCTTTCGACGCCTCCAGCACCGCCTGCGCGACCTGCGCATACGGCCCCGAGGACGGCAAAACCGAGCGGCGCGCAGACAGGTCGGAAATGATCAACGAGGTCTGCGCCGTGGTGCCAGGCTGGCCCGGCGTCAGGCCGCCAACCTCATTCATCGAGAACGGCGAACGCCCCGAGGGGAACGGTGCCCCCTCGATACACCCGCCAAGTCCTGCCACGACCGAAACCGTGGCAAGAACCCGAGCCATCGCGAAGGCCCGGGAACGCGCAGTGTGGCGGACATTCCGGGTCATCCTGCGCCCCGATCAAATCGTCAGATGCGTGATGTGATCGTCGATGATCAGGCTCGCGCCATCATCCCCCAGCGTATAAACGCTATATGTCTTGCCGCTGATGGTCTGGTCCAGCCCCGTATCCTGAGCCCCGATTGCCGTCACATGATCGGCCGCATCGCCCTGAATGATCAGCGCGTTATCGGGGCCGGTCATTGCCTGGATCTGTTGTGCGGTGATCGTCAGATCCGCCTCGGCAAAGCTAAGGTCAATCGCGCCGAAATCGAATTCGGCCAACCCGCCGCGCCCCAGATCAATTGACACCGCGCTGTTGTTATCCACCACCAAAAGGGTCGAGGCCTCGTTCCCCGCCAGATCGGTATCGGTCACCACCAGATAAGAGCCATTCGGCACGCTGCTCGAGAAGTTATAAAGATCCTCGCCACCCAGCGCGATCGGTTCCCCCGTGGAAAGCGAGATCGGCGACACATCGCCATTCGCGGCCACCGCATGGATCGCATAGGTGCCTTCGCCATCGGCATCGGTATAGATCGCGCGCACATTGTCGGTGTTGGTGGTCAGCGTCACGGCCTCGATTTCCGGCGCCTCGGGGGCCACCAGATCGACGCCGAAGGACAACGAACTGTCATCCCCCAAAACCGCAACGTTGCCCGCGTGATCGGTCGCGGTCACGGTGTAGTGCATCGTTCCGTTGGCGCCTGCCAGATCGGTCGCGGAAAAATCCACCGACCACGTGCCATCGGCCCCGACATGCACCGCCCGGGTCGCGCCGCTTTCCAGCCGCACGACAATGTCCGAATTCGGCTCGACCGTGCCCGAAATCGAAAAACCCGCCGCCGCTTCGGTCGCGTTGAGCATCCCGTCGGTTGTTACATTCGCGGCCTGCGTGAAATCGCGTACGATGGTGTCATATTGCACCGCGCCCGCCAACGGCGTGGACAGCGTGTTGTCATGCGCGTCAACCGCGTTGACGGTGTAGGTCAGCGTGCCTTCGCCCGTCGCATAGGACGCCGGGATCGTCGCCGTCCAGCTTGCGCCCGAAACCGTGCCGTTGATCGTGCTGCCATCGGCCAGGGTCACCGTCACCGATTGCGCGCCCGCCTCGACGGTGCCGGTCAGCACGACGCCCGCGGCGCCTTCGGCCTTGTTGACATAGGCGTCATTCACCACGGTCGTATTGGTCGTGGTGCCATGGGTCAGATCGGTCAGCACCGTATCATAGGCCACCGAACCCGCCAGCGCGGCCGAGACGTTGCCACGCGCGTCCGTGGCCTGTGCGGTATAGCTCAGCGTGCCTTCACCGCTCATCTGGCTGGCCGGGAGTGTCGCGGTCCAGGTCGTGCCGCTGACCATTGCGGTCACCTTGCTGCCATCGGCCAGCGTCAACACAACGCTCGACCCGGCCTCGACCGTGCCGCCCACCGTGACATGCGTGGATTCCGCCTTGTTGACCACACCGTCCGCGCCGCCTGTCGTGCCGTTCAGCGTGAATTGGTTGACCAGCGTGTCATACATCACCGCGCCCGAAACCGGGGTCACCCGCGTGTTGCCATAGGCATCAACCGCGTTGACGGTGTAGGTCAACGTGCCCTCGCCCGTCGCATAGGACGCCGGGATCGTCGCGGTCCAGGTCGTGCCCGAAATCGCGCCATGCACCGTGCTGCCATCGGCCAACGTCACCGTGACCGAAGTCGAACCCGCCTCGACGGTGCCGCTCAGCACAACGCCCGCGGCGCCTTCGGCCTTGTTGACATAGGCGTCATTCACCACGGTCGTATTGGTCGAGGTGCCCGTGGTCAGGGTGTTCAGAACCGTGTCATAGGTCACCGACCCGACCAGCGGATCCGAGACATTGCCATTGGGATCGGTCGCCACGACCGTATAACCAAGCGACCCTTCGCCGGTCATCCCCGTGGTCGGAATGGCCGCCGTCCAGCTGCCATCTGTCACCGTCGCGGTGATCGTCTGGCCATTGGCCAACGTCACGATCACGCTCGAACCTGCGTCCACCGCGCCGCCGATCATCACCCCCGCCGGAATTTCGGCCCCGCTGACGACACCATCGGCGCCGCCCGGCACCATGGTCTGGGTCAAGGTGATTTCGGTATCGACCACCATCGTGTCGGTGATCGTGGTGGTGTTGCCGTTCACATCCGTGGCGGTGATCGTCATCGCCTCGGTGTAGGTGCCTGCCGGCAGATCACTGGTCGGGAAGGTCACGGTCCAGCTGCCGTTGGCACCGACCACGGTCGATTGCGTATGCCCGGCCACCTCGACGGTAATCGCAGCGCCCGCCTCGCCCGTGCCCGACACCGAAATCCCGTTCTGGTATTCGGCCAGATTTTCAACGTCACCGGTGCTGTCCGCACCCGCCGTCACCGCCACATCCGGCGGCGTCATATCAATCAGGAAATCGGGGCCGTCCAGGTCGGTGACCGTGCCATCGGGCGCGGTGACCGTCACGGTCGAGGTCAGATCGCCATCCGAAGGGAAACTATCGCCCTCGAAGCTGACACCCCAGGTGCCGTCTTCGCCCACCGTGGTTTCCAACGTCTGGTCGCCCAGTTCGACCACCACGGTCGAGCCCGCCTCACCCGTGCCGGTCACGACGGCTGCCGGATTTGCGGTGTTGGTGGTCAGTGTGCTGTCGGCGTCCGGGTCGTCCACGGTCGGCACGATGACATCGCCACCACCACCGCCACCGCCACTGCCGCCCCCGATGATCGCCGCGCCCGCGACCCCGGCCGCAACCAGCCCGCCCGAGCCGATCCCGCCCAGCAACAACGGCGCAAAAGCGGCCATCCCGGTGGTGTCATCCGCAGCGACCGGCGCGATCAGATCTTCGCCATTCATAAAGGCCAACTGGTCGTTGGGGCTCCATTTTCCAATCAGCTCGGGCTGATCGTATTGCGCAAACATCACGCCATCGCCGCCATCTTCCAGCGTGACCGCCGTGATTTCCCCATCCGACGAGATGTAAAGCTTGTTCTCTTCGCCCGGGATCGCATCATAATAGCCCGACAGCGTGATCGTGCGCCCATCGACCAGAACGATCTGAAGATCGTCACCTTCGCGCACATATTTGAGAATATTTGTTTTTCTCAGATTGAGAGAAATTTCGTCGCCCGAACCGACCTGGATGAACTCACTCGCACCCTCGCCGGAAACAACACCACGCGACACGCCGCCCATAACATTACGGACGGCAAAGTCCACCGACTTTACCATGACACTACTCCGCCTCAAAAAATACCTCGGCTCTTGCGGCCGAATTTTACACTGCTGCTCATGGGTTAGCGGAATCTAGCCCCAATTTCTAGACGAATTATTGACCACAACGTCAATTTGTGGGGCAAATACACAGATGTAGGCGGCAAAAACAGGAATTGTGACCTATTTACCCCAAATCGCCCGCGACAGGAAAAACCGGTCGCCCGTGTTCGCCAGCTGATCCAACGCGGCCTCGGGGCTCATCCAGATCGCCCGATGCCCCGGCTCGCGGGGCGGCCCCCGCCGCAAAACCGGACGGGCGATGTAAATCATGCACAGCTTCTCGGCCCAGCGGTCATATTCGGGCATGTAGGTAAAGCGCCGATAGGTCCCGATCCGGCGCGGGCCCGCAATCGCCCAGCCAGTTTCCTCGAACACTTCGCGGTGCAATGCGTGCTGCGGGCTTTCGCCCGGGTCGATGCCGCCGCCGGGCAGCTGGAATTCCGGCCTGGGTTCGGCCTGGTGGGTCACCAGCACCGCACCATCGCGGATCAGCACCGCATAGGCGCCCGGTCGCATCCGATAGCGCTGCCCTGCCACGACGGGCTCTCCAAACCGACGGATCATGCCTGCACCTCGTGTTGCCTCTTGGGTCTGCGGTTGCCGCGCCTATATAGGCAGGATATGCCAGCCCCCGGGCTGAACGCAAACCCTCAAGGAACCGCCATGACCACGCTTTCGCAAATCGCCTGGGACGATACCGTCCTGCCGTTTCAGCTGGACCGCTCGGATGTGCGCGGTCGTGTCGCGCGGCTTGACGGCGTGCTCGAGGCGGTGCTGGCGCAACACGATTATCCCGCCATGGTCGAGGCGCTGGTGGCCGAGGCCGCCCTGTTGACCGCGCTGATCGGACAGACAATCAAACTGCGCTGGAAACTGTCGCTGCAGGTGCGCGGCACCGGGCCGATCCGTATTCTGGCCACCGACTACTATAGTCCCGGCGATGATGGCGCGCCTGCGCGCATCCGCGGCTGGGCCAGTTTCGATGCCGAACGGCTGGACCCGAACGCCGACCCGTTCAGCCAGATCGGTGACGGCTATTTCGCGGTGCTGATCGACCAGGGTGAAGGCAGCGTGCCGTATCAGGGCATCACGCCGCTGGCGGGCGGGTCGCTGACCACCTGCGCGCAGACCTATTTCGCGCAGTCCGAGCAGCTGCCGACGCGGTTCGCGCTGTCTTACGGGCGCTCGACCGTGGCGGGGCAAGAAGAACACTGGCGTGCCGGGGGTGTGATGCTGCAAATGATGCCCAAAGCCTCGCCCTTTGCGGCCAAGGAAGGCTCGGGCGAGGGCGGGCTGTTGCAGCACACCGACATTCTGGAAGGCGACGAGGACGAAAACTGGAACCGCGTCAACGTGTTGCTCGATACAGTCGAAGAGTTGGAACTGATCGGCCCCACCGTGCATCCGACCGACCTGCTGGTGCGACTGTTCCACGAAGAGGCGCCGCGGGTGTTCGATGCGCAAAAGATCGAATTCGGCTGCACCTGTTCGTCGGATCGGGTCCGCGACAGTCTGGCGATCTATTCAGCCAAGGACATCCAGCACATGACCACCGAGGATGGCCGCGTCACTGCCGATTGCCAGTTCTGCGGCGCGCATTACGAATTCGATCCGGCGTCCCTGGGGTTCGAGGCGACGGTGAACCCCGATGGCACCCCCAAAGAGGCCCGCGATGCATGATCCGCTTGCCCCGGTTCTGGCCGCGCTGGCCCGCCCGGGGCGGCCCTCGTCGGATTACGACCTGAACCCCGAAATCGCCCTGCCGCCGGGGCGCAAACTGCGCGCCGCAGGCGTGCTGGTGGCCTTCGAGGCCACGCCCGACGGTGTGCGCCTGTATCTGACCAAGCGCAGCTCGCATCTGCGCCACCATCCCGGACAGATCGCCTTTCCCGGCGGCAAGGTGGACCCCGAAGACGACGGGCCGGTGACCGCCGCCCTGCGCGAGGCGCATGAAGAAATCGGTCTCGATCCCGCCAATGTCGAGGTTCTGGGCACGTTCGAGCCGCATGAAACCGTGACCGGTTTTCTGGTGACCCCGGTTCTGGCCCGCATCCGCGCGCCCTTTACCCCGCGCCCCGAAGCGGGCGAGGTGGACGAGGTGTTCACCGTGCCGCTGTCGCATATCGCCACCCTTAGCAATTTCCGCACCGAACGACGGCGCTGGCGCGGTAGCTGGCGCAGCTATTACGTGGCCCCCTACGGCCCCTATTACATCTGGGGCGCCACCGCCCGGATGCTCTGTGCGCTCAGCGACCGGATGGCACGATGAGGCTGGCGGGCCCCTGGATCGAAGCGGCGCATGTGCAGCGTGTGTTGGCGATGCTGACCGCGGGCGGGCATCAGGCGCTGCTGGTCGGTGGCTGCGTGCGCAACGCGGCCCTGGGCCAGCCGGTGTCGGATATCGACATCGCC
The DNA here is from genome assembly GCA_028749255.1 of Paracoccaceae bacterium. Classification (GTDB taxonomy): domain Bacteria; phylum Pseudomonadota; class Alphaproteobacteria; order Rhodobacterales; family Rhodobacteraceae; genus Rhodobacter. The sequence goes on along the minus strand of JAQTYE010000019.1, from coordinate 9,950 downwards.
ACCGACGCCCTGCCCGACCGCGTGACCGAACTGGCGCGTGCCGCCGGGCTGAAACCAGTGCCCACCGGGATCGAGCATGGCACGGTGACCGTCGTCGCCGATCACATCGGGCATGAAATCACCACCTTCCGGCGCGATGTCGAAACCCATGGGCGCCATGCCACCGTGGCCTTTTCGACCCGGATCGAAGACGACGCGGCGCGACGCGATTTCACGATAAATGCGCTGTATGCCCGCGCGGACGGCACCGTGCTGGACCCGCTGGGTCAGGGCCTGCCCGATCTGGCCGCCCGGCATCTGCGCTTTGTCGGCACGCCCGAGGCCCGGATCTGCGAAGATTACCTGCGGATCTTGCGGTTTTTCCGTTTCACCGCCTGGTATGGCGCGCCCGAACTGGGGCTGGACCCCGACGGTCTGGCCGCCTGCGCCGTGCATGCCGACGGGATCGAAAGCCTGTCGCGCGAACGCGTCGGCACCGAGATGAAGAAACTGCTGGCCGCCCCCGATCCGGCGCCCGCGCTGGCGGCAATGCAGGCCAGTGGCGTGCTGGCCCATGTTCTGCCCGGCGCCGATGCGCGCGCAATTGCGCCGCTGGTGCATCTGGAACGCGGCGCCGCGCCCGATGCCTTGCGCCGTCTGGCGGCGCTCGGCGGGCAGGACGCGCCCGAACGCCTGCGCCTGTCAAAGGCAGAGGCCAAGCGGCTTGACCGCCTGCGCGAGGCCCTGGCCGATCCGGCGCCCGATGCGGTGCTGGGATATCGCTTCGGGGCGGTTGATGCGCGCGACGCGCTATGGGTCCGTGCCGCGCTGATGGGTCAGGAAATGTCGCCCACCAGTTGGCAGCAAGTCGATTTCGGCGCGGCACAGACATTCCCGGTGGCCGCGCGCGACCTGATGCCCGCGCTGCAAGGGGCCGCACTTGGCGCCCGGCTGCGTGCGCTGGAAGACCGCTGGATCGCTTCGGGCTTCGCCCTGTCGCGCGCCGAACTGCTGGGCTGACCCTTTCCCTTTTGGCCCCGCAGCCCTATCTTCCCCGGGAAAGTGAGTTCCCGATGTTCGATGCCTTCCGCCCCGCCGAGGGTCCGCCCCCGCAACGTCTTGGTGCATTTTTCCGCTGGTGCCTGACAGGCGCCTGGCCTGCGGTCTGGCTGGCGGGCCTGCTGTCCGCCGCTGCGGGCACGATGGAGGTGGTCTCGGCCTGGCTGCTGGGCCGGGTGATCGACGCCGCCGTCAGCACCCCGCCCGCCACGCTGCTGGCCGATAACTGGCTGTTGTTGCTGTCTTTCCCGCTGTTCTACCTGGTATTGCGCCCGGTGGCTTTTGGTGCCTCGACCTGGGCCTCGAACCTGCTGATCGCGCCCAATGTCCTGCCCTTGGTGTTGTCGCGGCTGCATCGTTGGACGATGGGGCAGTCGGTCACCTTCTTTGACAACGACTTCGCGGGACGCATCGCGCAAAAACAGATGCAAACCGCCCGCGCGGTGACCGATGTCGTCAGCGAAGTGATCGGCACGGTGTTCTTCGCGCTCGCCTCGATCATCGGATCGGTCATTTTGCTGGTCGGCATTGACGCCTGGGGCGCGGTGGCGCTGGCCGTCTGGCTGGTGGCCTATATCTATCTGATCCGCAGCTTCCTGCCGCGCGTGCGCGCCAAATCGAAAGACCGCGCTGCGGCGCGGGCGATGGTGACGGGCCAGGTGGTGGATACGATCACCAACATCAAGACCGTTAAGCTGTTCGCCCATGCAGACCACGAGGACCGCGCCGCCCTGGGCGCGATGGAGGTGTTCCGCGACCGCGCCCGCGATTTCGGCGTCACCTCGATGTGGTATCGGCTGGCGCAGATGACGTTCTCGGGGTTGCTGCCGATTCTGCTGGTGGGCGGCGCCATCCTGATGTGGCAGCGCGGGCAGGCGAGTGCGGGCGATATTGCCGCCGCCGGTGCGGTGGCGATGCGCATTGCGCAGATGTCGGGCTGGGTGTCGCAATCACTGATGGGCCTGTGGGGCAATATCGGCGAGGTCGAGGACGGCATGCGCACGCTGACGCCGCCGCATACGCTGACCGATGCGCCCGATGCGCAAACCGTGGTGCGGGCACAAGGCGCGCTGGCGTTCGAGCATGTCTCGTTTGCCTATGGTCGGCAGGCAGGCGGGGTCGAGGATATCAACCTGAGCATCGCGCCGGGCGAAAAGATCGGCATCGTCGGGGCCTCGGGGGCCGGGAAATCGACACTCGTGGCGCTGATCTTGCGGCTTTACGACCCAGAGACCGGCCGCGTTCTGCTGGACGGTCAGGACCTGCGCGCCCTGACGCAGGAATCGCTGCGCCGTCAGATCGCGATGGTCACGCAGGAAACCGCGATGTTCAACCGCTCCGCGCGCGAGAATATTTTGTATGGTCGCCCTGATGCCACCGACGCCGAGATGATCGCCGCCGCCCGCGCCGCCGAAGCGCACGAGTTCATCATCGGTCTGGCCGATCACACCGGCAAGCGCGGTTACGACGCGGCGCTGGGGGAACGCGGTGTGAAACTGTCGGGCGGGCAGCGACAGCGGATCGCACTGGCGCGGGCGTTTCTGAAGAACGCGCCGATTCTGGTGCTGGACGAGGCGACATCGGCGCTGGACAGCGAAGTCGAGGCCTCGATCCAGGAGGCGCTGACCCGGGTCATGGCTGGCAAGACCGTGCTGGCCATCGCGCATCGGCTGTCCACCATCGCGCAGATGGACCGGATTGTCGTGATGGATCAGGGCCGGATCGTCGAACAGGGCAACCATGCCGAACTGCTGGCAGCAGGTGGGCTGTATGCGCGGTATTGGAGCCGTCAGTCGGGCGGTTTCATCGGCTCCGACGACGCCCCCGCAACCGAGGCCGCGCAATAGCGCTTGGCGCGCGGCCCCCGCCCCTGCTAAGGGGCGGCGAAAGGGGACTGCAATGGACCAACAAGACCTGACGATTACGCGTTTGTCACTGCACGCCGATGGCGTGGCGCATGTGCCTGCGGGCACTGTGCATGTGGCCATGGCGCTGCCCGGAGAGGTGGTCAGTGGCGAAATCATTGACGGGCGCATCGCCGCGCCCCGGATCGTCACCCCCTCGGCCCAGCGCGTCAAGGCGCCTTGCCCGCATTACCGCGCCTGCGGCGGCTGCGTGCTGCAACATGGCTCGGATGAGTTCGTGGCGGGCTGGAAAGCAAGTGTGGTGGAAACCGCACTGGCCGCGCGCGGGATTGCAGCCAAGGTCAGCCGGGTCGAAACCTCGCCGCTGCATTCGCGCCGTCGCGCGACACTGGCCGGGCGGCGCACCAAGAAGGGCACGCTGGTCGGATTTCATGCGCGCGCCTCCGACACGCTGATCGAGGTGCCCGATTGCCTGATCTTGCGCCCCGAATTGCTGGCCGCCCTGCCCGCAGTGCATGACGCAACGGCCCTGGGCGGGTCGCGCAAGGGCGAGATTGCCTTTGCCCTGACGTTGTCCGAAGCCGGGGTCGAAATGGCGGCCAAGGGGGGCAAAGATATTGACCCCGCACTGTTCACCGCGCTGGCCGATCTGGCCCGGCGCCACGATCTGGCGCGGCTGAGCTGGAATGATGAGACCGTGACCGCCCGCCGCCCCGCGCAACAAAGTTTTGGCGTGGCCAAGGTCACGCCGCCGCCCGGCGCGTTCCTGCAGGCCACCGCCAGTGGCGAAGCGGCGCTGGTCGATTTCGTGCGCGATACCGTGGGCAAATCGGCGCGCGTGGCCGATCTGTTCGCGGGCTGCGGCACCTTTGCCCTGCCGCTGGCCGCCACGGCCGAGGTGCATGCCGTTGAAAGCGACGCGACGATGTTGACCGCGCTGGATCGTGGCTGGCGGGACGCGCAAGGATTGAAACGCGTCACCCACGAGGCGCGCGATCTGTTCCGTCGCCCGCTTTTGCCCGATGAGCTGGACCGCTATGACGTAATCGTGATCGACCCGCCGCGCGCAGGGGCCGAAGCGCAGGTGCGCGAGGTTTGCGCCTCTAAAACCCGCACTCTGGCCTATGTTTCGTGCAATCCGGTCACATTCGCCCGTGATGCGCAGCTCCTGACCGCAGCCGGGTTCGAATTGCGTGATCTGATCGTGGTCGATCAGTTCCGCTGGTCGGCCCATGTCGAGCTTGCGGCGCAGTTCACCCGCGGCTAGCAGCCTAGGAAATCCGACCACTTCACGCTAGAGTGCACAAAAATGAGCAGCGAAAACAGGCCCATCATGCAGCGTCGCACCGCCCTATTCGGGCTTTCTTCCCTTGCCCTTCTGGCGGCCTGTGGCGGCCCCGGAAGTGGCGGCAAATTCCGCAGCTATGCCGGCCCGCCGGTCACGCAGATCCAGGTTTTCAAGGCGAAGCGGCGGATGAAATTCTTTTCCGACACCAAGGTCATCAAGACGTACAAGATTGCGCTCGGTGGCAACCCGGTCGGCCCCAAACGCTTTGAAGGCGACGGCAAGACACCTGAGGGGATGTATTTCATCAACCGCCGCAATCCGAATTCGGCCTATCACCTGTCGCTCGGGATCAGCTATCCGAACGCGCAGGACAGTGCCTTTGCCGAGTCGCAGGGCAAGAAACCCGGCGGGGATATTTTCATCCATGGCCGGGCGCGCCAAAACAAGGGCCGGGGCCGGGACTGGACTGCGGGCTGCATCGCGGTGAAGGACGAAGAGATCGAAGAAATCTATGCGATGATCGCGACCGGCACGCCGATCTTCATATTCCCTTGATCCAGACATGAAAAAGGGCCCCGCGGGGCCCTTTGGTTTGGCGCGGGATGGCCTTATTGGCCGGTCACCATCGTCCACCAGATCTTGCCCGAGCTTTCCTGATACCAGCCAAAGCCCATCTGCGTGGCCGCCGGATTAAGGATCACGTCACGGGTATCGGCCAGCCCCATCCAGGCCGACAGGGTCTCGGTTTCGGTTTCATAGGTCTCCGAGATATTCTCGCCCAGGATGTGGCCCATGAAACCCTGACGGCGCGCGCGATCCAGGGGCGACGACCCGTCGGAGCCCCAGTGCCACGGCCGGTTTTGTGACGCCATATCCTGCGCATGCGCCGTTGCTGCCGCTGTCAGTTGCATGTTGAGCACCACCGGAGCGGTGCCGCGCGCCGCCCGCAGCGTGTTCATCGATTCAAGCACGCGCTGCGGAATCACCCCGGCTTCACGCGCCGTGATCTTGTACAGCTGCGGCAAGGGCTTGCCATCGGGGCCCAGCTGCGGCGCGGTGGACTCACAAGCCGCCAGCGCCAGAACAGACATCACAATCAGCGCTTTGACAGATTTCATCGGATAACCCCTGCAATTTCAGGCCAGAGGCTTACACGCTTGACCACGCCCGCGCAAACGCACAGTTGCGTGAAACAGCCAGATGACGACGGTTTGATTTGCACCTGCGATAAAGGCGCACTAAGGCTGACGCAAATTCGTGGACTGGGCCGCGACGGAGTATGATGATGACCGATGTGCGCAAACCGCTTGATCGCCGCGCATTCCTTGGGACCGCGGCGCTGCTGGGTGCGGGGCTTGCCCTGCCTGCCATGGCGCAAACCCCCGATGCCGGACTCGAGCAGCACGAAGACACCGCCTATACCAATATGCGGCGCAATATCTCGAGCTTCCGCGCGCTCGACTGGCAGCCGTATTTCAGCAATCTGACGAATGGCGCCATTCTGGTGGATACGGTGTCGCGCGCCCTGCATTTCTGGTCCGAGGATCAGTCGGTCTATAAACTTTACCCGACCTCGGTTCCGGTGTCCGAAGATCTGACCCGACGCGGACGCACCGAAGTGATCCGCAAGGTCAAGGGGCCGACCTGGTCTCCGACCCCCGCAATGAAACAGCGCAACCCCGACTGGCCGGATTTCGTGCCCGCAGGCCCCGACAATCCGCTTGGCACCCGCGCGTTGTATCTGAGCTGGCAGTATTATCGCATCCACGGCACGCATGACACCCGCAAGATCGGGCGCAAATCGTCGAACGGATGCATTGGTCTGTATAACCAGCACATCGAAGAGCTGTTCGATCTGGCCAAGGTCGGCACGCAGGTCTTGCTGATCTGACGCCCAACACGCCTGACAACCGATCCCGTCCCCGGCAGAGCAATCCGCCGGGGTTTTGCGTTGCGCAGACTCAGTGATTGCGGCCCTTGCCACCCGTGCCGCCCCCACGGCCCGAGCCCTCGGCGGCCCCACCGCTGCCAGCCACGCCCAGATCCGGGTCAAGTTTACCGCGTGCCTGACGCACCATCACCCCCAGCATTTCATCTTCGCCCGGCGTGCCTTCGGATTTTGCAAGGTTGACCTCGTGGTTCTTCGACAGAACGGTGTCCGCCTCGATGGCCCAGGGGTTGGCATGCCCCGCCAAGGCCGGACCGCCCAACACCATCACCACTGCCGTCATCACCATCAGTTTTTGCATCATTTTGCCTTTCTGCTCCAAAGGCCGCCGCCCCGAAAACGGCCCGATCTCAGCCCATATGGCCTGCACTCAAGTGCACACCACAGGCTTAAAGATTCATTAAAAATACCCCAAAACACTCCGGGGCAGATTGACGCAGCAGAAATTTCGGCAAAATCAGGCCAGCCAGCCTGCGAAGTTTTCCTGCACCACATCCATCAGCGCAGCGATGTGCAGATCGTCATCGTTCAGGCAGGGAATGTAGGTGAAGCTTTCACCGCCGGCATGTTCAAACGCCTCGCGAATCTCGCCGTTGATTTCTTCCAGCGTCTCGATGCAATCGGCGGAAAACGCGGGCGAAATCACCGCGATGTTCTTTTTCCCGGCCTTCGCCAATTCGGCCACATGTTCGACCGTATAGGGTTTCAGCCAGACCTCACGCCCGAATACCGATTGGAAGGTGGTGTCGATGGCCCCCTTGTCCCAGCCCAGCCGTTCGCGCAGCAGGCGCGAGGTTTTCTGGCACTGGCAATGGTAGGGGTCGCCTTCCATCAGATAACGTTTGGGCATCCCGTGATAGCTGGCCACCAGAACATCGGGACGCGTGGGCAGCGCGGCATAGGCGCGTTCAACCGATTGCGCCAAGGCCTCGATATAGCTGGGGCGGTCGAAATATTCGGGGGCGATCCGGGCGGCGGGCTGGCGCTTTTGCGCCATCAGCGCGCGGAAAAATTCGTCATTGGCGGTGGCCGAGGTGGCACCCGCATATTGCGGGTAAAGCGGCAAGAACAGGATCTTTTCGCAGCCCTCCGCCACCATCCGATCCACCACCGAACGGGTCGAAGGGTTCCCGTACCGCATGCAGAACTCGACCATCACCTCGGCGCCATAGCGCACCTCGACCGCCTCGCGCAGCTTGGCGACCTGCTGCTTGGTGATCGTCATCAGCGGGCTTTCATTCGCCTCGGTGTTCCAGATCGAACGGTAATTCGCGCCGCTGGTGAACGGGCGTTTGGTCAGGATGATCAGCTGCAGCAGCGGCTGCCACTTCCAATCCGCTATGTCGATCACCCGTTTGTCCGACAGGAATTCATTCAGATAGCGCCGCATCGACCAGTAATCGGTTGCGTCGGGCGTGCCCAGATTGGCCACCAACAGCCCGATTTTCGCTTGGGCAACGGGCGGGTGATCGGCAGGGGCATGGGCGAGGCGCGGGTTGGCGTCGATCTTCATTTTGTCGTCCTGTCTGTCACGGTTCGGCACTCTCCCCGACTTAAAGCCTTTTGGCGGCGGGTCAATGCGACCTTTTAAAATGGGACAGAATGCCTTACCCTAAGGACATGCCTTGCATATCCCCCCCGAGGCGACCGCGCCTCCGCCGCCGCTTGATTGCGCCCGCCATGCCGTCTTTCTGGATTTCGACGGCACATTGGTCGAGATCGCCCCGCGCCCCGATGCGATTGTCATTCCCCTCGACTTGCCCGCGCAGCTTGCCACGCTGAGTGATGCCTGCAACGGTGCGCTGGCGCTGGTTTCAGGACGCTCACTGCCCGAATTGGCGGGCTATCTGCCCGGGTATGCCGGGCTGATGGTCGGCAGTCACGGCGCAGAGGCCCGCGGCATGGCCCCGCCGCTGGATCAGGCCCCCAATGGCCTGGCGCGGCTGCAGGCCGATCTGGCGGCCTTCGCCGCCACCAAGGGTCTGCTATACGAAGAAAAAACCCACGGCGGCGCGCTGCATTATCGCCAACGCCCCGATGCGGCAGCCGAAGTTGCCAGCTTTGCTGCAGCTCTGGCCGCCCAAACCCCCGGTTTTGCCGTGCAACCCGCGAAAATGGCGATGGAATTGCGCCCCGCCGGAGTGTCGAAAGACCGCGCCTTGGCCGCGCTTTGGGCGTTGCCGGTCTTTTCCGGGCGCATTCCGGTGTTTCTGGGCGATGATACAACCGACGAACCTGCGCTTGGGTGGGCGGCCGCGCAGGGCGGCTTTGGCATCAAGATTGGCGACGGCGACAGCTGCGCGGCCTACCGCCTGCCTGACCCCGCCGCCGTTCAGGACTGGCTGGCAAACGCGAGGGGGGCACAATGGGGCGTCTGATCTGTCTGTCAAACCGGATTCCAACGGGCCCGAACCCCTCAGGTGGGTTGGTCGTGGCCTTGGGCGATGCGTTGACGGAACGCGGCGGTATCTGGATCGGCACCTCGGGCGAGGTGGTCGAGGCGCCCGAAAACCGCCTGCGTCCGATCGAAGGCGGCGCCTTTGCCCGGATGTGCTTTGACCTGAGCCCCGACGAGCAGGCGAATTACTATGACGGCTACGCCAATTCGGTGCTGTGGCCGCTGTTTCATGGTCGCACCGATCTGCTGAATATCCACGGCGAGTTTCTGTCGGCCTATAAGGACGTGAACCGCCGCCTTGCGCGGATGTTGATGGAGATTTTGCAGCCCGAAGACCGGATCTGGGTGCATGATTTCCACTTGATGCCGATGGCCTATGAGCTGCGCAATCTGGGGGCACAAAACCGGATGGGGTTTTTCCTGCACACGCCGTTCCCGACGCCACTGGCAATGCGCGCACTGCCCAATGGGGCCGAGATCTGTGAATGGCTGTCGCATTTCGACCTGATCGGGATGCAGGCGACGCGCGACGCGCGCAATTGCATGGAGGCGATGGTCGAAATCGGCGGCGCGACCGAGCTGTCGGGCGGGTTTATCCATCTGGCGCCCCGGCAGGCCCGGATTGCCGCCTTCCCGATTGCGATCGACGCCCGCGAATTCGCCCGGCTGGCCGAGACCGAAATCACCAAGCTGCCGCCCGGGATCGTCAAGACCGACCGGCGGCTGATGATCGGGGTGGATCGGCTGGATTATTCGAAAGGTGTGCCGCAGCGGTTCCGTGCCTTTGGCGAGTTCCTGTCGCGCCACGAAGACTGGCACCGGCATGTGTCACTGCTGCAAATCTCGCCACCGACACGCGAGGGCGTGCAGGCCTATGACGATATCCGGCAAGAGACCGAGCATCTGTCGGGGCAGATCAACGGCACCTATGCCGATATCACCTGGGTGCCGATCCGTTTCATCAACCGCGCCGTCCCGCGCGAAACCCTGGCCGGGCTCTACCGTGCTTCGGATGTGGCACTGGTCACACCCTTGATGGACGGGATGAATCTGGTGGCCAAGGAATATGTGGCGGCACAGGACCCCGAGCGCCCCGGCGTGCTGATCCTGAGCCAGTTCGCAGGCGCCGCCGAACAGATGACAGAGGCGCTGATCGTCAACCCGCACGACCCCGAGCAGATGGCCACCGCGATGATGACAGCGCTGGCCATGCCGCTCAGCGAACGCAGGCGCCGCTACACCGCGCTGATGCAGGTGCTGCTGAAGCAGGACGTGCATTGGTGGTCGCGTGGGTTCCTGACCGCGCTGGGTTAACCTTCGGGCATGTCCTTGTCCGGCAGCGCACAGGTATTGAGCGCATCGGCCAGCCGCTGGATCGCCGACCCCGGGCGCAGTGGCTTTTGCTGGCTTTCC
>JAQTYE010000177.1 GCA_028749255.1 Paracoccaceae bacterium | reverse complement strand
CCTTGCACCGGGATTTGTGCGGTGTGGGCGGCGGGGTGATACGGTTTCGCAAAACCACCGCGAGATTAGCAATAGTGGCCTCGGTCAGCGCGCGCAACGCGGCATCGAACGGCACGTTTACCCGCCGCTTTGTCTGCGCGTAAAACAATGCCCCCTCGGGCACCGGCTGGCCCGTCATCTCCTCAAGGCACAGCGCCTGCGCGCAAATCTGGGCCTCATCGGCGCGGTGCAGCTTGGGCTTGCCGCGCTTGTATTCGACGGGAAAGGGGCGCTCACCGCCGCCTTCCATTGGGTGAAACTCGACCAGATCCGCAACACCCGACAGTTTCAACCGCGCCGACCCTAGCGGCAGCGACAAGACCCGCCGCACGCCCCTGCCCTTGCGTGCCCCGCCCTTGTCGGCGACCGCATGAAACACATCGCCCTCGGCGGTAAACCGGTTCTCGGCCCAAAGTCGTTCAAGGTGGATCAGCGCCGCCTGCCGCAGACAATAGACCGCATGCTGCACCGCCGAGAGCGGGATCGTCTCCTCCTCGGCGGGCGCATCCGACATCAGACGATCTCGCGGATCTCGACCCCGACAGGCAGGTCTGCCCGGTCAATCTCGACCAGATAATCCGAGAATTTCCGCGCCGGGGCGAAATTACCCAGCCCCTTGTCGTCCAGTTCGCGGAACGTCCCATCAATGTTTCGCCCGATCCGAACCCGCTCGAAAAGCTTGTGCGACGGTGCATTCCCAAGCGCGTTCTCATGCGCGAAAACGATCAGCTTGCGGGTAACCATCTCACCGCGCGCGGCCGAGCGGTCATGCTCGAACATCGTCGAGAGCGCTTCGAACAGCAGGTCGAGGTCTGCCTCGGAAAACCCCGTCTGCTCGGCGAATTTGGCAGACACAAACCCATGCGCGACATAGAGCCCGTAAGGCACGATATGCTTGCGGCCCATGGTGCGGTTGTCGGTGCGCGCGTCGCTGTCATCGCCCTCGGCGCGCTTTTTCTGTTCGGCCTCATTGGTTGCCGCCATCCGGGTGATCGAGATCTCGACCGGCAGGATCGGCTCGACCGAGCGTGAGAAGGTCAGCTGCACTGGCCCCTTGACCTGACCGCAGTTGATCCCGGTGGACATCACCGCGCCGAAAGTCCGCACGTCAAAAAAGTTCGCACACATCCAGTCTCGCAGCTCTTTGGCCTCCGCGTCGCCCTTGGGGTTCAGCTTGGCGTCTTTCTTCGATTTCTCATCCCCGCGCAGCGCGACATAGGCCTGGCGGTGTTTTTCGTTCAGGATCGAGCCTTCCTGCACATAAATATGGTGCCCTTCCTCGCCCGTCCGCGCCAGATCGACATAGTTGCGGATCTTCCGCTTGAGGCTGACATCGGACACCAGCCCGTGGTTCGTTTCGGGGTCAAGCCGCGGCAGATTGCCCGCATCGGGGTCGCCGTTGGGGTTGCCGTCGGTCACGTCGAAGATCAGCACAAAATCATGGCGGCGGGAAAGCGTGGTCATTTGGAGGTCTCCGTCAGGGGCGCATCGTCATGCTTGCGGAAGAAATCGCTGCGCTGGTGATAATAGCCGATGCCAAACAGCGCCTGCTCTGCAGCATTGAGCGAAGCGGGGATCGGGTCGCTGTTCGGGTCCATCAGATCGGTGATGCTGGTCAGCAACTTCTCAAGGTTCACCGAGCGGCCAATACTGACCTTGCGCAGCTTGGAGAAATGGTTCTGCGCACCGGCATCAAGCGTGCGGAACACCTTTTGCGGCGCCGCCGAGGCCGCGCCATAGAACTTGTCCTTGATCGTCGCGTTGACATTGCCCCCAAGGGCCGCGCGCTGCACCTCTTCATAGACGGCAAAAAGCCGCCCGAGAATATAGCCTTTGTTGGTATTCGCGGGGTCAAGCGCCACGGGAACCTCCCTAGCAAAATTGCGGATAAGAACAGATTTGAGCATGGCCGCGCGCAGCGCATTGATCTCGCCATCGGCGCGAATGCGCATAAGCACGGTCGAAAACAGCGTCATCGGATAGCGCGATCCGGTCAGTATCGCGCGCATCCACTCGCCCGCGACCAGCGGCGGCACATTCTCGCGCTTACCCTGGCTGGCCAGTTCACTCAGATAGCGCCAGAGCGGCGGCCAGCCCTCGCGAGGCGGCGGATCAAGCCGCATATCGCCAAGATAGCGCTGATAATTTGCAGTCAGCGTGCCGAAATCATTCTCCCACCAGAACCGCACTGCGAGCCGCGCCGCGTTTGGCGCCAGCCCCAGCACGCAAAACCGCACCCCCTGTGAAAGCTCGGGCGCGACCTGTTCCAGACGCTGCCCCTGCCGGATGCGCTCCAGTTGCGCGCCCAAGGTTGTGCTTGCCAGAGCTTCTGCATTGGCTGGATCAAAAAACGCCCCGAAGAAAGCCTCTGCGGCTTTGGCAGCCGCTTCCGAGGCATCCGCCCAGAATACAGTAGACGCATCCCCGATTTGAATACGGTGGCCGCTGTCCCTTTCCAAGAACCGATTAAGCGCTGTGGTATAGGCAAAGGCCGCTGCCTCGGACACCGGCGCGTTATCGCCCTGAGCGTGACCGTAAGAAGTGAAGGCATCAAGGTTGAACGAAATCAGACTCGCGCCGGAAGATTGCGCATCCCAAACACCTTTGATCGACGGGTGAAGTCGGGCAACAGGCGCCGCCTTGCCTGTGACGAGGCAGATTTGCGGATCAGATCCGCCCGCCTCACCGACCCGCGCCCAAAGTGCCTTGGCGGCCGGGCGGTCATGCAAAAATGCCTGCTCCCCCGACAGCCGGAACACAAGGTTCTGGTCGGAAACCTCCTCAAGCCAGGGCGGCGGGGTGGCCCCCACGCTCCAGCTCTCGACAAACCGCAGCAACGCGATCAACCCTTCGTCCTCTGACATGTCCAGCCAGGCGTGATGGCGGCTTCGAAAGGCGGCGTGCTCGTCGGCGACCCGCGTCAGACGCTTGGCACGCGCTTTTGCCCGCGCCTCGGCCTCCTCGGGGCTGTCCTCTTCTCGTGGCGCGATGTCCTTTTGAGATGTCACCCCAAGCACATAAGAACTTTTGTCCCACAGAAAGTTCGGCGCGATCCCCACCGTGCGCTTCACCGCCTGCGGCACTTCAAGCATCCTCGGGCTGCGCTTTTTATCCGCGTCACGCAGATCAATCACCTCGGCAACGGAGCCGTCGAGGTCGAGCACCAGACAAAACCCAATCTTTTCAGTAGAATAGCCAAATGGCGGCGCATCAGGCAAACGCTCATAGGCGCGAACCAGCGAGGCGATCATGCTCATCGCAGCACCCCTTCGCTGCCCGGCGCGGGCACCTCCATCACGCCATCGACCAGCCGTGCGCGGAAAAACATCGACGGGCGGCCAGCGGCGGCGTGGTCAATATCCCATAGCATCAGGCCAAGGTCACGCGGATTGCCAAAGCCCAGATCCGGCGTCTGCGCCTCAGTCGCCCGCTGCGGCAGCGACGCGTCGGGCGGCACCAGTTCGAAATGCGCGGCGAATTCGCGGGTGCCAAGACAGGGCTGGTGGAAACATTGTCCCCTGGCGGCGCGGCGATTGAAGATATCGAGATGCTTGCCCTCGCTGTCCTCAGCCCCTGCCCTGCCGGTCAGCTCGAAATGCGCCTCGATCAGGTAACGCGGGCGCACCAATACGGTTGAGGCGCGCTGCTGGCGGTCTTCGTCAACCAGCAACTGCAATCCGCCCAGATCCCCCCGCTTCATGGCGGATTTGATCGTGCCTACGGGCGCCTTGTGTCCCACCTCGTTGCGGCGGATTTGCTGAAACCGGATTGGTTCAAGAACATGAATGCGGTCGATCACCCAGCGGATCGCGGGCTTCCAGTGGATCGCCTCAAGGATGCCGCGCGCGGCGGATGGGGTCATCACGTCATAGGTGACGCGCTCGACCTTCAGCTCGGGGCGAGTAAAAAGCCCGTTCTGGCCCCAGACCAGCAGTTTAATGCCATAAGACACAATAATCTCCCCGAATTACAGCCAGATTAAGCCTTGGGTTGAGTCATGCAAGGAAAAGGTTAGTCTGACGGCCCCCTGAAAACCGGGCGGCGATCACAGCCAATTGCCGGATCATTCGCGCGCGTCTGCACAATCAGATAGAACTCCATTTGCAGCACTTCCGATTCGGTCGCGATGCTGGATTTCCAAAGAATTTCGCGCGTCACCGTCACTTGCCGCCGCGCGTCATGAGTTGAAAAATCGTGCTCAAAACACGCTTATCAGGGCTACCGAAATAGAGGATAAAATCCGTCAACTCGCTGCCAACATAGATTTTTTCGTTTGGCCAAGTGACGTGTGGATAACGGCAAGGTCCGTGCGGTTCTCACGCCATGGCATCAAATCACCCCCTGATCGGCGCTCAGATAATCCGCCTGCTCCCACCACAACCCAAACGCGCCGTGGTAGAGCGAGGGCTCATCCAGCACAAAGAACTGATCCCCGCGCAGCTCGGGCGCATGGAAGCTGCCTTTGCCATTTGCCCGCAGCGTATCGCGCGCCTTAGCCGGAATTTGTACCGTGTAGATCTGCAAAGCGCGTGCCAACTTGCCCGAGGGCACCCAGGGGTGTTCAAGCTGTTCGATCAGATTCTGCGCCGCATCCTCGCGCGCGACGATCACCGGCACCATCGGGCTATCCACCATCCGATAGGCGGCTGCTACCTCGCGAAAGGCAAAATCGGTGCCTATCCCGTCGAACTGAAATTTTTCCCTGAGACCAAGCGGATCGAGCCGCTTGACGCCCGCCTGCCAATAGACCGCTTCGAACCAGTCGCGGATCGCTTCGGGAACCAGCAAATCCCCGAACCGCGCAGCTGTTGAGTGCATCGCCTTGGCCAGCAGCTTGACCTCGTCGGGCGGGCTGTTGTCGGGCGCGGTGAAGACCGTCAGGACCGAGCTGTCCAGCCCCCGCTTGCCCTCACGATTGACACGGCCCGCCGCCTGAATAACGCTGTCCAGCCCCGCCTCGGCGCGCCAGCCGCAGGGAAAGTCGAGGTCGACCCCCGCCTCGATCAAACTGGTGGCAACCAGGTGACAGGGAGCGTTGTTTGCAAGCCGTTCCTTGATGTCCGCGATAATCTGGCGGCGGTGCGCGGGATACTGGCGCGTCGTCAGGTGGACCAACCCCTCGATGCCGGTCCTCTGCCCCGCCGTATACAGATCAAGCGCATGTTTGCGGCTGTTGACGATGACAAACCCCTGCGGCACCGCCGCCAGCTGTGCAATCAAGGCCGGGTCGTCCATGGGGCCGCCCTGCAAAATCTGGATCCGCCGCAATTTCTCGCTCAGCCGTCCCAAATCTGGCGCCAGTTCGCGACCGGCAAGGGGCAGACCGCCGCCTTTCAGGTTGTCGCTGTCAAAGGCCGGTTGCGTTGCGGTGCACAGCACCACGGTGCAGCCATAGTGCACGGCCAACGTCTCGATCATCGCCAGCGTCGGCAGCAAGAGCTTGCGCGGCAGGCATTGCGCCTCATCCAGAACGATCACGGCCCCTGCGATATTGTGCAGTTTGCGGCACCGCGACGACCGCGCCGCAAACAGGCTTTCAAAAAGCTGGACATTGGTGGTGACGATCACGGGCGCCGCCCAATCCTCCATCGCCAACCGAACCTTGTCACGACTCGCCTCCCCCCCCTTTTCGGTCTCAATCGCGCTATGGTGTTCTAGCACCATCTCATCGCCCAACACGTTGCAGAAGACCGCCGCAGTCTGGTCGATGATTGAGGTGTAGGGGATCGCGTAGATGATCCGCCGATGCCCGTGTTGTGCCGCGTGATCCAGCGCAAACCCAAGCGACGCTAGCGTTTTTCCGCCCCCGGTCGGCACCGACAGCGTGAACACCCCGGCGGGCAAGGCAGCCTTGGCCCGCACATGGTCGAGGATTTCGGTTCTCAGGCGGTTAAGATCGGTGGAGGCGGTAAAGCCTGCCATATATGCGTCAAACCGCGCACGCAGATCAGGGAGTTGGTTTTGCAGGCTTGGCCACACCCGATCCGGGCTGCGGTTCTCCAGGCTGCTGTAGAAGGCTTCGGTGTCGCGAAAATCGGCGTCAACGAGACACGAAAACAGCATCCTGACCGCAACCGACAGGTCGAACCCCTGCTTTTGCGGATCACGCCGCATGCGCGCCGAAAGTTCCCCCCCAACTCCACGATAATCGACAGGCAGATGCGCCTCCCAATCGGGATCGAGCGGCGCCGCCGCCCGCGCAATACGCTGATCAAGGCAGCCAGGCTCTGCACCCGATTTGTCCGGCAAACCCGCGTGGTGCCCCAAGATCGCGTAGGCAAGCGCCTGCGCCACAGGCGCAAGCCCCGTCGGGGCGCGTTCAATCAGCACACGACCGCCCGCCGTTGAGTGATCGACCCGTATATTCTCCCCACGCAGCACCTTGTCGAACTCGGGATCGTATTTGCCGAGATCGTGCAGACGCCCAGCCAGACCACTCGCGATGCCCAGCCCCAAAGGCGCGCCGCGGTCACCCGCCAAACGTTCAACCGCAGTGAGGTGATCGGGCAAAAGTTGCCAGTCCGTTCGGTCAGCCCGTGTCCCGGAATGCGCATAAAAAGGCAAGGCAGAACCCCTCGTTTTAGAACCCGGCCCCATTCAAGACTTAACCGTCCCGCTTGGCCAAGTTGCCCTCTCTATAGGCCCAAAACCATACTCGTTCACATCCAACAGAACTATAGA
>JAQTYE010000176.1 GCA_028749255.1 Paracoccaceae bacterium | reverse complement strand
TGTCACGATTTCGGTCTGCGGCGAACATGGCGGCAACCCCGAATCAATCGCCTTTTGCAGGGCGGCGGGCTTTGACTATGTGTCGTGTTCGCCGTTCCGGGTGCCTGTTGCGCGGCTGGCTGCGGCTCATTTTGCGCTACTGGCCCCCAAGGGGCGAAGCGGGCTGTAATTCTTGCTGAACCTCTCCGATTCCTCTGGTGTTTTCAAAAACTTGGCGATATCGGCAAAGGGTTCCCGTCGGGCATGAGACGACCGGGGGCTAAGCGGTAATCCGCCACTTTTGTGGGCGGAAATGCCTGCATTTTTGCCCAAAGGTGGACAGCGGCGCCGGTTTTCGGGTATGGCGCTGCGGTCGCGGCTTCGGTCGGGGCGATGTCCTTATCGGAAGATACACATGTCAGTGCTGAAAAGCTGGACGGGGGGCGCGATGCTCCTCCTGGCCCTTGCCGGAGGCTTGCGTGCCGAAGTTACGGTAAGCCAGTCGAACGATCCCACCGTGACGGAGCAGGGGCTCCTGACGGCGTTGTGGCAGGAACGTAGCGCCCTGGGCGCGGTCACCGCCAAGCGGATCTCTGCAATCACGACCGCACCGAAGGCGGTCAAGAAAACCGGCGCGGTGCCCGAAATCACCGCGCAGTGGCTGGCGTCCCAGCCGGTGCCTACGGGCGGCGAACAGTTTCAGTGCCTGGCCTCGGTGCTGTATCACGAGGCCCGGGGCGAAAGCCTGGATGGCCAGATCGCGGTCGCCGAAGTGGTGCTGAATCGCGTCGATGACGGGCAATTCCCCGGCACCGTTTGCGGCGTCGTGCATCAGGGCAACAATCGTGGCTGCCAGTTCAGTTGGACCTGCGACGGGCGCCCCGATGCGGTCCGTGACAGGCAGGCCTATGATCAGGTCGCCAAGGTCGCCCGGGCAATGCTGGATGGCGCGCCGCGCGACCTGACCGAGGGGGCGACCTATTTCCACACGCCCGCCGTGCGGCCCAGCTGGTCGCGCCGGTTTGTCCAGACCACGCGGATCGGGGCGCATATCTTTTACCGCAAGCCGGTGCAGACGGCCTCGAACTGAGGTCGCGGATCGCTGCGCAGGTGACGTTTCGGGGTGGGCCTTGGCCCGCCCCTTTCGTATTGTGGCGCCAAGCAACACGAGACCCCGATGACCTCTGACACCTCTCTGGCCTTCGCCCACCCGGAAGAACGCGCGCTGGCCTCGGCCCCGGCGGATCCGCGCGACCGGATCAGCCTGCGCGATCATATCGTCGAAGCCGATATCGGCGCCTTTCAGCAAGAACGCGGGCATGTTCAGCGGCTGCGCTTCAACGTGGTGGTCGAGGTGCGCCCGGCGCCAGCGCCGCTGGACGACGACGTGGATCGTATCCTGTCCTACGACCGCCTGAACGAGGCGATCGCGACCGAACTGGCGGCCGAGCGGCTGAACCTGCTGGAAACGCTGGCGGCACGGGTGGCCGAACGCATTCTGGCCGAACCGCAGGCGATGCGGGTCTTCGTGCGGATCGAGAAGCTTGATCGTGGCCCCGGCGCGCTGGGTGTCGAAATCGTGCGCGCGCGCGCCAGCCTGCCGGTGCAACTGGGCGAGGGGCCCGAGGCCGCGGTGCTGCATCCGGTGGTCGCCTATCTGTCGAACGCCGCGATTGCTGCGCCCGATCTGGCTGCGCGGCTGGATGCGCTGCAGGCATCTGGTGCGCCGGTCATCCTGACGGTTGGCCTGCCCGAGGGGGGGACCCCGGAAACCGGGCAGCGCCCGACGCAACGCCGCATTGACCTGCTGGCGATTGAACAAAACGCCTGGGTTCTGGCCGCGCGTGATCCGCGCTGCGTGGTCGTCGCGACCCGGACCGAAATCGACTGGGCGATGAAACACGGGCAGATGGTGGTCTGGGCGCCGTCAAAACTGGTTCTGGATGCCGTGGATGGGCCAAAAGGCGCGGTGGGTGACGCTGTGCCGCTGGCACTTTGGCTGGCCGAGCAGATGGCCGCCACGCGGCTGGAACTTCACGGGGATGTTTCAGCCCCGGCAGGAAGCCGCGTGCCGGTGCGTCGCGTCGCGCTCTGAGCCTTGCCAAGCCCGGCCTCTTGGGATGAAAGGGGCGCATGGAAAAGCTGTATTACCGCCCGCTGGTGCAAACCGACGTCGCCCGCCCCGATGATGCCCTGCGCCTGGCTGGGGGCTGGGGCTGGTTCGACACGGTCGAACGGATCGCCCGCGGTGGCGCGCGAGAACTGATCCCCGCAAGCCACCTGCCCGAAGATGTTGCTGAACGGCTGACCGCCCGTCGTGCGCCGGTGGCCGGGATGGGGATGGACCGCCCGCAGATCATGGGCATCCTGAACCTGACGCCCGACAGTTTTTCGGATGGTGGCCGGTTCGATGCGCCCGAGGTGGCGCTGCAACGCGCGCAGGATCTGGTGGCGGCAGGCGCCGATATTCTGGACATCGGGGGCGAATCCACCCGGCCCGGCGCGCAAGAGGTGGACGAAGACGAAGAAATCGAGCGCACCGCCCCGGTGATTGCCGCGCTGCGCGACGAAGGGTTCGATACGCCGATTTCCATCGACACCCGCAAGGCGATGGTGGGCGATGCGGCGGTCGAGGCCGGCGCGGATATGCTGAACGATGTGTCTGCAATGGAATTCGATCCGGCGATGGCGGAACTGGCGGCGATTACCGGCTTGCCGATTTGCCTGATGCACGCCCAGGGCCTGCCCGAGACGATGCAGGATGACCCCGATTACGGGGATGTTCTGCTGGATGTGTATGATTACCTGGAAGAGCGGGTCGCACTGGCCGAGGCCAATGGCATCGCGCGCGACAAGATCGTGGTCGATCCGGGCATCGGGTTTGGCAAGACGTTGCAGCACAATCTGACGCTGCTGCGTGGGCTGAGCCTGTTTCACGGTCTTGGCTGCCCGCTGCTGTTGGGGGTGTCGCGCAAGCGCTTCATCGGCACCATCGGCGGGACCGAGGCCGCGACAGATCGTGGCCCGGGCACGTTGGCGGTGACCTTGGCGGGGCTGGCGCAGGGCGCGCAGATCCACCGGGTGCATGATGTCGGCGAGATCGCCCAGGGTCTGCGGCTTTGGCGCGCAATAACAGAAGGGTATGAGGCATGAGCAGGAAGCTTTTCGGCACTGACGGGGTGCGTGGGCAGGCCAACAGTTGGCCGATGACCGCCGAAATGGCCCTGCGTCTGGGGGCCGCCGCCGGGCGCTATTTCCGGCGTGACAGCGGCAATGGGCATCGCGTTGTGATTGGCAAAGACACGCGGCTGTCGGGCTATATGCTGGAAAACGCGCTGACGGCGGGGCTAACCTCGACGGGGATGAACGTGCTGTTGCTGGGCCCGGTGCCGACCCCTGCGGTGGGGTTTCTGACGCGCTCGATGCGGGCCGATCTGGGGATCATGATCTCGGCCAGCCATAACCCGGCAAAAGACAATGGAATCAAATTCTTCGGCCCCGATGGTTTTAAACTGTCGGACGAAGCCGAGGCCGAGATCGAGGCGATCGTAGCGGGCGATATTGCCCCTGCACAGCCGCAGAATATCGGACGCGCCAAGCGGATTGACGACGGGCGCGGGCGTTACGTCGAATATGCGAAAACCACCTTCCCGGGGCGTGGGCGGCTGTCGGGGCTGAAGGTCGTGGTCGATTGCGCCAATGGTGCCGCCTATAAGGCCGCGCCCGAAGTGCTGTGGGAATTGGGGTGCGAGGTGATCCCCGTGGGGGTTACCCCCAATGGTTTGAATATCAATGAAAACTGCGGCTCGACCTATACCCAGACTGCCGCCGAGGCGGTGGTGGCGCATGGGGCCGATCTGGGGATCAGCCTGGATGGCGACGCGGACCGGGTGATGATTCTGGACGAAACCGGGCGCGTGGCTGACGGCGATCAGATCATGGCGCTGTTTGCACGGCGTTGGGCCGAGGCCGGGCAACTGCGCGGTGGCGCGCTGGTCGCGACGGTGATGTCGAACCTTGGGTTGGAACGCTTCCTGCATGGCCACGGGCTGCGGTTGGAACGCACCAATGTCGGCGACCGCTATGTGGTCGAACGGATGCGGGCGGGGGGGTTCAACCTCGGCGGTGAACAGTCGGGCCATATCGTGATGACCGACTATGCGACCACCGGCGACGGGCTGATGGCGGGGCTGCAATTCCTGCTGGCGATGGCCGAGACGGGCCTGCGCGCATCGGATCTGGTCAGCCAGTTTGATATCGTGCCGCAAATGTTGAAAAATGTGCGGTATACTGCTGGTCAGGAACCGCTGAACGCAGAAAATGTTCGAAAAGTGATTGCTCAGGCAGAGGTGGATCTGGCCGGGAAGGGCCGTTTGCTAATCCGTAAATCGGGGACCGAGCCGTTGATCCGGGTGATGGCCGAATGCGAGGATGAGGCGGTTTTGCAGGCCAGCGTTGATAGTATCGTCGCCGCCGTCGAGGCGGAAACCGCATAAGGGGGCGCTCCCCCCTCACCCCCGGAGTATTAGGCCAGGAGAATGGCTTAGCCGGTGAAGCTCACCCAAACGAAACTCAGGAGCGCGGTCGCCTCCATCGCCGTCCAGAGCACGCCAAACCAGCGCCAACCCTTCAGCCCGGGGGTGGCGAGGGTGGTTGCAATCATGGCGCGCAAAATCGCCACACGATAAAGCCCGAGGGCCGCCATGCAGCCGGTCAGCACCGGCACCAATTGTGCGGGGGCTGCTTTGGCTACGATGAAGGTCAGCATGACCAGCGCGGGCACGACCCACAGCAAAATGCCGTAATTGCCCAGCCAAAACGTGTCGCCGGGTGCCAATCTGCCGGAAAACAGCCGTACAAACCACTGCGGAGTAAAGATTTTCTCGCGTTCCGCCTCGATGGCATCCAGCTGTTCTTGGGGCATGTCGTGCATGGCGCTCTCCTGTGTTGGCGCGACCGTAAAAGCAAAAGGGGCGCCCCGCAAGGCGCCCCCCAAAGTCAGAACGTCGCGGTGATCAGTTGCGCGACTTGTCGACCATTTTGCCTTTCGAGATCCACGGCATCATCGCGCGCAGTTTCTCGCCGACTTGCTCGATCTGGTGCTCGTCGTTGATGCGGCGGGTTGCCTTGAAGAACGGTTGGCCGACCGAGTTTTCCAACATGAAATCGCGCACGAATTTGCCGGTTTGAATGTCGGTCAGAACCGCTTTCATGCGGGCCTTGGTTTCTTCGTAGGGCAGGATGCGCGGGCCCGAAACATACTCACCATATTCAGCGGTGTTGCTGATCGAGTAGTTCATGTTCGCGATGCCGCCTTCATAGATCAGGTCGACGATCAGCTTCACTTCGTGCAGGCATTCGAAATAGGCCATTTCCGGCTCGTAGCCAGCTTCGACCAGGGTTTCAAAGCCCATGCGGATCAGCTCGACCAGGCCACCGCACAGCACGGCTTGCTCGCCGAACAGGTCGGTTTCGCATTCCTGACGGAAGTTGGTTTCGATGATGCCCGAACGCCCGCCGCCGATGGCCGAGCAGTAGGACAGCGCGATTTCCTGCGCTTTGCCGGTGGCGTCGTTATGCACCGCGAACAGGCAGGGCACGCCACCGCCTTTGGTGTATTCGCCGCGCACAGTGTGGCCCGGGCCTTTCGGGGCCATCATGATCACGTCGATGCCGGGTTTCGGCTCGATCAGGCCGAAATGCACGTTCAGGCCGTGGGCGAACGCAATCGCAGAACCTTCTTTCAGGTTGTCATGCACGTATTTCTTGTAGGTTTCAGCCTGCAGCTCGTCGGGCATGGTGAACATGATCACGTCACACCAGGCGGCGGCTTCGGCGATGCCCATCACGGTCAGGCCTTCGCCTTCGCATTTCTTGGCCGAGGCCGAGCCTTCGCGCAGCGCGACGACGACGTTTTTCGCACCGCTGTCGCGCAGGTTCAGCGCGTGGGCGTGGCCCTGGCTGCCGTAGCCCAGAATGGCGACTTTCTTGTCCTTGATCAGGTTCACATCGCAATCGCGATCATAAAACACGCGCATGGCGTCCTCCGTTTGTTTGCTGGGGGCAGAATACGAATTTTCGCGGGAATATGCGTTCATAATTTGAAGAATATGACGCGATGCAGTAAATATCATTCTAGAATTGCGCAGTTAGTGAAAAAATCATGTCCATTGACGATATCGACCGCAGAATTCTGCGGCAGATGCTGGCGGACCCCGAATTGGCCACGGCTGACTTGGCCGAGCGCGCGGGGGTAACCGCGGCCACCTGTTGGCGGCGCATCGAAAAGCTGCGCGCCGAAGGCGTGCTGCGCGGCACCCAGGCGGTGATCGACTGGCGCAAGCTGGGCTGGGAGGTTGAGGTCAGCCTGCGTTTCACCTTGGATAAAACCCATCCGCGGGCCTTCGATGAATTTATTGCAGCCGCGCGAAAAGTGCCTGAAGTTATTGAAATTCAGTCATTTCTTGGCCAAACTGATATGCGCCTGAACGTGATCGCCCGCGATATGGCGCATTATCAGGAAATTTACCGCACGCGGATTTTGACCCTGCCGCATATCGCCGACACCGACGCCTTGATGTTGATTTCGACGATCAAGGATAGTGCGGAGCTGCCGTTATGATTTCACTCGATGACACGGATCGGGCAATTTTGCGGGCGCTGGCCGAAGATGCCACGCAGGGCGCGGGGGCTTTGGGGCGTGCGCTGGGGGTGTCGCAGCCCGCGTGCTGGCGCCGAATCCGTCGGCTGGGGCAGGCGGG
>JAQTYE010000018.1 GCA_028749255.1 Paracoccaceae bacterium | reverse complement strand
ATCGAGGTGAACATCTCGAATCTGGCGGCGGTGCCCTCGATCGTGTTCGGTATTCTGGGCCTTGCGGTGTTCATCAACTTCGCCGGTCTGCCGCAATCCTCGCCGATCGTGGGCGGTCTGGTGCTGACGCTGATGACCCTGCCCACCATCATCATCGCGACCCGTGCCGCGCTGAAGGCGGTGCCGCCCTCGATCAAGGATGCGGCGCTGGGGATTGGCGCGTCGAAAATGCAGACCGTGTTCCACCATGTTCTGCCGCTGGCAATGCCGGGCATCCTGACCGGCACCATCATCGGTCTGGCACAAGCACTGGGCGAAACTGCGCCGCTTCTGTTGATCGGCATGGTGGCCTTTGTACGCGACTATCCCGGCGCCCCGCCCGAAGGCTTCATGGACCCCGCCGCCGCCCTGCCCGTGCAGGTCTACAACTTCACCCAGCGCGCCGATCCGGCCTTTATCGAACGCGCCTCGGGGGCCATCATCGTTTTGATGGTGTTCCTGCTGGTGATGAACCTGATGGCAATCATTCTGCGTCGCCGCTTTGAACGGCGCTGGTAAGGAACCTGACCGATGAACGACATGAGCTTGACGGAGAGAGCCGTGGATACCAATGAAATCAAGATCGCCGCAAATGCCGTGCAGGTCTTTTACGGCACCACCCATGCGATCAAGGATGTCAGCGTTGATATCCTCGACAAGACGGTCACCGCCTTCATCGGCCCCTCGGGCTGTGGCAAATCGACCTTCCTGCGCTGTCTGAACCGGATGAACGACACCATCGACATCTGCCGCGTCGAGGGCGACATCTTGCTGGATGGCGAAGACATCTACGACAAAAAGGTCGATCCGGTGCAATTGCGCGCCAAGGTGGGCATGGTGTTCCAAAAACCGAACCCCTTCCCGAAGTCGATCTATGACAACGTGGCCTATGGGCCGAAAATCCACGGTCTGGTGCGCTCCAAATCCGAACTGGACGAGGTGGTCGAGGCCAGCCTGCGCAAGGCCGCGCTGTGGAACGAGGTCAAGGACCGTCTGGATGCGCCGGGCACCGGCCTGTCGGGCGGTCAACAACAGCGCCTGTGCATCGCGCGCGCCGTGGCGACCTCGCCCGAAGTGCTGCTGATGGACGAACCCTGTTCGGCGCTGGACCCGATCGCGACCGCCCAGGTCGAGGAACTGATCGACGAACTGCGCGAGAATTTCTCGGTGGTGATCGTGACGCACTCGATGCAGCAGGCCGCACGCGTCAGCCAGCGCACCGCCTTCTTCCACCTGGGCAATCTGGTGGAATACGGCGACACCGCGCAGATCTTCACCAATCCGAAAGATCCGCGCACCGAAAGCTACATCACTGGGCGGATCGGCTGATGGGGGACCAAATGAGCCAGCATATTCTTTCTGCTTTTGACCGCGACCTCGAGGCAACTCAGGCTCTGGTCGTGAAAATGGGCGGGATCGTCGAGCAGCAGATCCTCGATGCGGCCCAGGCCCTCGAAGCGCGCGACGAAGAGCTTGCCGATGAAGTGCGCAAGCGCGACAAGGCCGTCGATGCCCTGGAAGAAAAAATCAACGAAGAGGCAGCCCGGTTGATCGCATTGCGTTCGCCCACGGCATCGGATCTGCGTGTCTCCCTGTCGGTGATCAAGATCGCCGCCAGCCTGGAACGTGTCGGTGATTACGCGAAAAACATCGCGAAACGGTCAAACGTGCTGATGACGATGCCGCCGATCAACGGCTCTACCGGGGCAATCCGGCGGATGGCGCAGACCGTCGAGGCAATGCTGAAAGATTCGCTCGACAGCTATATCCAGCGTGACGCGGCCCTGGCCGCCGACGTGCGCGCCCGCGATGTCGAAGTTGATCAGATGTATAACGCGCTGTTTCGCGAATTCCTGACCTATATGCTGGAAGATCCGCGCAATATCACCGCCTGCATGCACCTGCATTTCATCGCGAAAAACATCGAACGGATGGGCGACCATGCAACCTCGATCGCTGAACAGGTGATCTATCTTGTAACCGGCGAAATGCCCGAGGAGGCGCGGCCGAAAACCGAAAGCGTCACGATCCTTGATGAATCGGAGGAATAACGCATGAGCCCCGCCCAACAGCCCTGCGTGCTGGTGGTCGAGGATGAATCGGCCCAGCGCGAGGTTCTGCAATACAATCTGGAGGCCGAAGGCTTCCGCGTTGCCATGGCGGTGAATGGCGACGAGGCCCTGCTGATGGTGAAAGAGGAAAAGCCCGATCTGATCGTGCTGGACTGGATGCTGCCCAATGTCAGCGGCATCGAGATCTGTCGGCGGGTCAAGGCCAACCCCGAAACCCGCGGCATCCCGATCATCATGCTCTCGGCCCGCTCGGAAGAGGCGGACCGGGTGCGTGGCCTTGAAACCGGCGCTGATGATTATGTCGTGAAACCCTATTCGGTGGTGGAACTGATGGCCCGGCTGCGCACGCAGCTGCGCCGGACCCGCCCCGCGACCATGGGTGAGCGGCTAAGCTTTGACGATATCGTCCTGGATGCGGCCGAACATCGCGTGTTCCGCGACGGGCAGGCGCTGAAACTCGGACCGACCGAATTCCGGCTGCTGTCCACGCTGATGGAAAAGCCCGGCCGGGTCTGGACCCGCGATCAGCTGCTGGATCGGGTCTGGGGGCGCGATATCTATGTCGATACCCGGACCATTGATGTGCATGTCGGACGGCTGCGCAAGGCGCTGATGATCCATGGCGGCGACGATCCGGTGCGCACCGTGCGCGGCACCGGCTATTCGCTGGGCTGAGCCGCCAGAAATGCATCGACCTCTGCGCGGGCGGGGATGGCATCGGCTGTTCCCGCCCGTGTCACCTTTAACGCCGCAGCAGCGCGGGCCAACCGCATCGCCTGCACGGGCGACATCCCTTCGGCCAGGCCTGCAACAAGATAACCCGCAAACGTGTCGCCCGCCGCAGTGGTATCGACCGGCATCACCGGAATGGCACGCACCCGGTAGTCAACCCCCGCCCCCAGATCGTGCCAAACCGCCCCGCGCGCGCCCAATGTCACCAAAACATGCGGCACAGGCAGATCAGCCAAGGTCACACCCAGCGCCGAACACAGCTGGCTTGCCTCAACCTCGTTCACAATCAAAAGCGACAGATAGGGCATGACGGCCTGCGCCGCCCCAGCCTCGAACGGGGCTGCAGAGTAGACCACAAACAAACCCTGTTCCTGCGCAAGGCGCGCGGTCCTGACCTGCGACGATGTTTCATTTTGCAGCATCAGCCAGTCATTCGGGCCGGCCTCTGCCAGGGTTGCAGCAACCATATCGTCAGGGATGTCCTGGTTCGCGCCCGGATATAAAACGATGGCATTTTCACCGCACGCGTCGACCATAATGATCGCATGGCCCGAGGCGGCCTCAACCTCGGCAATGTGATTACAGTCTACTCCCAGCGTCGCCAACCGGTCGCGCATCCACAACCCATCGGCCCCAATCGCCCCAATGTGCCGCACATCCGCGCCAGCGCGCGCAGCGGCCACCGACTGGTTTGCGCCCTTGCCGCCCAAACCCCGGCCATAGCCCAGCGCGGCCAGCGTCTCGCCCGGCGCGGGCAGATGATCCAGCCGATAGAAATGATCGGTATTGATCGAACCGAGATTGAAAATGGCCATTCCGCGCCCCTTTCACTTTGGCTCAAATATCCCGCGGGGGTCCGGGGGCGCGCAGCCCCCGGCCGCTGTTTACTTGGCCTGACCCAGCTTGCAGGCCGAAATCGCCGCCATATTCAGGATGTCATTCACCGTCGAAACCGTCGAGCAGATTTGAATCGGCGCTGCGACCCCGGTCAGGATCGGGCCGATTACCGTGGCACCGGCCATTTCCTGCATCAACTTGACCGAGATCGAGGCCGAATGCCGCGCCGGAACCACCAGAATATTCGCCGGACCCGACAGACGGCAGAAAGGATACTGCTTCATCACCTCGGGGTTCAGCGCCACATCCACGGCCATTTCGCCATCGTATTCGAAATCCGCCCCGCGCGCATCCAGCACCTGCGGCGCGATATGCATCTTGGTCGCGCGTTCCGACACCGGATAACCGAAGGTCGAGAAGGACACGAAGGCCACGCGCGGATCAAGCCCAAGCCCCCGCGCCACCTGCGCGCCCCGTGTCGCGATATCGGCCAGATCGTTTTCGTCGGGCCATTCATGCACCAGCGTATCGCCCATCAACACGATGCGCCCCTTGTGCAAGATCGCGGTGATCCCCACCGCCCCATCCGAGGGCTTGGCATCATAGACCTTGTTGATCAGCTCCATCACATGGGCGGATTTGCGCGTCACCCCGGTGATCATCCCGTCGCCATGGCCATGCGCCAGCATCAGCGCGGCAAACACATGCCGGTCGCGCCGGGCCAGCTTGCTGGCCTCGTGCCGGTCATAGCCCTGACGCTGCAACCGGGTATAAAGGTAATCGCGATAAGCATCGAAATGCCTGGTGTTTTCCGAGTTGACCACCCGAAGTTCGCGGAACGCATCGCCCAGACCGGCAGCGTCGAGCTTTTCCTTCACATCGGTTTCCCGCCCGACGACCAGAGCCTGGCCCATGCCGCCCCGCTGATAGGCCACCGCCGCGCGCAGCACGCGCGGATCGTCACCCTCGGCAAAGATCATCCGGGCCTGCGCCTGACGCGCCCGCGCGTGGATGCCCTGCAGGATCGAAGCGGTGGGGTCCATCCGCGCCTTCAGACTCAGCGCATAGGCCTCCATGTCGATGATCGGGCGCCGCGCCACGCCGGTATCCATCCCGGCCTTCGCCACTGCCGGCGGGATCACATGGATCAGCCGCGGATCGAAGGGTGTCGGGATGATGTAATCCCGCCCAAAGGCCAGCTTGCGGCCATAGGCCATCGCCACTTCGTCGGGCACATCCTCGCGCGCCAGTGCCGCCAGCGCCCGCGCACAAGCGATTTTCATCTCGTCATTGATCGCGCGGGCGTGGATATCCAGCGCGCCCCGGAACAGATAGGGGAAGCCCAGAACGTTGTTCACCTGGTTCGGGTAATCCGAGCGCCCGGTGGCCACGATGGCATCCTGACGCACGGCATGCGCCTCTTCGGGGGTGATTTCCGGGTCGGGGTTGGCCATCGCGAAGATCACCGGATTGTCGGCCATCGCCGCAACCATGTCCTGCGTCACGGCGCCCTTGGCCGACACGCCCAGGAATACATCCGCGCCCACCATCGCCTCTTCCAGCGTGCGCGCGGGCGTATTGGCCGCATGCGCAGATTTCCACTGGTTCATGCCCTCGGTGCGGCCCTGATAGATCACACCCTTGGTGTCGCACATGATGCAATTGTCATGCTGCGCGCCCATCGCCTTGATCAGTTCGAGACAGGCGATCCCGGCAGCCCCCGCGCCATTCAGCACGATCTTGCAATCTTCAATCTTCTTGCCGCTCAGTTCGAGCGCGTTCATCAGGCCCGCCGCACAGATCACCGCCGTGCCGTGCTGATCATCGTGGAACACCGGAATGTCCATGATTTCCTTCAACCGTTGCTCGATGATGAAACACTCGGGCGCCTTGATGTCCTCAAGGTTGATGCCACCGAAGGTCGGGCCCATCAGGCTGACCGCCTTGATGATCTCATCCGGGTCTTCGGTGTCCAACTCAATGTCGATGGCGTTCACGTCAGCAAAGCGTTTGAACAAAACCGCCTTGCCTTCCATCACAGGCTTGGACGCCAGCGCGCCCAGATTGCCCATGCCCAAAATCGCCGTGCCGTTCGAAATCACCGCAACCATGTTGCCCTTGACGGTATAGTCATAGGCGGTTTCGGGCCGCTCGGCGATGGCCTGAACAGGGACCGCAACGCCGGGGCTGTAAGCCAGGCTCAGATCGCGCTGGGTGGTCATCGGCACGGTAGCCGTGATTTCATATTTCCCCGGACGCGGATCAAGGTGATATGCCAACGCCTCTTCGGGCGTGATGCGGTTTTTGGTGGACATGGGGCCAGGCTCCTCCTGCAAGCCAGCCCCTCTTACCCACAACCCCCGCGCGTCTCAATGGATTTGCACCCGATTGCGGCCTTTTGTAGGGTCGCGCCAAACAGGGGGACACATGTCGGAACATAACGTGACGCCAATGATGGCGCAGTATCTGGGCATCAAGCAGGCCAACCCCGGGGCGCTGCTGTTCTACCGGATGGGCGATTTCTACGAAATGTTCTTCGACGATGCCGTGGCAGCGGCAGCGGCGCTGGATATCGCACTGACGAAACGCGGGCTGCATCTGGGCGAAGACATCCCGATGTGCGGCGTGCCGGTCCATGCCGCCGAGGGCTATCTGCTGCAACTGATCCGCAAGGGCTTTCGCGTGGCGATTGCCGAGCAATTGGAAGACCCGGCCGAAGCCAAGAAACGCGGCGCGAAATCGGTGGTCAAACGCGATGTGGTGCGGCTGGTCACGCCCGGCACATTGACCGAGGAAAGCCTGCTGGAGGCGCGGCGCCACAACTTCCTGGCCGCCTGGGCCGAAGTGCGTGACGAAGCAGCGCTGGCTTGGGTCGATATTTCGACCGGCGAATTCCGGGTGATGCCCTGCCCCTTGACGCGGCTCGGCCCCGAGCTGGCCCGCCTGACCCCTCGGGAGGTTCTGGTCAGCGAGGCAAAAGAGGCTGATTGTGCTGAAATAGTCTCTGATTTGCGCGCCGCCCTGACCCCGCTGGCCCGCGCCAGCTTTGACAGCCAGAGCGCCGAGAAACGGCTGTGCGACCTGTATGCCGTGGGGTCGCTGGATGCGTTCGGCACGTTTTCGCGCGCCGAGATTTCGGCAATGGGTGGGATCGTCGATTATCTCGACCTGACCCAGCGCGGCAAACTCCCCCTGCTGCGCCGCCCCGTACGCGAGGAGGCGGGCAGCCTGATGCAGATCGACGCCGCAACCCGGCGCAATCTGGAACTGACACAGGCGCTGTCGGGTGGACGTGAAGGATCGCTTCTGAATGCCATCGACCGGACCGTGACGGCAGGCGGCGGGCGCCTGCTGGAGCGCCGTATTTCCGCCCCCTCGCGCGATCTGGCCCTGATCCACACGCGCCACGAATCTGTGCGTTTTTTGCTGGAACAGAGCCGTTTTTCTCAGGATCTGCGCGCCGACCTGAAACGGTGCCCGGATATGGACCGCGCGCTCAGCCGCCTTGCGCTGGATCGTGGCGGGCCGCGCGATATGGCCGCGATCCGCAGCGGGTTGGAGCAAGCGCTGATCCTGTCTGACCGGCTGACCGGGCCTGACGTACCGCCGCTTTTGCGCGATGCGGCCCGCGCACTGACCGGGCATGACGATTTGGTCGCCTTGCTGGATGCCGCGTTGGTGGCCGAGCCGCCGCTTCTGGCGCGCGATGGCGGGTTTATTGCCGCTGGCTACGACGAAGATCTGGATCAGACCCGACAGTTGCGCGACGAAGGCCGCGGCGTGATCGCGCGCATGCAGGCGGATTATGTCACCCAAACAGGCATCCAAAGCCTGAAGATAAAGCACAACAACGTGCTGGGTTATTTTATTGAAACAACCGCTGTGCATGCCGAGAAAATGCTGGCGCCGCCACTGTCGGAAACCTTCATCCACCGCCAGACAACGGCTAATCAAGTGCGCTTCACCACAGTGCCGCTGAGCGAACTGGAAACCCGGATCCTGAACGCCGGAAACCATGCGCTGGAAATCGAAAAACGTCTCTATGACAGCCTGAAAAGCGCAA
Source organism: Paracoccaceae bacterium (assembly GCA_028749255.1). Classification (GTDB taxonomy): domain Bacteria; phylum Pseudomonadota; class Alphaproteobacteria; order Rhodobacterales; family Rhodobacteraceae; genus Rhodobacter. The sequence continues at coordinate 22,747 of JAQTYE010000018.1, read as the reverse complement.
TTCTGGCGCATTCCGGCCCGATCGGAGAGGCCGCGCGGGGTCTGGCCGAAATCGACCTTGCGACCGCTTTCGCCGATCTGGCGGCGGGGGAAAACTGGGTCGAGCCGACCATCGACAGCTCGCGCGCGTTTGAGATCGAGGCCGGGCGCCATCCGGTGGTTGAAGCCGCGCTGAAACGCGCAGGCGACCCCTTTATCGCCAACGATTGCGCCCTGACCAGCAGCGACACGCCAGCGATCTGGCTGCTGACCGGGCCGAACATGGCGGGTAAATCAACCTTCCTGCGGCAAAACGCGATCATCGCCCTTCTCGCGCAGGCGGGCAGTTTCGTGCCCGCAACCCGCGCCCATATCGGGCTGGTCAGCCAGTTGTTCAGCCGCGTCGGCGCCGCTGATGACCTTGCACGCGGGCGCTCGACCTTCATGGTGGAAATGGTCGAAACTGCGGCGATTCTCAATCAGGCCGACGACCGGGCGCTGGTGATCCTGGATGAAATCGGGCGCGGCACGGCCACCTATGACGGTCTGTCAATTGCCTGGGCAGTGCTGGAACACCTGCATGCAACCAACCGCTGCCGGGCGCTGTTTGCCACGCATTATCACGAAATGACCGCGCTGTCGGCCAAGCTGCCGGGGGTCGAAAACGCCACCGTGACGGTCAAGGAGTGGGATGGAGACGTGATCTTCCTGCACGAGGTGCGCAAGGGCGCGGCCGACCGGTCCTATGGCGTGCAGGTGGCACGGCTGGCGGGCCTGCCCGACTCGGTCGTGGCGCGGGCGCGCGTGGTGCTGGATGCGCTCGAAAAAGGCGAACGTGAAAGCGGCGCGAAAAAGCAGACAATCGTTGATGATCTGCCGTTGTTTTCCATCGCGGCCGCGCCCCCGCCCGCAGCGGCGGCCAAGGGCCCCTCGCCCGTGGAAGAACGCCTCAAGACGCTGCACCCCGACGAAATGACCCCGAAAGACGCGATTGCGGCACTCTATGAACTCAGGTCGCTTCTGGCGGAATGAGCTTCAACAAAGTGGAAATATCCCGGGGGTCCGGGGGCAGCGCCCCCGGCCTTGGATCTTAGCCCTTCGGCATCGACGACACGCCGACTTTCGCCGGACGCAGCAGGCGTTCGTGCAAGAGGAAGCCTTCGTCCATCACCTGAATGATCTCGCCCGCAACGGTTCCGGGCACCGGCGCTTCGAACATCGCTTCGTGGTTTTGCGGATCGAACTTGTCACCCAGTTTCGGCGCAATCGCCTGAATCCCGTGGCGTGCAAACACATTCAACAGCTCGCGCTGGGTCAGTTCGACGCCTTCGATCAGGGCGCCAGCTTGTGCGCGCACCTCATCCGAGGCCGCCTCGAGCGCACGGCGCAGCGCGTCGTAAACCGGCAACATATCGCGCGCCAGTTTAGAGCCGCCGTATTGCTCGGCCTCGCGACGATCCCGCTCGCCACGTTTGCGGATGTTCTCCGCATCGGCCAGCGCGCGCATGAAGCGATCCCTCATGTCGTCGCGTTCGGCCCGCAGCTGTTCGATCTCATCGAAGCCTTCGGCCATCACATCTTCGAAGGCCTCATTCACCTGCGATTGATCCGCGGCAATTTCGTCTTTTTTCTCGCTCATGCGTCTCATCCTTTGCCCCGGCCCGACAGCATCCGCCCGACCAGTTGCGCTGTATAATCCACGATCGGCACGATCCGCCCATAGTTGAGCCGTGTAGGGCCGATCACCCCGACCGCACCGATAATCTTTCGGTCAGCGTTCATATAGGGAGAGACGACCAGAGAGGAACCCGAAAGTGAAAAAAGCTTGTTCTCTGAACCAATAAAAATGCGCACACCGTCGCCCTCTTCGGTCAGGTCCAGAAACTCGGCGATGTCACGCTTGCGTTCAAGGTCATCAAACAGGCTGCGGATCCGCCCCAGATCGACCTCCCCGCCGATCAGATTGGCACGTCCGCGCACGATCAGCCGTTCATAGGGCTCACCCTTGTCTTCCCACTGCGCCAGGCCACTTTCGACCAAGTCAGCGGCCAGGCTGTCCAACTCTTGCCGACGCAGCGCGATTTCGCTGACGATCTGACGGCGCAGCTCGCTCAGCGTGCGGCCCTCGGCCAGCCCATTCAGGAAATTCGCCGCCTCGCGCATCGACGACGGCGTTTGCCCCAAAGGCGGTGTAAACACCCGATTTTCCACCTGCCCATCGGCAAAGACCAGAACCACAAGCGCCCGTTCCGGCCCAAGGGAAACAAATTCGATATGCCGGATCGGCGCCTCGTGTTTGGGCGTCAGCACCAGACTGGCGCCCTGTGTGATCCCCGACAGCGCAGACCCCACCCGATCAAGCAACGACCCCACGTCGGGCTCGTTTGCGCCCATCGTCGCTTCCAGCGCCTGACGGTCAGCCGCATCCAGCTGATTGACCTCCATCAGACCATCCACGAACATCCGCAACCCGATCTGCGTCGGCACCCGACCGGCCGAAATATGCGGACTGCCCAACAGACCCAGATATTCCAGGTCTTGCATCACGTTGCGGATCGTCGCGGCCGACAGCTTTTCATTCATCGCGCGGGTCAGCGTGCGTGAACCGACCGGGTCGCCGGTCTCCAGATAGCTTTCGACCACCCGGCGAAACACTTCGCGCGACCGGTCGTTCAATTCGGACAAAAGTTTCGTTTGGTCGGTGGTCATGACATTCATCAAACTGGCGGGAAAGCCACAGCGCGTCAATTGCGCCTTCGGGGTTGCATCAGCCGGGCCACGGCTTCAAATGGATCTTAAAATCAGGAAAGGACCGAACATGCGCCCCTCTGGCCGTAAGCTAAGCGAAATGCGCTCGATTTCAATCGAAACCGGGGTCACGAAACATGCCGAAGGCTCGTGCCTGATCAAGATGGGCGACACACATGTGCTATGCACCGCAACGATCGAAGATCGTGCGCCGTCGTTCCTGAAGGGATCGGGGCTTGGTTGGGTGACGGCGGAATATGGCATGCTGCCGCGCGCAACCAATTCGCGCAACCGGCGTGAAGCAGCCGCAGGCAAGCAATCGGGCCGCACCCAGGAAATCCAGCGTCTGATCGGGCGGTCGTTGCGCGCGGGCGTTGACCGTGTGGCCTTGGGCGAACGGCAGATCGTGGTCGATTGCGATGTGATTCAGGCCGATGGCGGCACCCGCTGCGCCTCGATCACCGGCGGCTGGGTTGCGCTGCGTCTGGCAATGAACAAGCTGATGAAAGCCGGGATCTGCACCTCGGACCCGCTGGTTGACCATGTTGCCGCGCTCAGCTGCGGGATCTACGCCGGGCAGCCGGTTTGCGATCTGGATTATGCCGAAGACAGCGAGGCCGGCACCGATGGCAACTTCATCATGACCGGCCGCGGCAAGCTGATCGAAATTCAGATGTCGGCCGAAGGCGCCACCTTCAGCCGTGAACAGATGAACGAGCTGCTGGATCTTGCCGAAGCCGGTATGATCGAGCTGGTTGCAGCCCAGAAGGCCGCCATCGCATGAGAAAATTTGCCGAAAAGCGCTTGCTGGTTGCGACCCACAACAAAGGCAAACTTGCCGAAATGGCCGCGCTGCTGGCGCCTTTCGGCATTGAATGCGTTGGTGCGGCCGAGATGAATCTGCCCGAACCCGCCGAAACAGAGACGACTTTTGTCGGCAACGCCCGGATCAAGGCGCATGCGGCGGCACAGGCCACCGGCCTGCCCGCCCTGTCGGATGACAGCGGGATTGAGGTGGATTGTCTGGGCGGCGCGCCGGGCGTTTACACCGCCGATTGGGCCGAAACCCCGACCGGGCGCGATTTCACAATGGCGATGACCAAGACTTGGGCCGCCTGTGACAAGATCGCGGCCCCTGAACCGCGCACTGCCCGGTTCCGCTCGACCCTGGTTCTGGCCTGGCCCGACGGGCATGACGAGGTGTTCGAAGGCAAGGTTGAGGGCCATCTGGTCTGGCCGATGCGCGGCGCGCAGGGCCATGGCTATGACCCGATGTTCCAGCCCGCAGGATATGACATCACCTTTGCCGAAATGGACCCGGCGAAGAAGAACGAAATCAGCCACCGTGCGGACGCGTTCCGTAAATTGATCACCTGTTTCGAGGTCTAATATGAGCGATCGGAAAAACATCTCGGGCGGTTCGCCCTACGAACCCAAACTGGGCTATTCGCGCGCCGTGGTGCAGGGCGACTGGTGCTTTGTTGCGGGCACGACCGGCGCCGATCCGGTCAGCAAGACCTTCCCCGACAGCGTTCTGGATCAGGCGCGCAACACCCTCGCCACGATCAAAGCGGTGCTGGAAGGTGCGGGCTTCGGACTCGAGCATGTCGTGCGGGCGAATTACATCATCACCGATGGCGCCTATATGGAGCAGATCATCCCTGCGCTGTCGGAAACCTTCGGCGAAATCCGCCCGGCGGCCACGATGGTCATCGCGGGATTGGTAAATCCGGCGATGAAGATTGAAATCGAAGTCACGGCCTTCAAGGGATGACCGAAGATTGGCGCAACGGCGGGTTCGGGCTGTATCTGCACTGGCCGTTTTGCGCCTCGAAATGCCCCTACTGCGATTTCAACAGCCATGTGGCCGCAGAAATCGACCAAAACCGCTGGAACAGAGCCTATTTGGCCGAGATTGAGCGTGTCGGGCAAGAAACCGAAGGCCGGGTTCTGAACTCGGTCTTCTTCGGCGGGGGCACGCCATCCTTGATGGATCCTGAACTGGTTCAGGCCATTCTGGATAAGGTGCGCACGACCTGGCGCTTTGCCAATGACATCGAAATCACGTTGGAAGCGAACCCATCTAGCATCGAATCCGGGCGGTTTAGAGCCTATTCCGAAGCTGGCGTGAACCGGGTCTCGATGGGGATGCAGGCGCTGAACGATACCGATTTGCAGCGACTCGGGCGGTTGCATTCGGTGGCCGAAGGGCGGCGCGCCTTTGACATCGCCCGTTCGGTGTTTGATCGGGTTAGCTTCGATCTGATTTATGCACGCCAGGATCAGACAATTGACGTCTGGCGCAAGGAACTGACCGAAGCGCTGTCGATGGCGATTGATCACCTGTCGCTCTATCAGCTGACCATCGAGGACGGCACGGCCTTCGGCGCGCGTCACGCGGCAGGCAAGCTGCGCGGTCTACCCGAAGACGAAGCTGCGGCAGATATGTATTTGTTAACGCAGGAAATTTGTGACGCTCACGGGATGCCAGCCTACGAGGTTTCGAACCATGCCCGCGACGGCGCCGAAAGCCGCCACAATCTGATTTATTGGCACTATGGCGATTACGCCGGAATCGGCCCCGGCGCACATGGACGTTTGACGCTAAACGGGGGGCGTCGCGCGACTGACACCCCCAAAAACCCGGCCGCATGGCTGGAGGCCGTCGAACGCAACGGATCGGGCGAGTTGCCCCGTGTTGCCCTGCCCCAAGGCGAACAGGCGATTGAATATCTGCTGTTTGGCCTGCGCCTTGCCGAAGGTATTTCGGCAGATCGCTATCGCGCATTAGCGGGTCAGGAATTGTCGCAGGACCGGCTGCAGTATTTGGTGGATTTGGGCATGATTCAGCTGGAACAGGGTCGAATTTCAACGACTCGCGCCGGGATGCCCGTGCTCAACGCCATTTTGCGCGAACTGATGCCGTAACGCGCCGGAGCGATGCCCCGGCGCTTTATTTAACGCATTGCGCTCAAAAGTTGGCAAATCTCGTCCAGTTGATCGAGGCTGGTATAGCTGATGGTCAGCGCCCCACCCCCCAAATCCTTGTGGTCAATACTGACCTTCATCCCGATCGTCGCGCTCAGATCGGCCTCTAGCGCACGCGTATCCGCGTCTTTTTCCAGTGATCGCGGCGCGCGTTCGCGTACGGGTTTCGCCTCCGGACGTTTGGCCAGACGCTCAACCTCGCGCACGGACAGGCCCTTGGCTACGGCCTCACGCGCCAGTTTAACCGGGTTTTCCGCAGTAATCATCGCGCGTGCGTGACCTGCCGTCAGCTGGCCTTCGCGCAGCATCCCCTGAACTTCCTCGGGCAGATGCAACAGGCGCAGAAGATTCGCAATATGGCTGCGGCTTTTCGAAAGCGCCTCGGCCACCTTTTCCTGAGTATGGCCAAAGCGATCCATCAACTGCCGATAACTTAGCGCCTCTTCCAGTGGATTAAGATTTTCGCGCTGGATGTTCTCGATGATTGCGACTTCCAGAACTTCGGTATCGCTAAAATCGCGCACAATGACGGGCAGTTGATGCAATTGCGCCATTTGCGACGCGCGCCAACGGCGTTCCCCTGCAACGATTTCGTAAAAATCGGGCTTTCTGGGGTGCTTGCGCACGATCAAAGGCTGAATCACGCCCTTTTCACGGATTGAGGCGGCCAAATCCTCCAGCGCATCCGGCGTGAAATCACGGCGCGGCTGATTGGGGTTCGGTTCGATCTTCTCGACGGGAATCATCAATTCAGCGCGGCGCGGCGTAGCTTCGGCCTCGCCTGCGGTGATGTTGACGTCAGCCATCAGCGCCGAGAGCCCGCGCCCCAACCCGCGCCGTTCGATTTTCTTCTCGCTCATCGCTTATCCTTTCCCGACCGCAACACCGTGTCGCCCCAGCAATTCGATCGCCAGGGCCCGATAGGCCTCGGACCCGCGCGAATTGCTATCATAGCTGAGAACCGGCATCGCGTAAGATGGCGCCTCGGAGACCCGAACATTGCGCGGAATCATCGTGCGGAAGACGATTTCACCCAGCGTCCCGCGGGCATCCGCCTCGACCTGCTGCGACAGGTTGTTGCGCACATCATACATCGTCAGCACAACCCCCTCGATCCGCAGGTTCGGATTGGCGGTCTGGCGCACTTCCCGGATCGTCAGCATCAGCTGCGACAACCCTTCAAGAGCAAAAAACTCTGCCTGCAGCGGTACCAGAACCGCCTGCGCGGCGACCATCGCATTCACCGTCAGCAGGCTGAGTGAAGGCGGACAGTCGATCAGCACATAATCGAGCGCGTAGGCATCAATATCGGGCTGACGTAAGGCATCATGCAGCAAAAAGCTGCGTTTTTCGGTCGAAACCAGCTCCATATCTGCTGATGAAAGGTCGGTTGTTGCCGGACAGAGCCAAAGCCCCTGAATTGAGGTCGGCACAACAATCGCGCCAAGCGGTGCGTCGTCGATCAACAGGTCATAGGTGCTGAGCTTGCGATCCTCGGGCTCCACCCCAAGACCGGTTGAGGCATTGCCCTGCGGATCAAGATCCACCAGCAGAACCCGCCGCCCCTGCTCGACCAGCGCCGCGGCAAGATTGATCGCGGTCGTGGTTTTCCCAACGCCGCCCTTCTGGTTAGCAATTGCAATGATCTTGGGGGCAGCCGGGCGCGTGAGATCAGACACGGGACACTCCTGAAATTTTAAGCACTGTTGCCTCGGAATCGGTGACGCTGGCATGGCAAATAACGTCAAAGCGCCATGTTTTTTGTGCCTCTGACAGCTCGTCGCGCCACTTTGCACCCTTTGGAAACAGCGCAACACCCCCGGGCTTCAAGTGGAGTTCGGCAAATTCAAGGAGTTTTGGCAACGGCGCAAGGGCACGCGCGCTTAGAATATCCGCGCCAAGCGGTGAAATCGCTTCGATCCGCTCGGACAGGATATGCGCGCGCAAGCCCAGTTCGCGCACCACCGTCATCAGAAATGCCGCCTTCCGCTGATCGCTTTCAACAAGTGTCACCGTCAAACCGGGCTGTTTCTCTGCCGCCAAAATCGCGATAACCAGCCCAGGAAAGCCACCGCCCGCCCCAAGATCCGCCCAGATCGTCGCATCTGTCGTGGGGGCCATTTCATAGATCTGTGCAGAATCATGAAAATGGCGGGTCCAAACTTCGCGCAAGGTCTGCGGCGAAACCAGATTGATCGCCGGATTCCATTTTTTCAGAAGCGCCTCATACCGATGAAGTCGCTCCAATGTTTCACGTGAAACATCATACGCCGCTGCAAAGCTCGCCTCTTCCGCCCCCATCACGCCGACCGCGCCTTGTTCATCTGGCGCAGGCGCACCAACACCAGCGTCAGCGCCGCTGGCGTAACCCCTTCAACCCGCGCCGCTTGCGCAAGGGTTTCGGGACGCGCGCGCGTCAGTTTCATCTTTAATTCGGTGGACAGACCGGAGAGCGCCGCGTAGTCGAAAGTTTCTGGAATTTCCCAATGCTCGTCACGCCGCATCGCCGCAACATCCATATCCTGCCGCTGCATGTAATTCTTATACAGCGCATCTTTACCCAGCTGAGCCGAAATTTCCGGTGAAATCTCAGACAACTCAGGCAACGCGGCACAAAGTGCCGCGAACGTGATGTCAGGGAAGGACAACAATTCCAACGCGGTGCGGCGGCTGCCGTCCTGATTGACCTTCAGCCCATGCGTCAATGCCTGCTTGGGTGTCAGCGACAGCGACTCCATCAGGGCGCGCCCTTCTGTCAGCCGCTCCATCTTCGTTTCGAATACGGTCCGACGCTGATCGGAAACGCACCCAAGATCAATCCCAAGCCCGGTCAGCCGCTGATCGGCATTGTCGGCCCGCAGTGACAGCCGGAATTCGGCGCGCGAGGTGAACATGCGATACGGTTCCGAAACCCCGCGCGTGATCAGATCGTCGATCATTACGCCGATATAACTATTGGTGCGGCTGAAAATCATCGGATCACGCCCCTGCGCAGACAGGGCCGCATTCAGGCCCGCGGCAAGACCCTGCGCTGCCGCCTCTTCATAGCCGGTTGTTCCGTTGATCTGCCCCGCCAAATACAACCCCGGTTGTGCGCGCAGTTCCAGAGTGGCTCGCAGCGCCCGAGGATCTACGAAATCATATTCGATCGCATACCCAGGCTGCAAAATCCGCACCGCTTCCAGACCACGAATGGATCGCACATAGGCATCTTGAACATCCACCGGAAGCGACGTTGAGATACCGTTCGGATAGACCGTGTCATCATCAAGGCCTTCTGGCTCCAGAAAAACCTGATGCGAGGTTTTATCTGAAAACCGGACAACTTTGTCCTCAATCGACGGGCAATAGCGCGGCCCGACCCCCTCGATATGCCCACCATACATCGCCGAGCGGTTCAGGTTTTCACGGATCAAATCGTGGGTGCGCTCATTCGTATGGGTAATCCCGCAAGAGATCTGCCGGACGAACACGGACTTGTTCAGAAATGAAAACAGCTCGGGCTCGTCGTCGCCCGGCTGAAATTCAAGAATATCCCAGTTGATCGTCTTGCCATCCAAACGCGGCGGGGTGCCGGTTTTCAACCGACCAAGCGGCAGATCCATCGCTTGCAACCTATCGGCCAAGGCGACAGAAGGTTGATCTCCCATTCGCCCGCCAGGCCGCTTTTGATCGCCAATATGGATCAATCCACGCAAAAACGTGCCGGCCGTCAGAATAACCGCATGCGCGGCAATTTCGGACCCATCCGCAAGAATCACGCCGGAAACCCGACCGTCATGGGTCATCAGATCGGCCACCTCGGCCTCGATCACCTGCAAATTGGGCTGCGCCGTGGTAAACTCTGCCATCGCAAGACGATAAAGCTTGCGGTCCGCCTGGGTCCTGGGCCCCTGCACGGCCGGTCCCTTGCGTCGGTTCAGCAAGCGAAATTGAATGCCAGCACGGTCTGCGGCGCGCCCCATGACGCCATCAAACGCATCAATTTCACGGACCAGATGGCCCTTGCCCAAACCACCAATCGCCGGATTGCAGGACATCACCCCAATCGCATCGGCCCGCAGCGTTACCAAGGCGGTCTGCGCACCCATGCGCGCGGCGGCATGCGCTGCCTCGGTGCCGGCATGGCCGCCGCCAACTACGATGACGTCAAAATGTTTCACGTGAAACACTCCCTACTTTCCGATGCAGAAACTCGCAAAAATCTCTCCGAGCAGATGCTCAACATCAACCCGGCCCAAAAGGGATTCCAGCGCGCGCGCCGCCTGTCGCAGCGATTCCGCGGCCAGTTCAGCCCTGTCAGCCCCGGCCAATATCTCATTTTGCGCCGATTCCAAAGCCTCAAACGCACGCAGCAACGCTTCACGATGCCGTTCCCGCGACATCACGCCCGCACCGTTTGCCCGCCCCAACAGACGTTCGGTCAAAATCGCAACCAGCTGATCAACCCCGGCGCCAGTCTTTCCTGAAATGCACAGCCCTTCGACAGGGTGCAAATCGGCCTTGCCATGGACAACAAGATCCCCGGCTTTGGGCGTAATCAGTGGCAATTCCTCGCCATCCAGCAAAAACACACGCAAATCCGCGGCATTCGCACGCTGCAAGGCCCGCTCTACCCCGATCGCCTCGACCACATCGCTGGTCTCGCGCAGCCCGGCGGTATCAAGCAAAGTCACCGCCAAGCCACCCAGGTCCATCCTGACTTCGATCACATCACGGGTCGTCCCCGCAATTTCCGAAGTAATCGCCGCCTCGCGTCCCGCCAGCATGTTCAAAAGGGTGGATTTACCGGCATTCGGGCGGCCAACAATCGCCACTTCGAACCCTTCACGGATCCGCTCGGCCGCCGCAAGTTTGCTCAGCTCTGCACGAATATCGACCTGCACAGCGGTCACCAGTTCAACCACCTCGCTGCTGACATCGACAGGGACATCCTCATCCGCGAAGTCAATCGTGGCTTCGATCAAGGCCGCAGCCCGCACCAGTTTGGCGCGCCACGCCTCGACCACCTGCCCCACCGCACCCGACAAAACCCGCAGGGCCTGCTTGCGTTGCGCTTCGGTTTCGGCCTCGATCAGATCAGACAGACCCTCGACCTGGGCCAGATCAATACGCCCATTTTCCAGCGCCCGGCGGGTGAATTCCCCGGCCTCGGCCAAGCGCAAACCGGACAAATCCCCAAGCGCGCGCAGCACAGCCGCCACCGTGGCCACGGCACCATGGATGTGCAGTTCGGCCACCTCTTCGCCGGTAAAACTTGCGCCAGCTTCAAAGCACAGAACGACAGCCTCATCCAGATCGTCGTCGCCCAGCCGCAGCTTGCGCAATCCGGCCATCCGCGGCTTGGGCAGGCCGCCTGCCAGTTGCGCGGCCGCCTCCCAGGCGCGCGGCCCGGAAATACGAATAACAGCCACCCCCGCTTTGCCGCGGGCGGTGGCTAGCGCAAAAATCGTATCCATCGCACCCCCTTTGGGAACGATAAACCGGGGTTACCCGTTCATCGAATCAAAGAATTCCGCGTTTGATTTGGTTTGTTTGAGCTTCGAAATCAGGAATTCGATCGCATCGGTCGTGCCCATCGGGTTCAGGATTCGACGCAGCAGATAGGTCTTCTGCAGATCTTTCTGATCAACCAGCAGCTCTTCTTTCCGAGTGCCGGATTTCAGAATATCCATCGCCGGGAAGACGCGTTTATCCGCGACTTTGCGATCCAGCACGATCTCGCTGTTGCCAGTGCCTTTGAATTCTTCAAAGATCACCTCATCCATGCGCGATCCGGTGTCGATCAGCGCGGTTGCAATGATGGTCAGCGACCCGCCCTCTTCGATGTTCCGCGCAGCCCCGAAGAAGCGTTTCGGACGCTGCAATGCGTTCGCATCCACACCGCCGGTCAGAACCTTGCCGGACGACGGCACAACCGTGTTGAAGGCGCGGCCCAGACGCGTGATCGAGTCGAGCAAGATCACCACGTCGCGCTTGTGTTCAACCAGACGTTTTGCCTTTTCAATGACCATTTCCGCCACCGCAACGTGCCGCGTTGCCGGTTCGTCAAAGGTCGAGGAAACGACCTCGCCCTTCACGCTACGCTGCATGTCGGTCACCTCTTCGGGGCGTTCGTCAATCAGCAGAACGATCAGATAGCATTCCGGGTGGTTCGTCGCGATCGAATGCGCGATGTTTTGCAGCAGAACGGTCTTACCCGTGCGCGGCGGCGCGACGATCAGGCTCCGCTGGCCTTTGCCGATCGGCGCCACCAGGTCGATGATCCGGGCGGAACGGTCGCGGATGGTCGGATCTTCGACTTCCATCTTCAGCCGTTCAGTCGGATACAGCGGCGTCAGGTTGTCAAATGCCACCTTGTGGCGCGCTTTTTCGGGATCTTCGAAGTTGATCTGCTCAACCGTCGTCAGCGCAAAATAACGTTCATTCTCGCCGGGGGCACGAATGATGCCTTCAACCGTGTCGCCGGTGCGCAGCGAATATTGGCGGATCATGTCGGGGCTGACGTAAATATCATCCGGTCCCGGCAGATAGTTCGCTTCGGTCGAACGCAGGAAACCAAATCCGTCCTGCAGAACCTCCAGAACGCCGTCGCCGCCGATCTCGATATCATCCTCGGCGTGTTCTTTCAGCAGCGAGAACATCATCTCGCCCTTGCGCATGGTCGAGGCGTTTTCGATTTCCCACTCTTCGGCCATCGACAGCAGATCTTTGGGGCTTTTTGCCTTCAGATCCGCAAGATTCAAACGTTCCTTGGTCATGGGAAACCCACTTTCTTCGACGCGAATGCGCGCAATCATCATATGTTCAGAAAAACCGATCAGCCGGACGGCCGGGGCTTGGCCACGCTTTACGTCCAAACCCTGTCTGAGTCAATGAAACTTCAGAATTTGACGATAACGGCGGCCACAATGACGATCATGAACAGCGTCGGCACCTCGTTCATCATCCGGTACTGCCGCCCGGTCAGCGTATTGCTGCCATCCGCCAACGCCTTGCGTTGTTTTCCGCACCACATGTGAAACCAGGTCATTCCCAGCACCGCACCCGCTTTTGCCCAAGACCAGGCCATCGACCAATCGACAATCCCCGGCGTGAACACCAACATCAGCCCGAACAGCCAGGTCGAAATCATCGCAGGGTTCATGATGGCTTTCATCAGCAGCCGTTCCTGATGCTGAAACAGCAGGTCCATGTCGGACCCAGGCACCACGCCCTGCTTCTTCAGCCCTTCGACGTGATAGACGTAAAGCCGCGGCAGATAGAACAGGCCCGCCATCCAGGCGAGAACCGACATCACATGTAGCGCTTTCACCCAGTAGTAGACATCGCTCAAAATGGTCATGGTAGCCTCGCGTTTTCTCTTCCTTCTTAAATAAAAGATTAAAGATAAAGAAAAGATGATGATGATGTTACACCCTGTGGGCGATGTGGATTAACAGCTTGCCAGCAAGTTATCCAGTGCAGTCCATGGCAGGGATATGGTCTTGCACAACTTCGATGTGAAATTTGAAGTTTCCTTCAAAATCAGTAAGATGAACGAAATTTTTCGGGCGTATCATGTGTGCGTAACCTTGTGGAGAAATTCTGGACTGCGGCCAATGCTCACAGTGGGGCGCTGCTGCTTCCCACAGGTGGAAAACCTTAACGCTTTCTTGACAAATCTCCCTCGAAACCCCGAGGAATCCCAAAACCCTGACCTGCCCACAGGTTTCAACGCCCTCTTCTCCCGAAGGTTATCCACATGGTCGCGCCGCTTCTTCTTGCCTCACAATCGCAGATCCGGGCGACGTTGTTGCGCAATGCCGGGTTACAGGTCGAAACGCGCCCTGCCCGTATCGACGAAGAGATGATCCGCCGCGCGCTGGAGGCCGAAGGCGCCACCCCGCGTGATGTGGCCGACACCCTGGCCGAAATGAAAGCCGCGAAACTGTCGTCCTCGGCGCCGGGGCAGCTTGTGCTGGGCGCGGATCAGGTGCTGGAACTCAAGGGCCAGATCTTCGGCAAGCCCGAAAACCTGGATCAGGCCCGCGATCAGCTGCGCGCACTGTCGGGGCGCACGCATCGCCTGCTGTCGGCATTGGTGGCACTGCGCGATGGCCGCCCGATCTGGCGCCATGTCGCCGAGGTGCGCCTGACGATGCATCCGCTGTCGGACGCTTTCATCGACGCTTATCTGACGCGCAACTGGGACAGCATCCGTCACGCGGTTGGCTGCTATAAACTGGAGGAAGAGGGGGTTTGCCTTTTCTCTGCGGTTGAAGGCGATTACTTTGCTGTTCTGGGACTTCCCCTGATCGAATTCCTGAACTGGTTACGTGCCCGAGGAGAGTTGACGACATGACCGATCACCCCCGAATTCCGCTGGCCGGTGTGATCGGTTCGCCGGTTGCCCATTCTCGCTCACCCGCGTTGCACGGCTATTGGCTGCGCCACTATGGCATTCGCGGGCATTATATCCCAATGGATGTGGCGGCGGATGATCTGGAAACCGTTCTGCGGGCACTGCCCAAGGCGGGATTTGTCGGCTGCAACGTGACCATCCCGCATAAAGAGGCGGTTCTGGCCTTCGCGGATGTGATTTCGGATCGTGCGGCGTTGATCGGTGCGGCGAATACCCTGATTTTCCGCCCGGATGGCAAGATTCATGCCGATAATACAGATGGTTACGGTTTCATCGCCAATCTGCGCGAAGGCGCGCCGCAGTGGCAGCCGGCCATGGGGTCTGCTGCGGTGATCGGTGCCGGTGGGGCGGCGCGGGCGATCATCGCCTCGTTGCTCGAGGTGGGCTGCCCCGAGATCCGCATTTCCAACCGCACCCGGGCCCGCGCCGAAGTTCTGCGCGCTGAATTTGGCGCGCGCGTGGTGGTTTACGACTGGGTGCAGGCCGGTAACATGCTCGAAGATGCGCTGACGGTGGTGAATACCTCGTCGCTGGGAATGCAAGGCAAGCCGGAGTTTCGGGTGCCGCTTGATGCGCTCTCGCCCCAGGCGGTGGTGACCGATATCGTCTATGCGCCGCTGAAAACCAAACTTCTGACAGAAGCCGAGGCGATGGGCTGCACCACGGTCGATGGCTTGGGCATGTTGCTGCATCAGGCCGTGCCCGGGTTCGAACGCTGGTTCGGTCACCGTCCCGATGTTACCCCCGAATTGCGTGCTGCGGTGTTGTTGGCATGAGCAAGCCGTTTCTTCTGGGGCTGACCGGCTCCATCGGGATGGGAAAATCCACCGCCGCGGCGATGTTCGCCGAGGCGGGCGTGCCGGTCTGGGATGCCGATGCGACCGTGCATGCGCTTTATGCGCCGGGTGGTGCAGCGGTGGCACCAATTGCGGCGGCGTTTCCCGATGCGGTGCGGGATGGGGCTGTGGATCGCGCGGCACTGAAAGCGATTCTGTCCAGCGACAAACAGGCTCTATCCCGGCTGGAATCTATTGTTCATCCGCTGACGACCGCGTCGCGTGCGGCCTTCATTGCCGCACATTCCGACGCCGATCTGATCCTGCTCGACATCCCGCTTCTGTTCGAAACGGGCGCCGATGCTGTCTGTGATGCGGTTCTGGTCGTGACCGCCGCGCCCGAGGTGCAGCGCGCCCGGGTGCTGGCGCGGGGCCAGATGACCGAAGCGCAGCTTGACATGATCCTGGCGCGACAGATGCCCGATGCCGAAAAACGCGCTCGCGCCGATCATGTGATCGAGACGATTTCGTTTGAGACCACCCGCGCCGCCGTGCAAAACCTGATTGCGCAGATCAGGGGGCGCCATGCGTGAGATCGTTCTGGATACCGAGACCACGGGGTTCGAACCCTCGGAGGGGCACCGCATCGTTGAAATCGGCGCGGTAGAGCTGTTCAACCATGTGCCGACCGGGCGCACCTATCATCAATACATCAACCCAGAACGTGCGATGCCGCAAGAGGCGTTTCAGGTGCACGGGCTGGGCGATGACTTTCTGCGTGACAAGCCGAAATTCGCCGCGATTGCGCAGGATTTCCTGGATTTCATTGCCGACGACGCCAAGCTGGTGATCCATAACGCCGCCTTCGATATGAAATTCCTGAATGCGGAACTGGGGTGGGTTAACAAACCGCTGATTGCCAATGACCGCGCGCTTGATACGCTGCTGATCGCGCGGCGCAAGTTTCCGGGCTCGCCCGCGTCGCTGGATGCGCTATGTCGGCGGTTCAATATCGACAACACCTCGCGAACGTTGCACGGGGCGTTGCTTGACTCTGAAATCCTGGCCGAAGTGTATCTGGAGCTGATTGGCGGGCGTCAGCCGGGGTTTGGCCTGAGCATTGAACCCGCAAAATCCGCACAGCAAAGCCAGAACTCCGACGAATGGCGCCCGAAACCGCGTCCTGCGCCTTTGCCCGCGCGCGTGACCGCGGCCGAGACCGAAGCACATGCTGCCTTTGTCGCAAAACTGGGTGAAACTGCGATCTGGAACCGCCGCTCTTCGTAACCTGCCCGCACTGAAAGCGGTGCAGATTTGTCATAATTGCCGCCCCTAGGGCATTTTTCCCATTTAACCCCGGGGCCAATGCCCTTACATCCATTCCGTTCTGAGGTTTGGGGAGGATACCCATGCTGGACTTTGCTGCGATGCGCGCCACCTTGGCCGAGGCCTATGACCTCGCGCCCTCGCTGACGCTGGCCGAAGAGATGCGCGATGTGCACGCGCGGATGGATCGCGTGGTCGCCCTGCCCGATTTCGCCCGCTACGCGCCCTATATTCGCGCGATCAATCAGCTCAAGCGCGAAAAGAACGCGGTCATTCTGGCGCACAACTACATGACGCCCGAGATTTATCACGGCGTGGCTGATGTGGTGGGCGACAGCCTGCAACTGGCGATCGAGGCGACCAAGGTCGAAGCGCAGACCATCGTGCAATGCGGTGTGCATTTCATGGCCGAGACCTCGAAAATCCTGAACCCGTCGAAGACGGTTCTGATCCCCGACATGGAGGCTGGCTGTTCGCTGGCCGAAAGCATCACGGCCGAAGGTATCGCCCAGATGCGCGCAAAATACCCGGGCGCGCAGGTGGTCAGCTATGTCAACACCACCGCCGAGGTGAAGGCCGCCTCGGATATCTGCTGCACCTCGTCCAACGCTGCGCAGATCGTCGCGGCGATGGACGGTGACACGGTCATCATGACCCCCGACCAATTTCTGGCGCAAAACGTCGCCAAGCAGGTGCCGCAGAAAAACGTGGTCTGGTGGGCGGGCTCGTGCATCGTGCATGAACAATACACCGCGCAGGATCTGCGCGATTACCGCGCCCTGCACCCCGATACCCGGATCATCGCACACCCCGAATGTCCGCCTTCGGTCGTGGCCGAGGCTGATTTTTCCGGTTCGACCAGTGGCATCATCGACTATGTGACGCGCGAACAGCCGGGCAAGGCGATGCTGGTCACCGAATGTTCGATGGCGTCGAATATCGCCGATGCGCTGCCTGCGGTTGATTTCGTGGGGCCCTGCAACATGTGCCCCTACATGAAGAAGATCACGCTCGAAAAGATCCTGTTCTCGCTGCATACCGGCACCGAGGAAGTGCTGGTCGATCCCGAAATCGCCGCCAAGGCCCGCATCGCGGTGGAGCGGATGATCGAGCTGTCGCGGAAGATCGCCAAGTGAGCACGATCAACACGCAACGCGTCGTGATCGTCGGCGCGGGGCTGGGCGCGCTTTATGCAGCGGTGAAGCTGGCACCACGCCCGGTTCTGGTGATTTCGCCCGAAGCTCTGGGCGAAGGCGCCTCGTCTGCCTGGGCACAGGGGGGCGTTGCGGCGGCCATGTCGCGGGGCGACAGCCCCGAATCCCACGCGACCGACACGATGACGGCAGGTGCGGGCACCGTTGACCCCGACATCGCGCGCATGGTCACCGCCGAGGCACGCCAGCATATTCTGGACCTTACCGATCTGGGCACACCCTTTGACCGTGACGCCGCGGGTGGCTACGTCATGTCGCGCGAGGCGGCGCATTCGATCGCCCGCGTGGTGCGCGTCAAGGGCGATCAGGCCGGGCGCGAAATCATGCAGGCGCTGATTGCTACCGTCCGGCACACGCCGTCGGTGCAGGTCGCCGAAGGTGTGCTGGCCTCGGGGCTCGAAGTGCAGGATGGCGTCGTGACGGGGGTCTGGCTTGAAAAGGCCAATCAGCCCTCGGGGCGGACCTTGCTGCGCAGCCCGGCGATTTTGCTGGCGGGTGGCGGTTCGGGCGGTTTGTTTGCTGTCACGACCAATCCGCCCAGGATCCGTGGGCAGGTGATTGGCATGGCCGCGCGCGCTGGTGCCCGGATAGCGGACCCCGAATTCGTGCAATTTCACCCCACCGCGATTGCCAGCGGCGAAGACCCGGCCCCTCTGGCGACCGAGGCGCTGCGGGGCGAAGGCGCCGTGTTGATTAATTCTTTGGGCGAACGCTTCATGCTGCCCATTCACCCCGATGCCGAACTGGCGCCGCGCGATATCGTCGCCCGCGCGGTATATCTGGAGCGGCAAGCAGGCCGTGCGCCGGCACTTGATACCCGGGCCTGTCTTGGCTCGGATGTGATCACACGGTTCCCCGCCGTAGCCGAAGCCTGCAAAAGGGCCGGAATAGACCCTGTTTTACAGCCGATTCCCGTGGCCGCTGCTGCGCATTACCATATGGGGGGCATCGACACGGACCCAACCGGGCGCGCCAGCCTTGGCAATTTGTGGGTGTGTGGCGAGGCCTCTTCGACCGGGTTGCATGGCGCGAACCGTCTGGCGTCGAACGGGCTGTTGGAGGCGCTGGTGTTCGCGCGGATCTGTGCGTTGGGTATCGCCGCCCAGCTTGGCGCGCCGGGCGATGTGCCCGAAATCGTGCTGACCTTCCCCAATGGCGCCGAGCAGATCGACGAAACTGCCGTGGCCCGGCTGCGGGCGGCGATGACCGATGGTGTGGGCGTTGTGCGCGACGCCGCCGGGCTGAAGCGCGCTCTGCGGATCATTGCTGAAATCGAAACCGCCCACCCTGCCAAAGCGATGCTGAACATGACCGCAACGGCCACACTGATTGCAGCTGCGGCCTTGGCGCGCGAAGAAAGCCGTGGCGGCCATTTCCGCGCTGATTTCCCAAAATCAGACCCGAACATGGCCCAACGCACCCATATGACCCTTGCCGATGCGCTGGCCATCCGCGCCCGCGTTCTGGAGGAAAAATGACCGCGACGCTTCCCGATTTCATCCTTGAACCGCTTGTCCGGGCGGCCCTGACCGAGGATCTGTCGCCGATGGGTGACGTGACCACCCGCGCGGTCATCCCGCCGGGCATTCGCTATACCGCGCGGCTGAACGCCCGCGAACCGGGTGTCGTGTCCGGCATGCAGATCGCGGCAATCGCGTTTCGGCTGGTCGATCCGGCGCTGAAAATCGAAACGTTGGTGGCTGATGGTCAGGCCTGTGTTCCGGGCCAGACGCTGATGACGATCGACGGTGACGCCGGGTCGATCCTGATGGGTGAACGCGTTGCGCTGAATTTCGCGGGCCGCCTGACGGGAATCGCCACGCTGACCGCGTCGTTTGTGGCCGAAACCCGTGGCACCAAGACCCGGATCACCTGCACCCGCAAAACCACGCCGGGCCTGCGTGTGGTGGAAAAACTGGCGGTTGCGCATGGTGGCGGCTCGAACCATCGCTTTGGCCTGTCCGATGCGATCCTGATCAAGGACAATCACATCGCGGCGGCCGGTGGCATTCGTGCCGTTCTGGAGGCGGCGAAAGCCGCGCGCAGCCACATGATGCGGATCGAGCTGGAGGTGGACACCCTGACCCAGCTGCAAGAGGCGCTTGATGTCGGTGGTGCGGATGTCGTTTTGCTGGACAACATGGACACGCCCACGCTGCGCGCGGCAGTTGACCTGGCCGCGGGGCGTGTGGTGCTCGAGGCTTCGGGGAACATGAAACTCGACCGGATCGCCGAAGTTGCCGCGACCGGGGTCGATTACATTTCTTCGGGCGCACTGACGCATTCGGCCAGCACACTGGACCTTGGCCTTGATTTCTAAGCGGTAATCAGTCCGCGCTCGGCCATCGCCTGTAAAATCATCGCACCGCATTCCGCCGTGGCATGCACGCCGTCGGGCATCAACAGCTCGGCAGGCAGTGTGCCGCCTTCGGGCAGCAGATCGTCCTTTGGGTCGTATACGGTGACCCCGGCGGTCTGTAGCTGACGCGTGACAATCCCGCGGATCGCATCGTAATTCGGCCGGTCAAAGGCGGGCGGCGGCGCGACAATCACCAGTTTAGCGCCACGCGACAGGCGCCGGGCAGTGCGGATGTGGCGCGCGCGATAATGGGCGACGTATTCCTCGGTAAACCGGGTCGAGGCGATCAATCCGCCATCAACCTGTCTGCCCTCTTCGAACACCTGATGATCGTTCCAGCCGAACGGCGGCACCAGCCGCCCCAGATGGAACCCCAGCGTGGAAATCACCGGGATCCCCATACCAAACACATCCTCGACGCCCAGCTTTTCACGCAGCGCACGCATCTGCTGAACACCGGCACGCACACCGCGCGGTTCGAACCCGCTGGCGCCATAGCTGAATTTCAGATCGTGCCATTGCGAACCGGAAAAATGCAGCGCCTCGGCCCGGATGCCCAGCAGATCGGCGCCCTCTTTCAGGGCGATTGAATGGCTGTCTCCCAGGATCAGAAGCTCAGGCGTCATTGAATTTCTCCAGGATCATTTCTTCGCACACCAGATCCTCGCGGGCCATTTCCGCCTCGCTTTCGGCTTCGGTCGCTGGGGCCTGGCCTGCACGGCGGGCGGGCTCCGACAGGTCCAGCCCGGCAAAGAAATGACGCATCACTAGATCGACACCATCCAAGGCAATCCCGCGCATGTTTGGTTCGAAAAACGCCGCACGGGTGGGGGGTGCTGCGATGATTTCATAGGACGGGAAATAATCGACCGCCGCATGGCTGCGTGCCAGATCACCCGCCACCGCGCGCAGCACCGATTTCGAATATTGCGTGGCCACCAGAACATGTTCGCCCGAGGCGGTCGCCACCAGAGGCACCGGCGAGACCGTCAGCAAGACCCGCAAATTGGGATTCATCCGCCAGATGATTTCCAGTGCCAGATCCAGATCGCGCATGATTTCGGGGTAGGTGTAATTGCGGAAGGCATGCACCGCAGGGTCGAAGGTGCCGACGCCAGTGCCGGGGCAGATCGAATAGCTTTGTCCGGTGCGGGTGTTCACCCAGCCCTCGGTCAGGCCCAGGGTGAAAACAAAGACATCGGCCTCGGTGATGCAGCGCGCAAAGGCCCGTGCGGTCGCGGCAACCGAGGCCTGCGCCTCTGCCGCGCTGACAAACCCCTGCGGTTCGATCTTGGGGCGCAGCATGTCATGGACCAGACCCCTGCCATCGGTCCACATCTCGACCGTGTCCGCGCCGCGTTCGCCCGCCGCCAGTCGCGCCCAGATCAGCAGTTGCGCCGCGGTATAGATGTTGCCGGTGCGGGCCGAAAACACACCGTAATTGTATTTCTTCGCCAGATCAGCGGGGGTTCGCCCCGGCGCCGGTTCGGCGTTCAGCCAGTTCATCTTGCGGGTCATCAGCGCCCGGCTGATATGCTGTGCGAAACACGACCCGAAGGTGGCAAAAACCGCGTCTTTCGGCAGCGTCCAGGCCGAATGCCAAAGCTCGGACAGGCCAAACAGTCCGGGCTCTGCCACGGCACTGCGCCAAAATCCGCGGGCTGGTATGTGCCGATAGGGGTTGTCGTTCTTACGCTCGTCGCTCATGGTCCCCTCGTTTCCGCAAGGAAGTGCCCGCCATCTGATCTTTCCCGCTTCGCGGGGCAGGATTGCACCCCGCCGGAAGGCTGGCAACCCGAATTGATCGTTGTGGGTTTAAAAACAATCACATAACTTTGGTTTCAGTGTTTCTGGTGCCGCAACGATAAGCCGAACGGATTAAACGCATGTTACATGGTCAGACCGCCGCCGAGAAAATCTGCTCGGAAGAGGGCCGTCCTTTTGAAAGCTTGTTTCGCTATCAATTTGTTCTGACGGAAAACCCCGCGCTGAGCGTGCCGGGGTTCCAGCGCAAGCTGGTGACCGAAAGCTGGGCGCTGCTGCACGGGCCCGCACTTCCGGTCACGCCGGTGATCGACAGCAAGGGTTTGCCCAGTGGCTATGTTCTGGGCGGGGCTCTGCACCCCGAAGGTGGATTGATCGACACCGCTCTGACCTTGCCTGCCAGCCGCGACGCCAAAAATTTCTTCGACGCGTGCGAGCCGTTGATCGAAGGGCTGGCCGGGCGGTATGCGGTGATTTTGGCGGCCAAGACCGGGGTTCGGATTTATATCGACCCGGTTTCTGCGCTGGGTGTGGTGTTTGACCCGAAAACCCGTGCGATTGCCTCTAGTGTGCTGTTGGCGCTGGACCGGGCGCGCGAACCGAACCCGGCCTTTGATGGCGATCTGATTCTGGCGGGCAAGGGCAACTATACGCTGACCCATACCTCGGATGCGCAGGTCAAGCGGCTGCTGCCGAACCATTATCTGGATCTGACCGATTTCCGCGTGACGCGACATTGGCCCAAACCCGATGCGGTGTTTGACATCCCGCTGGAGCAGGCCCCGGGCGCATTGGAAGAGATCCGTGATCGGTTGGCCCGCACGATTGGCACGATTGCCAGCGCCCGGCCCACCGTGATGCCGATTTCCGCGGGTCGGGATTCGCGTAACCTGGTGGCCTGCGCGCGCGATCATCTGGACAAGATCGGTGAATTCTTTGCCTTCGCGCACAGCTATAACAGCCGGATCGACAGCGCCGTGGGCTCGCTTGTGGCCGAGCGGATGAACGTGCCCTATCGCATCTACGATACCGAAGATTATCCGAGCGGCACCCTGCCCCGGCGGTTCAAACAGCGGCAGATCACGCGCGACTGGATGATTGCCAACGGGTTTACCGGCGCCCCCGCGAACGAGGTTTTGTTGGGCCTGAACACCCAGCAGCCCGGGCACCAATGGCATATCCGCGGCAAT
>JAQTYE010000017.1 GCA_028749255.1 Paracoccaceae bacterium | reverse complement strand
GGTTGCAGCCCGACCGGCGCGACCCCGGCCAGTGTCGCGATCTGGTCGGCCCAGGCCCCCGCCGCATTGACGATTATCCGCGCGTCATAGGGGTGTCCGCCTGCCATCACGGTCCAGCCCGTCGGCCGTCGCGCAATCTGCGTGACTGGTGCCGAGGTGACGATCCGTGCCCCCAGCGTCCGCGCCTCGCGTGCGAAGTTCTGGATCAGCAGATCGGTGTCGATGTCCCAGCTCTCGCGGGTCAGCCCGACATGGGCTACGGTTTCGGGGTTCAGGATCGGCACTATCGCGCGGGCTTGTTCGAGGCTCAGCACCTCCAGCTCGATGTCCTGCACAAGCGCCTCGAAACGGGCGCGATGCTCGGGGCCATCGACAAACATGGTGCCGCGCGGGGTCAGTGTGCCCGAGGCATCGAAATACGCGCCCGAGGCCTGCGATAAACCCACCACCGCCGCATTGCCATAATGCGGCGCATACAGCGCGGCCGAGCGGCCGGAGGCGTGATAGGCTAGGTTCCCTTCGGATTCCAAAAGGATAACCCGCCCCAAAGGTGCCAGTCGCGCCGCCGCGGAAACCCCTGCGATGCCGCCGCCGATGATCAGAAAGTCGTGTTCCATGGCGGGACTGTGGCATGCAATCACAGCCAAGAAAAGGGGCTGTCCGCGGTGCGGGGGCGGGCGTAGACTTGCCCCCGTCATTCGCGTGAATCAGGAGGTTCCGATGAAAATTCTTGTGGCTTTTGGTCTGTGTCTGGCGCTGGCCGCCTGCGGCAATGGCATTCCGCTAATCCCGTTCATTTGAGCGGCGCCGCTATTCGTCACGCGTAGTGATCTTATAGAGCCGATATAGCCCACCCGATCATTGCGATGACAATCGTAACGATTGATGTATACAGAACGGGGCGACGCTCGAAAAAATCCCAGCGTGACTGTTTAGACAACGCAGTCGACTCGGGGAGTCTCAATGATTTTCCGGTCGCACTTTCCTGCACACCGATTAGCTGCTTGGCTAGGTAACCCTCCAGAAGCTTCTCCATTTCAGTTACGTCGATTTTTTCAATCTTCCATGCTTCGTCGGCGGCTTCCAATGCGGAGTAATAAGGAGCTTTGTATTCGGATATTTGTTCGGGGATAGTATTCGATCCAGGAAGCCGGTAACCCAGACGTGCGCACAGGATCATGTAAGAAAACATGCGAGAGGTCCTTCCATTGCCGTCAGCAAATGGATGGATCCAATTCAGGCGCCACATTGCATATGCGGAAAGGTGGCTTGCCGTCTTTTCTGACCAGTTTGATTTCAGATAGTCGAGCATTTCCTCGACATGTCGCGGCACTTCTTCTCCGGGAACAGGCGCGTGTTTGCTCCCCTTGATCGCAACAGACGCGGGGCGAAAGTTTCCAGCGTATTGATCGATCCCGCTCATGGCTTTCCGATGAAGGTCTAGAAGCATCGAAATACGGAGCGTCGGTTCGCGATGTTCCATCCATCGCGACACCTCGGTCATAGCCCAGTCGAATTGATCCAAGGCATTCGCGGCTTCTTTCTGCGCGAGCAACACAGGATCATCAATTAGCGGTGGGATTTCCGCTTCGCTCTTACGTTCCGAGCACATCGTAACCTTACTCGCTCTTCGCGGCCGCGCGTTCGACCATTTCACGAGTCACATTGTCATTTTCTATCTTTGCAGTGCCATATGCAAAACTAATCCGTTGCTCGGTCTTCTGCGGCTCGGTCATACGGACGCCGCGCGCTATTTCGATGAGATGATTCAGACGTTCATTCATTTGATGCCTCGCATTGTTTTTGGCCCAACATGTAGTGTTGGGCCAAAAAAATCAACTGCCCATACGCGCTTTCGTTGCGCTTACGCCTGCAGCGGGCGCACCGAGATTTCACCCTCGTCACGCGACTTCATCGCGGCGACCGACGCGATCGAGGCGGCGGCGGTGGTGAAATAGGGGATCTTGTCATACAGCGCCACGGCGCGGATGTCGCGGCTGTCGCTGACCGACTGGCTCGAGTCGGTGGTGTTGAACACCAGTGCGATATCGTCGTTTTTCAGCCGGTCCACGATGTTCGGACGACCTTCATAGACTTTCAGCACCGATTCCGCCTCGACGCCGTGTTCCTTCAGCCAGGCGGCGGTGCCCCGAGTCGCGATCAGGCCAAAGCCCATCGTGACCAGATCGCGCGCGGCCTGGGCCAGTTCGGCCGACTTGTCGGCATCCTTGATCGAGAAGAACACGCGGCCTTCGGTCGGCAACACGGTGCCCGCACCCAGCTGCGCCTTGAGGAAGGCGCGCGGGAAGTTGCGATCCCACCCCATGACCTCGCCGGTCGACCGCATTTCCGGCCCCAGCAGGGTATCGACGCCGGGGAACCGGGCGAACGGCAGCACGGCTTCCTTGACCGAGAACCACGGCGTGTTCGGGTCGGCGAGCGTCAGCGGATCGGCAAAGGGCAGGTCGGTTTCCGGGCCCACATCTGCGGGGTAGGGGGCGCGCTGCGGGAAGTTCGCCATCGGCTCGCCCGCCATCAGACGCGCGGCAATCGAGGCAATCGCGCTATCGGTCGCCTTGGCCACGAAGGGCACGGTGCGCGAGGCACGCGGGTTCACCTCGAGCACATAGATCACGCCGTCCTTGATCGCGAATTGCACGTTCATCAGGCCGACGACACCCAGCGCCAGCGCCATCTTCTCGGTCTGGACCTTGAGTTCGGCCACCATTTCCGCGCTCAGCGAATAGGGCGGCAGCGAACAGGCGCTATCGCCCGAATGGACGCCCGCCTCTTCGATATGCTGCATGATGCCCGCGACATGGACGGTCTTGCCATCCGACAGCGCATCGACGTCAACCTCGATCGCGCCCGACAGATAGCTGTCGAGCAGAACCGGACTGTCCCCCGACACCACGACGGCGGTCGCGATATAGCGTTTCAGATGGTCCATATCACGCACGATTTCCATCGCACGACCGCCCAGAACATAGGACGGGCGGATCACCAGCGGGAAGCCGACGCGTTCGGCAATGGCAATGGCCTGCGCTTCAGTCGAGGCGATGCCGTTGACCGGCTGTTTCAGCTCCAGCCGGTTCAGCAGATCCTGGAACCGTTCGCGGTCTTCGGCCAGGTCGATGGCGTCGGGCGTGGTGCCCAGGATCGGAATGCCTTCGGCTTCCAGCGCATTGGCCAGTTTCAGCGGGGTCTGGCCGCCGAATTGCACGATCACGCCATGCAACGTGCCGTTTTCCTGCTCGACCCGCAGGATTTCCATCACATGTTCCATCGTCAGCGGTTCGAAATACAGCCGGTCCGAGGTGTCATAGTCGGTCGAAACCGTTTCCGGGTTGCAGTTGACCATGATCGTTTCGTAGCCCGCCTTGGTCAGTGCGAAACAGGCGTGGCAGCAGCAATAGTCAAACTCGATGCCTTGGCCGATCCGGTTCGGGCCGCCGCCCAGGATGACCACTTTCTTGCGGTCCGACGGGCGCGCCTCGCATTCGACGTCGCCCATCGCCGGGGCTTCGTAGGTCGAATACATGTAAGGCGTCTGCGCTTCGAATTCGGCGGCGCAGGTGTCGATCCGCTTGAACACCGCGGTTACACCCAGATTGCGGCGGGCGCGGCGCACCTGCGCCTCGTCACGGCCGGTCAGCTTGGCCAGACGGGCATCGGTGAAGCCCATCATTTTCAGCGTGCGCAGGCCTTTGGCGTCCAGCGGCAGGCCGGATTTGCGGATTGCAGCCTCGGCGTCCACGATTTCGCGAATGCGCGCCAGGAACCACGGATCGAACGATGTGGCCGCGACGATTTCATCATCCGACAACCCATGACGCATCGCTTGCGCGA
Source organism: Paracoccaceae bacterium (assembly GCA_028749255.1). Lineage (GTDB taxonomy): Bacteria > Pseudomonadota > Alphaproteobacteria > Rhodobacterales > Rhodobacteraceae > Rhodobacter. Next base: position 26,939 of record JAQTYE010000017.1, on the reverse strand, counting down.
TCAGGCGCAGGCGGTCGGGGGTCTGGATCGAGATGGCCTTGATCACGGCGGCGGTGTCGGGCGCGCCGGGGATTTCGATTTCATCCAGCCCGGTCAGCCCGGTTTCCATCGACGCCATCGCCTTTTGCAGCGATTCGTGGAAAGTGCGGCCAATTGCCATTGCCTCGCCCACCGATTTCATCGCGGTGGTCAGCTCGGCCTTGGAGCCGGGGAATTTCTCAAACGCGAAGCGCGGGATCTTGGTGACAACATAGTCGATGGTCGGCTCGAACGACGCGGGCGTGACCTTGGTGATGTCGTTGTCCAACTCGTCCAGCGTGTAACCCACCGCCAGTTTCGCGGCGATTTTCGCAATCGGGAAGCCGGTCGCCTTCGACGCCAGTGCGGACGACCGCGACACGCGCGGGTTCATCTCGATCACCACCATGCGGCCATCGGCCGGGTTGATCGCCCATTGCACGTTCGAGCCGCCGGTCTCGACGCCGATCTCGCGCAGCACGGCGATCGAGCCGTTGCGCATGATCTGATATTCCTTGTCGGTCAGCGTCAGCGCGGGGGCCACGGTGATCGAATCGCCGGTGTGCACGCCCATCGGATCGACGTTTTCGATGGAACAGACGATGATGGCGTTGTCGGCTTTGTCGCGCACCACCTCCATCTCGTATTCTTTCCAGCCCAAGAGCGATTCATCGACCAGGATCTGTGCCATCGGCGAGGCATCCAGACCCGACCGGCAGATCGCTTCGTAATCGTCGCGGTTATAGGCCACACCACCGCCGGTGCCGCCCAGCGTGAAGGCGGGGCGGATGATCGCGGGCAGGCCGATATGTTCCAGGTCGGCCATCGCCTGCGCCACACCGGCGTTGATGTCATATTTGCCGTTCGGCAGTTTCGGCGCGGCGACGATGGTGGCCTTGGGGTTTTCGATGCCCAGCCGGTCCATCGCCTCGCGGAACAGCTTGCGGTCTTCGGCCATTTCGATGGCCTCGCGCTTGGCGCCGATCATCTCGACACCGAATTTTTCCAAAATGCCCATGTCGGCCAGCGCCAGCGAGGTGTTCAGCCCGGTCTGCCCGCCCATGGTGGGCAGCAGGGCGTCGGGGCGTTCTTTTTCGATGATCTTGGCGACAACCTCGGGGGTGATCGGCTCGATATAGGTCGCGTCGGCCATTTCCGGGTCGGTCATGATCGTCGCCGGGTTCGAGTTGACCAGGATGACGCGGTAACCCTCTTCGCGCAGGGCCTTGCAGGCTTGGGCGCCCGAGTAGTCAAACTCGCAGGCCTGGCCGATCACAATGGGCCCTGCGCCGATGATGAGGATGGACTTGATGTCGGTTCTCTTCGGCATGGTGGACCCCTTGATTCTGATCGGCAGCATTCTAGGCAGAGACTGGACAGGCTCCGCGCAAATTGGTGGGGGTTATAATCAGCCGGACGCGCGGCGCAAGCGTTAAAGGGAGGGGCCGGGGGGGCGGCGTGCGCATGGCACGCCCGCGCACGACCGAACGGTGCCATGTGCCAGCCCCATAACCCCGGCGCCTGGCGGCATAAGGGGGCCATCGGGCGCGGCGGCGCGGCCGGAAAACAGCGGCGCGGGGCCGGGGCGGGCAGGATCAGGCCAGCTTTTGGCCCACGCAGGCCCAGCAAATGCAGCCTCGCGCTTGACTTCCGGGCGCTCTCGCGGTGTATCGGGCCGACTGACGCCAAAGCCCGTTGAAAGGGAGCAATCCATGCACGCCTATCGCAGCCACACCTGTGCCGCGCTGACCGCCGCGAATGCCGGTGAAACCGTCCGCCTTTCGGGCTGGGTGCATCGCGTGCGCGATCATGGGGGCGTGCTGTTCATCGACCTGCGCGACCATTACGGCATGACGCAGCTGATCTGCGATGGCGACTCGGGTGCATTTGCGGCGCTGGAAAAGGTGCGCAGCGAATGGGTGATCCGCATCGACGGCAGCGTGAAGCTGCGCGACGCGTCGCTGATCAACGCGAAAATCCCGACCGGCGAGATCGAGATCTATGTGCGCGAAGTGGAGGTTCTGGGCCCGTCCGAGGAACTGCCGCTGCCGGTCTTCGGCGAGCAGGACTATCCCGAGGAAACCCGCCTGACCTATCGCTTCCTCGACCTGCGCCGCGAGGGGCTGCACAACAACATCATGCTGCGCTCGAATGTCGTGCGCTCGATCCGCAACCGGATGTGGGATGCGGGCTTCAACGAATTTCAGACCCCGATCATCACGGCCAGCTCGCCCGAGGGCGCGCGTGACTTTCTGGTGCCCTCGCGTCTGCACCCGGGCAAGTTTTACGCCCTGCCGCAGGCGCCGCAGCAGTTCAAACAGCTGATCATGGTCGCGGGCTTTGACAAATACTTCCAGATCGCGCCCTGCTTCCGCGATGAGGACCCGCGCGCCGACCGCAGCCCGACCGATTTCTACCAGCTCGATCTGGAGATGTCCTTCATCGAGCAGGAAGACGTGTTCGCCGCGATTCAGCCGGTGATCCAGGGCCTGTTCGAAGAATTCGGCAAGGGCCGCCCGGTGGATGCCAACTGGCCGCGCATTGCCTATAAAGACGCGCTGCTGAAATACGGATCGGACAAGCCCGACCTGCGCAACCCGATCGAAATGCAGGTCGTGAGCGAACATTTCGCGGGCTCGGGCTTTGCGATCTTTGCGAAACTGCTGGAGCAAGAGGGCACCGAGGTGCGCGCAATCCCCGCACCCAAGGGCGGTTCGCGCAAATTCTGCGACCGGATGAACAAATTCGCGCAGGAGCAGGGTCTGCCGGGCATGGGCTATATCTTCTGGCGCAAGGCCGAAGATGGCACGATGGAAGCCGCCGGTCCGCTGGCGAAAAACATCGGCCCGGAACGCACCGAGGCGATCCGCGTGCAGCTGGGTCTGGGCGAGGGCGACGCGGCCTTTTTCCTGGGCGGCAAACCCGAGGCGTTTGAAGGCGTCGCGGGGCGTGCGCGCAACGTGATCGGCGACGAGCTGGGCCTGAGCGACAAGGATTGCTTCAAATTCGCCTGGATCGTCGATTTCCCGATGTATGAGAAGGACGACGAGGGCAAGATCGACTTCAGCCACAACCCGTTCTCGATGCCGCAAGGCGGGCTTGAGGCGCTGAATGGCGATCCGCTGGACGTGCTGGGGTATCAATATGACCTGGCTTGCAACGGCTATGAGCTGATCTCGGGTGCGATCCGTAACCACAAGCCGGAAATCATGTTCAAGGCGTTCGAGCTGGCGGGCTATCCGGCCTCCGAAGTCGAAAAACGCTTTGGCGGCATGGTCAAGGCGTTCAAATACGGCGCCCCGCCCCACGGTGGTTGTGCCGCGGGCATCGACCGGATCGTGATGCTGCTGGCGGATGAGGCAAACATCCGCGAGGTCATCATGTTCCCGATGAATCAGCGCGCCGAAGATCTGATGATGGGCGCGCCCAGTGAACCGCTGAACGAACAGCTGCGCGAATTGCGTCTGCGGGTGCTGCCGAAAGAGGCCTGATCCGCGACAACACGCAAGAGTGAGCGAAAGGGCGCCGGGCCAGACCGCGGCGCCCTTTCCTTTTGGCCGATGCTGTGGCGCAATCGGGTCAGATCAAAGGTGCCCCGGATGGATTTTGCCACGCTCGCCCCCGTGCGTTTCGGTTTTGGCCTGTCGCCACGCGCGGTGGGGCCGCAAACCGTGCCCGAGATGCTGGCCGCGCTGCGCAGCGATGGGGTGGGGGCGCAGTTTCCCGGCATGCAAACCGGTGTCGCGTTGAAAATGCGGGTTGATTTCGTGCGGCTGAAACGCGCCGAGCGCGACGATGAACCGGGTGCCGCGGCCGCGCTCAAGGCCCATAAGGCGGCGCTGCACGATGCGTTGGTGGACAGTCTGCAACTGGCGTTGGCGCGGGCAGTCGATGACCCGGCCGGGATGCGTGAGCGGCTGTTTGCCTTCTGGCGCGATCATTTCACCATTCAGGGCAAGCGGCGCGAGGATTACGCACTGGCCGCCAGCCATGCCGAAGCGCTGCGCCCGCATCTGACCGGCAGCTTCCCGGCGATGCTGCGCGCGGCGGTGCTGCATCCGATGATGCTGATCTATCTTGACCAGAATTCCTCGTTTGGGCCGGGGTCGCGGATGGCCCGCAAGAAACCCGAACGCGCGCTGGGGCTGAACGAGAACCTCGCGCGCGAGGTGATGGAGCTGCACACGCTGGGCGTTGGGGGCGCCTACAGTCAGGATGATGTGCGGCAACTGGCCGAGCTGTTTACCGGGCTGCGGGTGCTGGGCGAGGCGGGCATGCAGTTCAGCCCCGATCTGGCAGAGCCCGGCGCCGAACAGGTTCTGGGGCGCAGCTTTGGCGGCGATCCGGCACAGCTGGAGGATATTCATGCGGTGCTCGATACGCTGGCGCTGCACCCCGATACCGCCCGGCATCTGGCCCGAAAACTGGCGGTGCATTTCGTGAGCCCCGCGCCGGACCCTGCGCTGATTGACGCCATGGCCGAGGCATATCTGGGGGCAAAGGGGGCGCTGATGCCGGTCTATCAGGTGCTGCTTGAACATCCGGCGTCACACGGCGATGCGCTGGAAAAGGTGCGCCAGCCCTTTGAGTTCATGGCCACATCGTTGCGCGCGCTGGGGCTGTCGGGGGCGGATGTGATGGGGCTGTCGGGGGCGATCTTGCGCAAGCAGGGCTATTGGCCGCTGCGTTCGATGGGGCAGCAATGGCTGGCGCCGCGCGGGCCGGATGGCTGGCCCGAAGATGCCGCGGACTGGATCGCGCCGCAGACACTGTCGGCCCGGATCAACTGGGCGTTGAAGGCCCCTGCGGCGATTGTCAGGGATCTGAAACGCCCGTTCCCTGACGCCCGCGATTTCCTGCCGCAGGCGTTGGGTCCGCGCGTCAGCGAGGCCCTTGCCTTTGCCGTTCCGCGGGCCGAAAGCCGGGTCGAGGGGGTGGCACTGGTGCTGGCCTCCAGCGAATTCAACCGGAGGTAATGCCATGATTTCCCGTCGGTTTTTCCTGCGCGGTGCGGCGGTCCTGGGCTGTTCCGCGGCGGCGCATCCGTTGATGAGCACGGTGACACTGGCCGCGACACCGGGCGACCGGCGGCTGGTCGTGATCATCCTGCGCGGCGCGATGGACGGGCTCGATATCGTGCAGCCCTACGGCGACCCGCTGTTGGCGCAGATGCGCCCTGATCTGGGTGTCGGCCCGCAAAACGGGGCGCTGGATCTGGACGGTTTTTTCGCATTGCACCCGGCGATGGCCGGTCTGATGCCGCTGTGGTCCAAGGGCGAGCTGGCCTTTACCCACGCGGTTTCAACGCCCTACCGCGACAAGCGTTCGCATTTCGACGGGCAGGACATGCTCGAGGCGGGCACTGGCATGGATGTGCCGGTTTCGATGATCCGCGACGGCTGGTTGAACCGGCTGTTGCAATCCATGCCCGGGGCGCGGGCCGAGACCGCCTATTCGGTGGGGGCAGACGAGATGCCGGTTTTGGCAGGGGCGGCGCCGGCGATGGCCTGGGCACCCGATGCCTGGCTGAACCTGAGCGGGCAAGGGCGGGCATTGCTGGAACATATCTACCACGACGACGCGTTGTTTCGCGAGGCCGCGGCCGAGGCGATGACGATCACCGATACCCAGGCGGCCGAGGCGCTGGTCGCGCAGCAGATGGCCGCACCGATGGCGGGGGGTACGATGGTGACCCCGGGGATGCAGGCCACCGGCGCGGGCGCGGTGCAAAAAGCCGACGCCCTGGCGCAGTTCGCCGCCAGCCGGTTGCGCGAGGATACCCGGATCGCGGCGTTTTCGCTCAACGGTTGGGATACGCATCGCGGCCAGGCGGGGGCCATTCGCGGCCCGGCGACGCGGCTGGCCTCTATGATCCTGACCTTGCAGCAGGAACTGGGCGCGGCCTGGGGGAAGACGCTGGTGTTGGCGATGACCGAATTCGGCCGCACGGCACGGCAGAATGGTTCGCGCGGGACCGATCATGGCACTGGTGGTGCGATGGTCATGGCGGGGGGCGCGCTGCGGGGCGGGCGGGTCTATGGCCGCTGGCCCGGGCTGGCCGAGGCGGATCTTTATGCCGGACGCGACCTGATGCCCACGGCGGACATCCGCGCCTATGCGGGGTGGGCGCTGGCGGGGATGTTCGGGGCCGACCGGGCACTGCTGGAGCGCGCGATCTTTCCCGGGCTCGACTTGGGCGATGATCCGAAGTTCTTGCTGTAGGGCGTGATTACGACGCAAACACCCGCGCGGCCGTTGCCACCAGTGAAATCGTCAGGCTGGTCGCGCCAAGGCCGAACACGGTCCAGTGGGTGGCATTGATCAGGCGTTGATCGGTGATCAGACGAAGGGTGTGGTCTTTCATGCGGCGGTCCCGTGGCAGCGATTTGTCCGGCCACACTGGCGCCCAATTGCGGCAGATTTGGGAAAGCAATCGTGCGCTTTGACGGCATTTCCGGCGGGTGATTGTGCCGGATCGCGCCACGCGCTAGCGTGACTGGGACACGATATGCAGCGGGAGGGGCGGCGATGACACAAAAGCGGTTTGGAGAGGCGCTGATCGGCTGGGTTGCGCCACCTGCCCCCGATGCGGCCGTGCTGGAAGGGCGCTATGCCCGGCTGGAACGGCTGGAAGAACGCCATGCCCATGCGCTGTTCCGCGCCAATGCCGAGAGTGACGCGATCTGGGACTACCTGCCCTATGGGCCGTTCGCCTCTGAAGTGGGGTATATGCGCTGGGTCAAGGATATGGCCGGGCAGGCAGATCCGTATTTCTATACCGTGATCGACACTGCGAACGGTCATCCGGGCGGGGTGATGTCTTATCTGCGGATTTCCCCCGAGGTCGGCCTGATCGAGCTGGGGCATATCAATCTGGCGCCGGGCTTGCAGCGCAGCCGTGCCGCAACCGAGGCGATGATGCTGATGATCGGCTGGGCCTTTGATGCGGGCTATCGGCGGTTTGAATGGAAGTGTGATGCGCTGAACATGCCTTCGCGGCGGGCGGCCGAGCGGCTGGGGCTCAGCTATGAGGGCACGTTCCGGCAGGCCTCGGTCTACAAGGGGCGCAACCGCGACACCGCGTGGTTCGCCGCGACCGACAAGGATTGGCCCGCCCTGCGCGAGGCGTATGCCGCTTGGCTGGCCCCCGCGAATTTCGACGCCGAAGGGCATCAGATCGAGCGGCTGTCGGATCTGACGCGGCTGGTGCGGGTATCCTCTGACCCGGTTCTGGCCGCGCTGTAACGGGCGGTCAGGCACCGCTCAGAACGCCGCACCGGCGGCAAGGCGTGCCTGCACCAACCCCGACAGCCGGGTGATATCCGCAACCGAGGCCCCCCCGCAGCGCGCCAGCGCCACCGCGGCGGTTTCCAGCGCGTCGTCATGCGCCGAGCGGGCGACCCCGGTCAGGAACTGCGCCACATACCCCAGGGCGGCGGGGTCATGCGCCTCGGCCAGAACCTCGGCCATATGGCTCAGATCGTCGCGCAGGGCGATCGGATCGGGCGCGATCATGTCATCACTGATCAGATGCAACCCGCTGGGACGCGCATCGACGGGCAGGGTGGCGATGATGGCTTGCTGAAACATCGCAAGGCTCTCAACAGGCTTGGGCAAAAAACCGTCGGCCCCCGCCTGCAATGCCTCGGTCTCGGCGCCCGGATCCCCCGAAGTTCCTAAAATGACCGGCACCGGCGCGGACAGGGCGCGGATATGGCGGATCAGATCGGCGCCAGAGCCATCGGGCAGGCCCATATCGACGATCACCACACCGGGGCGATAGGTCTGCAAATGTCGGTGTGCCGAACGCAGGCAATCCGCGCGCCGGATCCGCGCACCGGACCGCAGGCACAACAATCGCATCGCCTCGGATGCGAAACGGCTGTCTTCCACCACCAGCACCGTCAGCCCCAGTAGAGGGCGTTGTGCCGTGGCCGGGCGGGTGGCCAGAAATTGGGTCAGGTCATCGGACATGGGCATCACCTTGGCAGAGGGAAGCGGAAAGGAATCAGGTCATGTCCGAGTTAAGCGCAGATTTGGCTAACAGAGGGTTAAGCCGCCCCCACGCGGGCCTTGCATCACGCCCCCCCGGCCCCTAAAGCCAAAGGCAGGAGTAATGGAGGCCCCCATGATCGGACGTTTGAACCATGTCGCCATTGCCGTGCCGGATCTGGCCGCGGCAGCCGCCCAATATGCCAATACGCTGGGCGCGAAAGTGAACCCGCCGCAGGACGAACCCGACCATGGCGTGACCGTGGTGTTCATCGAACTGCCCAATACCAAGATCGAACTGCTGTACCCGCTGGGGGAAAACTCGCCGATTCAGGGTTTCCTCGACAAGAACCCCGCCGGGGGCATCCACCACATCTGCTACGAAGTTGATGACATCCTGGCCGCGCGTGACAAGCTCAAGGCCTCGGGCGCGCGTGTTCTGGGCACGGGCGAACCGAAAATCGGCGCGCATGGCAAGCCGGTGCTGTTCCTGCATCCCAAGGACTTCAACGGCTGCCTCGTGGAACTGGAGCAGGTATGAACCTGACCGGCGGCATTGTCCTGTTCGCCGTGATCTGGTTCATGGTGTTTTTCGTCGTGCTGCCGATCCGCTTTCAAAGCCAGGATGAGGCCGGGCATGTTGTGCCCGGCACCCCCAAAGGCGCCCCGCACGAGGCCAATATTGGCCGCAAGGCAAAGATCACCACTGCGGTTGCGGTGGTGATCTGGGCGGTGGTGGCGGGCATCATCCTGTCGGGTGTGATCACCATCGAAGATCTGGACTGGTTCGGCCGCCTCAACCGCTGAGGCGCGCTTCAACAAAGACCAAATATCCCGGGGGTCCGGGGGCGGCGCCCCCGGCCTTATCCACGCGTGATGCGGTGGAAAATATGGGTGAAAGTCGCAGCGCCCAGCACTGGCACCAGCAGGTTCACCAGCGGGATCGACAGCGGCACCGCCATCAACGCCCCGGCGGTCCAGATCGTCGCGCGGTTGCGTGCATAAAGCGCCAAGGCCTCGTCGCGGTGCATCCGCCGGAACGCCGCCATCTGAAAATATTCCCGCCCCAGCAGATAGCCGTTCAGCCCAAAGAACAGCAGTGGTGCAAAGGGGATCACGAAGGGATAGATCATCAGCGCCAGAAGGTTGGCGCCAAGTATCACCCCTAAAAACCGCAGCGTATCGCCGAAACTCTCGGCCAGCGTCAGTTTGCGCACCGGCGGCAGGGTCGGATAATGCGCCTCTTCGACCACTTCGGCCACGTCCTCCAGAAAGAAGCCGGTGAACAGCGACGCCACCGGCACCATCAAGAACACCGACGCCACCAGCATCACCCCCAGCGAGGCGATGGAAACAGCGCTGTGCAGCCAGGTGATTTCGCCAATCCAGGGCAGGGTGAACGTGTCAGGCGTGAAGGCACCGATCAGGCTGACCAGACCGAAATACATCGCCAGAAACAGCCCGAGCGACAGCGCCACGCCCAGCCCCAGAACCTTCAGCGCACGGGGCCGGAACACATCCGCCCAGGCCAGAAAGAAGCTTTGCAAGATCATGCGTCTACCCAGGTGACAATCTGTGCCAGATCGGGGCGGGGGCGTTCCGGCGGGGCCATGGTTTCAGTGCCGATATGCACCAGCCCCGCGACCCATTCGCCCGGCGCCAGCCCGAAGGCGGGGGCCGCAAAGCCCAGATCATGCGAGACCCAACCCGACAACCATCCCGCGCCCCAGCCCGCCGCCAGGGCCGCATTGACCAGTTGCGTGCAGGCGGCACCGACCGAAAGGGTCTGCTCCATCACGGGCACCTTGTCAGTCGGACGCGGCACGGCAATCACCGCTACGCACAGCGGGCTTTGCGCGAATTGGCCCACACCTTTGGCGGCGATATCGTCCGGGATATTCTGCGCACGGGCATAATCTGCCGCCGCACCGGCCAGCCGCTCCAGCGCGGGGCGTTCCAGAACGATGAACCGCCACGGCTCCAGCTTGCCATGATCGGGCACGCGCGCGGCGATGGTCAGGATCTCGGTCAGCGCGGCCCGGTCGGGCGCGGGGCCACGCAGCGTTTTCGGCGGGCGCGAGCGGCGCGTCAGCAAAAACCGCAAGGCGTCATCATTGCGCGTGGCGGGGTTCACGGTGCCGGGGGCAATATCCATGGTCTTCTCCAGTCTGCTGCCCCCCATATCGGCGGGGCGAGGCGTGATTGCAACGGTTCAGAGCCCGAATTCTGCCGCCAGTTCCGCCAGATAGGCTGTCACAGGCGCTTGCCACCGCGCCTCTGGCTGGCGTGCGGCGATGGTCGCGCCCAAGGGGTCGGGCACGACAATCGCACTGCCCGACAGCGCCTCCAGCACGGCATGGCCGCAAAATGGCACATGCACCTCGGAATAGCCGCCCTCATGCGTCAGCACCAGCCGCCCGCGACACAGCTGATCGGCGGCGGCCATCGCCCGCAGGGTCAACGCACGGAACCCGTTCGCCCCCAGCAGCATCCGCCCCAACGGGTCCATCGCCGAGGCATCAAACCCGCAGGCGATCACGATCACATCGGGCGCATGCCGCGCCAGCGCCGGCGCCACAATCCGATCCCAGGCCTGCAGATAGCTTGCCTCGCCGCACCCGGGCGGCAGCGGAATGTTGATATTGCTGCCCTCCGCCCCGCGCGTGGCTGCGCCGCCGGTATCAAGCGGATAGTTCCATTCCTGATGCAGCGAAATCGTCAGCACCTCGGGGTCGTCCAGAAACACCGCCTCGGTGCCATTGCCATGGTGCACATCCCAATCGACCACCGCCACCCGCCGCGCCAGTCCCGCCGCCTGCGCCGCGCGCACCGCAACGGCAATGTTGTTGAACAGGCAAAACCCGTTCGGCCAGTCGGGCAGGCAATGATGCCCGGGCGGACGGCTGAGCGCATAGGCGTTCTGCGCGCGCCCCTCCAGCACCGCAAACAGCGCGGCCTTGGCAAGCCCGGCCGACAGCGCGGCCAGCTCGTATCCGCCCGGCCCAAAGGGTGTGCGCAGGCCCAATTCGCCGCCCCCCACATCAGACGTCGCTTTGAACGTCTCCAGATAGGCGGCGGGATGCACCCGCTCCAGATCGGTGCGGCTGGCCTCGGGCGCCGATCCCGCGTCAATCTCGGTCATCAGCCCGGACACGCGCAACAGGTTCACCAGTCGGCGTTTGGTTTCCGGGTTTTCCGGCAGGCCACCGCCGGGCTGGACAAACCCGCCCACCGGCAAGGTCAGCGCGTAATTGCCGCCGCCATGCCAGAAACTGCGTTCGTCATGAAAGAAGGCGGTGCGCATCAGCGGGATCCTTTTCCTGCACGCCCGGGGGCGCTATGAACGGGACCATGACCGACCTCACCCACCTTGCCAAGCCCGGCGCCGAGATCGCGCTGAGGGTCACGCCGAAAGCCTCGCGCAATGCCCTTGTCGTGGCCGAAGACGGCTTGCGCGCTTATGTCACCGTGGTGCCCGAAGATGGCAAAGCCAATGCCCAGGTGCAAAAGCTGTTGGCCAAGGCGATGGGGGTTGCAAAATCACGTCTGACGCTGATCCGGGGGCAGACCGCACGGGACAAGGTGTTTCGGCTGGATTGAGCCGTGCAGGGGGCGCTGCCCCCGGCTTGCAGCCTCCCCCGGGATATTTTTGCCAAGATGAAAGGGAAAGCGGACCGGAGCGCCCTTTCACTTTGGTACAAATATCCCGGGGGTGAGGGCCGCAGGCCCGAGGGGGCAGCGCCCCCTGCGCGGTTATTTCTTTTCGATCTGCCGCAGCCGGTAAACGCCCTCGGGCAGATCCAGCGCGGCGGCCAGTTCACGCAGCTGCGCATGGGAAAAGGTGATTTGCTGGACGATATCGGTCTGATCATCCAGTTGCTCGACAACCACGCATTCCTCAAACGACTGAATGGTGATGTCTTCTTGCAGATAGTCGCGTGGGTCATCGCCCTCATCAACAAGGGTGATCACGGTGGCGTCGAATTCGTGCTCGATGGTAAACATGCCTTGATGCTAGCGCGACGAGAGGCGTCGGGGAAGAGGGAACATTTCGGTGAGCGCGGGGCGGGTGGGCTTTTCGCCGCGGGGCGGCGCGTTTAGTCTGCGCGCGCAAATGTCGGAGGGGTTATGGCTGCGCGGATCTGGCGCCTTGGTGCGATTTTTGGCCTTATGGCCCTCGCTGCCTGCGAGGCCCCGCAGGGGGGCATGGCGCCGCTGCCTGTGGCGGAGCCCGCAGCCGTGGTGCTGCCCTCTCCCGAGCAGGCGGCCGCGAATTTTGTCTCGGTCGTGACCGCGATGGAGCCGCAGATCGAGGCCGAGTGCTATGCGCGCACCCGTGGCCGCAATTGCGATTATCAGATCATGGTCGATGACCGTCCGAGCAATGACCCGAATGCGTTCCAGACCGAAGATCGGCAGGGCCGCCCGGTTGTGGCCTTCAATCTGGCGCTGATCGCCAGTGCGCGCAATCCCGACGAACTGGCCTTTGTGATGGGCCATGAGGCGGCGCATCACATCGCGGGCCATCTGGCCGCGAAAGAGCAAGACGCACTGCGCGGCGCGGTGTTGCTGGGCACGCTGGCGGCCGTGGCGGGCGCTGACATGACCGGGATTTCCCGCGCGCAGGATCTGGGCGCCTCGGTTGGCAGTCGTGCCAAATCCAAGGATTACGAGCTGCAGGCCGACCGGCTGGGCACGATCATCACCTGGAACGCAGGCTATGATCCGTTGCGCGGTGCCGAATTCTTTCGCCGTATTCCCGACCCTGGCCAGACCTTTCTGGGGAGCCACCCGGCCAATGCTCTGCGCCTGGATATTGTACGCCAGACGGTGGCCGAGCTGCGCGCGGGGCGAATCTGAGCCACGGTGCAGCGAAAACCTGCCGGTGTGGGGCCTCGGCTTTGGCCTGATTGATCTGAATCATAGTTTATTGACGGTTTTGCCCCGACTTTCCCTCCAGCTTTAGCAGAAGGGACGCGCGAGATGTTCGGAGCGAAAACGCTGAATCGCCATGCGGCACTGATGAACCGGATGGCCGAGGTGCTGGGGGTCGATCTGACCGAGGCGATGGCCAAGGGGCAACTCTCGGGCGAGGGCTGGCGCGAGGCGGTGGTGCGCTGCACCAGCTGTGACGATCCGACCGCCTGTCAGCACTGGCTGGCCGAGCATGACGCGGCAGAGGCGGCCGCAGAGGCGCCGGACTATTGCAACAACCGTCTGATGATGGCGCGTCTGCGCCAGGCGATCACCTTGGAATAACTGAAGGAGCAGCCAAATGGGTGTGCAGGGAAATATTGATCTGCATTTCTGGATCACGCGTGGCATGGCGCGACGCATGGGGGTAAATCTGAGCGAGGCAATGCACGAAGGGGCGCTGTCTCAGGCCGATTTCGCGGGGTTGATCACGCGGTGCCGCAACTGCCCCGGCGCGCAGGGCTGTCTGGCGTTCTTGTCAGAGCAACCCGAAAGGGTCGAAACAGCCCCGGACTGGTGCGAAAACGCCGCAATCCTGCGCAAGCTGCGCTGACCAAGCGGAACCCCGATCCATCCAGGAGGATTTGCGACCAAAGCCCACACCCGAGGGTGGGAAGGCGTCGCGATATCTTGGGGGAAGTGGCAGCCCGTAGGGGAGTCGAACCCCTCTTACCAGGTTGAAAACCTGGTGTCCTAACCGATAGACGAACGGGCCACATAGTAATGCGTGCAAGGTGGCAGCCCGTAGGGGAGTCGAACCCCTCTTACCAGGTTGAAAACCTGGTGTCCTAACCGATAGACGAACGGGCCAGCCTTGCAGCGTGGGGCGGTTCATACGGCAGCCCGAATGGCCGTGCAAGTGGTTTTTTTGCGAATCCCGCAACTACCGCCCTGTTGGGGCGAAGCGCTTTCGTCGCAAGGATTATTCGACGCGCGCGGCATCTTCCAGCCGCAGCTGCACCTTGGCACGCCCGCCCCAGGTGTTGATTTCCAGCCGTCCCGCCAGATGAAAGCGATTGGCGCCCGGATCGGACAGCACCGGCCCCAAGGGGCCATCAAACGCGCCAAAGCTGACGGCGTCGATCCGTGCGCCCATGCCATCGGAAAAGGTAAACCGCAGGTGGTTTTCGCCGATCCGGCGGGGGGCGCGAATCTCCATCGCAGGGAAGGCAAAGCGTGGCGCGGGGGCACCTTGGCCGAAGGGGCCGGCCTTGTCGATTTCCTCGATCAGCTGGGGCGTGGCGGCCCCGGGCATCAGCAAGCCGTCAAGTCGCAGATCGCGCGGGCCACCGGCCCCGGCGCCCTGCCGTGCCAGCAACTCGGACAGGCGCGCCATGGCGGGTTCCAGCTGATCTTCGGCCACCGTCAAGCCTGCGGCCATCTTGTGCCCGCCGCCCTTCAGAAACAGCCCCTCTGCCGCGACGCGCTGCACTGCGGCCCCCAGATCGACCCCGGTGACCGACCGGGCTGAACCTTTGCCGATGCCGCCGTCCAGCCCGATCACCACGGCGGGGCGGTTGGTCGCCTCTTTCAGACGCGCGGCGACGATGCCGACCACGCCGGGATGCCAGCCTGCGCCCGCAGCCCAGACCAGCGGCGCATCAAAACCGCGTTCCTCGGCTTGCGCCAGGGCGGCGTCACGCACCCGATTCTCGATCTCGCGCCGCTCGGTGTTCAGCGAGTCCAGCCGCGCGGCCAGCGCCTCGGCCTCGGCCGGATCGGTGCAGGACAGCAGCCGCGCACCCAGATCAGCGGCGCCGATCCGTCCGCCCGCATTGACCCGCGGCCCCAGCAGAAAGCCCAGATGATAGGCACTGGGCGCCTGATCCATCCGCGCCACATCGGCCAGCGCCTTCAGCCCGGGCCGATCGCGCCGCGCCATCACCTTCAACCCCTGCCGCACCAGCGCCCGATTGACGCCCACCAGCGGCGCCACATCGGCCACGGTGGCCAGCGCGACCAGATCCAGCAGGGCCATCAGGTCGGGCCCCTGCACACTGGTGGCCCGCAACTGCCGGTTCGCCTCGACCAGCATCAGGAACACGACAGAGGCCGCGCACAGGTGCCCCAGCGCGCCGTCTTCGTCCTGCCGGTTGGGGTTGACCACCGCCAAGGCGGGCGGCAGCGTCTCGGCGCCCAGGTGGTGATCCAGGATCACAACATCCGCGCCCGTGGCCGCAGCCACCGGCTCGTGGCTGAGCGTGCCGCAGTCGACGCAGACGATCAGGCTGTGATCGCGCGCCAGCGCTGCCATCGCGGGCACATTGGGGCCATAGCCCTCGTCGATGCGGTCGGGGATATAGAGCGTTGCCTCGCGCCCCATCGCACGCAGCCAGACGATCAACAGCGCGGCGGACGAGCCGCCATCGACATCGTAATCGGCAAAGACGGCGATCTTCTCGCGCCCGGCCACGGCGGCCAGAAACCGCCGCGCGGCCTTTTCCATGTCCTTGAGCGCATGCGGGTCGGGCAGCAACGCGCGCAGCGTGGGCTCCAGAAACTCCGCAGCCTGGCTGGGGGCGACCCCGCGCGACACCAACACCCGTGCCAGCGGCAGTGGCAGGTGGGTTTCCTGCACCATCGCCTCGGCCAGCCGGTCGGCCTCGGGTGTGGGGCCGATCCAGCGCCGCCCGGTCAGGGACTGCTCGACATTGAGGTAACTGTTCATGCGCCTTCGATACAGAAAAGCCAAAGCCCCCGCCAGTGGCGAGGGCCAACAAGAGGGCGCCGCCCCCTCGGGCCTTTGGCCCTCAGCCTTGGAATATTTTTACCAGAAAGCCCCGCGGGGTGGCCTTTCACCTTGGTCCAAATATCCCGGGGGCCCGGGGGCAGGGCCCCCGGCCGTGGGATTACTTGATCGGGTTGCGATAGGTCATCCGCCGCACCGAGCCGGTTTTCGAGCGCATCAGGATGGTTTCGGTCTCGATGAAGGTCGGTGCGCGGCGCACGCCGTGCACGATCGAGCCGTTGGTCACGCCGGTGGCGGCGAAAATCACGTCGCCGGTGACCAGATCATCGCGCGCATAGATGCGGTTCAGATCGGTGATGCCTGCCTTGGCGGCGCGGCCACGTTCGTCATCGTTGCGAAACAACAACCGGCCCCACATCTGCCCGCCCATGCATTTCAGGGCCGAGGCCGCCAGCACGCCCTCGGGGGCGCCGCCCGAACCCATATACATGTCGATGCCGGTGATTTCGGCCTCGGCGCAGTGGATCACGCCAGCCACGTCACCATCGGTGATCAGGCGGATCGACGCACCGGTTTCGCGGATCTCGTCGATCAGGTCTTCGTGGCGCTCACGTTCCAGCACGCAGCAGGTGATGTCTTCGGCGGTGACGCCCTTGGCCTTGGCCAGCGCCATCACCCGCTCGGTGGGCGTCATGTCCAGGCTGACCACGTCCTTGGCATAGCCCGGGCCGATCGCCAGCTTGTCCATATAGACGTCGGGCGCATGCAGCAGGGTGCCGCGTTGGGCCATGGCGATGACGGTCAGGGCGTTGGGCATGTCTTTCGCGGTCAGCGTGGTGCCTTCCAGCGGGTCGAGCGCGATATCCACCGCCGGCCCGTCGCCGGTGCCGACCTCTTCGCCGATATACAGCATCGGCGCCTCGTCGCGTTCGCCCTCGCCGATCACCACCACACCCTTGATGTCGAGCATGTTCAGCTGATCACGCATCGCGTTCACGGCGGCCTGGTCGGCGGCTTTTTCATCACCGCGCCCGATCAGACGGGCCGAGGCATGCGCCGCAGCTTCGGAAACCCGGGCAAGCCCGAGGCTGAGCATACGGTCATTGAAATCGGTGGGGGGGGTCATGGGAGCATCCTGTCTTTCGCGTCACAAGGGGCGCGGCGGTGGGGTCGCGCACAGGTAAGCCCGTAAGGCCCAAGGTTACAAGACTGAGAACGCTAACAGGCCGTGCGATGGCTGATCTGCTGCGCAAGCGGGCAGCAGACGGTGTTTGGGACGTGTGGCTTCAGGCCGGGTCGTGGCATGCCAGCGCCAGCTTGTTCCCCTCGGGGTCGCGGAAATAGGCGCCGTAGTAGTGCGGGTGATAGTGTGGGCGCAGGCCCGGGGCCCCTTCATCGCGGCCCCCCAAGCTCAGGGCCAGCGCGTACACCGCATCTACCGTGGCACGATCCCGGGCCAGAAAGGCCATCATCGTGCCATTTCCGGGGGCGGGTGGGGCGCCGTCAATCGGGCGGGTCAGGATGAACAAAGGCCGCGCACCGGTGCCCGGCTGCCATCCGGCCCAGCCGGTGTCCGCGTCCTGAAACCGCAAGGAATGGCCAAGACGTTCCATCAGCGGCGTATAGAACGCCACCGCGCGGGGCAGGTCGGCAATGCCGAGCGTCACATGGCTGAACATCGCTCTGCCCGGATCTCAGACCTCTTCAATACGGATCGCGACGGGCTCGCCCTCGACCACATGGGTCGCCGGGAAAGCCGCAATCGCCAGATCAATCGCGTCGCGGGTGGTTTTATGGGTCACGATCAGCACCGGCGCCGAGGTATCGGCATGGCCATATTGCCGCATCCGGCTGATCGACACGCCCGCATCGCCCAACACGGTGGCAACCTTGGCCAGGGCGCCGGGCTTGTCCATCAACTGCAGTCGCAGGTAATAGGCGGCAGGCGCCGAGGTCACCGCAGCAACCGGGGTGACCAGCGTCGTGGCGGGTTGGCCGAAGGTCGGCAACCGCAGCCCGCGCGCCAGATCCAGAACATCGCCCATCACCGCGCTGGCGGTCGGGCCTTCGCCCGCGCCCGCGCCGCGCAGCACGATCTGCCCCACCGAGTCGCCTTCGAGCACCACCATATTGGTGCCGCCCTGCAACTGGCCCAAAGGTGAGCTGGCGGGCACAAGGCAAGGCGTCATCCGCTGCTCCAGCCCGCGGCCGGTCATTTGCGCCACGCCCAGCAGTTTGATTTTATAGCCCATGTCGCCCGCGCGGCGGATGTCGTCGATCGAAATCCGGCCAATACCTTCCAGCACCACATCGTCGAATCTGACCTTGGTGCCAAAGGCGATGGCGGCGAGGATCGACAGCTTGTGCCCGGCGTCAATGCCGCCGACGTCAAGATTGGGATCTGCCTCCAGATAACCCAGCTGGCGGGCCTCTTCGAACACCGTGTCATAGGGCAGGCCCGCGGTTTCCATCCGGGTCAGGATATAGTTGCAGGTGCCATTCATCACGCCCATCACGCGACGGATCTGGTTGCCCGCCAGCCCCTCGGTCAGGGCCTTGATCACCGGGATGCCACCGGCCACGGCGGCCTCGAAGCGGATCACATGGCCCACAGCCTCGGCCATCTCGGCCAGGGCCTGACCGTGATGCGCCAGCAGGGCCTTGTTGGCGGTGACCACATCCTTGCCCGCGGCCAGCGCGGCCTCGGTTGCGTCTTTCGCTGCGCCCTCGTGCCCGCCCATCAACTCGACAAACACATCGACATCGTCGCGGGCGGCCAGTGCGACCGGGTCCACCTCCCAGGCGTAATTCGACAGATCCGCATCGCGGTTCTTGGTGCGGTCGCGGGCGGACACAGCGGTAATTACCACCGGGCGCCCGCTGCGTGCGGCGATCAGATCAGCGTGGCGCTGGACGATCTTGACGACACCGATGCCCACGGTGCCGAGACCCGCGATGCCAAGACGAAGCGGGGAAGCGGATGCGGCAGTCATGGGACCCTCGTGTACATTGGATTACTTGGTTTCTGTTAGCGTGTCGGGACGAGGCATGCAACGCGGCAGCGCCACCTAGTTCGCAGCCGCCGCATCGCTTGGCTGCGTGCGCAGCCAGGCGGCCCGCGCACGCAGATCGGCGGCGCGCGCCTCCAGCCCCGGGGCCGGATCAGGCGTTAGTGGCTCATCGACCAGCAGCTGATCGACCGGCACCAGATGCGGATAGTCCTGCGCGCCGCGATCGCAGGCGGCCAGCAGGACAAGGAACAGGATCGGAGCAAGACGCAGCATGGGGGGCTCGGGGCTGGGAATTTGCGTCACGATAGGGGGGTGTGACGCATAAGGCCAGAGGGGCATCGGGGTTTGATATTGAACATGCGTTCAGATAATGTAGTGCCATGGCACGCAAAACCGGATCTCATTCTGAAATCACTGGCCCGAAAATTCGGGCCGAGGCGCAAAAACTGTTTGCGCGGCATGGGTTTGCAGCGGTCTCGATGCGTCAGATCGCGGCGGCGGTGGGGGTGCAGGCGGGGGCGCTGTATCTGTATACGCCCGACAAAGAGGCGCTGCTGTTTGACCTGCTGAAAACCCATATGGAGGAGCTGCTGGCCGCCTGGCGGGCCGAGCCGCGTGGCGCAGCCCCGGCCGAGACGCTCGAATGTTTCGTGCGCTTCCACATCCGCTTCAACCTGATCCGCGCCGAGGCGGTGTTCCTGAGCTATATGGAGCTGCGCAATCTTGGGCCGGAAAACTTCGCGGTGATCGAAGGATTGCGCAAAGCCTATGAAACCGAATTGGAAATGATCCTGAAAGCGGGGCAGGGGGCGGGCAGTTTCCTGATCCCCGACACCAAACTGGCGACGATGGCGATCATCGCGATGCTGACCGGGGTCAATACCTGGTTCCGCGAGGGCGGGCGGCTAAGCCGCGCCAGCGTGGAAAACATCTATTGGGACATGGTGCGCAAATCAGTGGGCGCCTGAGATGTTGCCCGCCCCTTGACCTCTCGGCCCTTCACCCCCCCCCGGACTATCTGCACCAAGAGGGCAGGCATTTCACCTTGGTGAAAATATCCCGGGGGGAGCGCAGCGGGGGGCAGCGCCCCCGCCGACATCGGTTCAATGCGCGGGCTTGATGAAGGTGCCGTTGCGCAGTTCCGCCATCGCGGTCATCAGTTCGGCCCGGGTGTTCATCACGATGGGCCCATGCCAGGCGACGGGTTCCTCGATCGGTGCCCCCGAAATCAGCAGGAAGCGCACGCCCTGTTCCCCCGCCTGCACCACAATCTCGTCGCCGGTGCCGAAGCGCACCAGCGTGCGGTTGCCCGACAGATCGCGGATGTTCAGCTCTTGGCCCGCGACCTCTTTTTCCAGCAGCACACCTTGCGGGGCCGAGGCATCGGCAAAGGCTGCGGCGCCTTCGAAGACATAGGCGAAGGTCTTGCGGTAGGTGTCCGTTTTCAGGCGCTTCTTGACGCCCGGCGGAATCCAGATGTCCAGATATTGCGGATCGGCGGCGATGCCGTCCACCGGGCCGCGCTGGCCCCAGAACGTGCCCACGATCACCTTGACGCGGGTGCCGTCGTCATCGGTGATTTCGGGAATATCACCGCCCTTCACATCCTGATAGCGCGGCGCGGTCATTTTCAGATCCGAGGGCAGGTTCGCCCAAAGCTGGAACCCGTGCATCTGGCCGCGGGCGTTCCCCGAGGGCATTTCCTGATGCATGATCCCCGAGCCTGCGGTCATCCACTGTACATCACCCGCGCCGAGTGCGCCGGTGTTGCCCAGGCTGTCGCCATGCTCGACCGTGCCAGCCAGAACATAGGTGATGGTTTCGATGCCACGGTGCGGGTGCCACGGGAAGCCCGCCTGATAATCCGAAGGGCGTTCGCCGCGGAAATCATCAAACAGCAGAAACGGGTCTGCCTCGGATGGATCGCCAAAGCCGAAGGCGCGATGCAGATGCACGCCTGCGCCTTCCAGCGTCGGGCGTGCGGACCGGGTTTCAAGAATGGGACGGATCGACATGGCGGATCTCCGGTTGTGATGACGCCAATCTAAGAGCCCCTCTGAGCAGCGCATAGGCCGATAGCGGCACAGCCGGTGTGAGCCTGCGCACAGGCGGCGCGGCAGTTATGCGCCGCGCGTCACGGGTTAGGCGTTCGGATCCCAGGTGTTCCGCATGCCGCGCGGGCGGGTGACGATGAAGTTGCTAAACCGCAAGTTCGTGGGCAGGAACACATTGGTCCAGCTTTTGCCGCCGTCGAGGCTCAGATCCCGGTTTGCCATCGCGAAGATCGGGTCGAAATATGACGAGGTTTCGGTGATCACGGCCGTGTCGCCCATCGCGATGATCGGGATGTGCGCCGACAACGCGTCAATGTTGCTTTGCGTCAGTTTCGCCTGTGAATCGGTCGCGTATGAACTGATCAAGCTGACGTTTTTCGTCTTGCCATCGCAGGGATCGGTGTCATCGGGGCCATCGGCCATGCATTCAAGCAAGGTGATGCGCACCCAGGATTCATCGGTGATGTCCGAATTGGTCAGATAGGTGAAGGTGGTTTTCAACCCGTTCACGAATTTCGGGCCAATCGCCGTATCCTGTCGCGAGATCATATCGGCAATCGTATAGGCGGCGCGTTGGTGCAGGGTTTTCATGCGGAACGCGTCGTAGAACTGAAACGCCAGCGCGTACCAGGTCAACAGCAACAGCGCACCGAACAGCCCGTCGATTGGAACCGAGCCATCGGAACGGCGCAAGAAGCGGCGCAGGGTGGAGAGCGTGAACATCGTGGCCTCCTTAACTGCCTGCCCCGGCGCTGCTGGCCTTGGGCTCGTTGACAAACACTGTGGTGGTGATCAGTGCGATCTGACCGGCGGCATCTTTGGTCAGCGCCTGTGCCAGCGGGTCCACATTGGTCATCGGGGTCACCTTGAGGCACGAGCGCAGCATCATCATCTGGTTGATCGCGCCGGTTTCCAGCGTCACATCGGGCGCCTTTTCGACCGAGCGGTCGGTGCATTTCACGGGGTTGGACATCGCTGCGGCCCAATTGTCGGGATCAATGCGGAAGATCTCGATGGTCAGATCGCGCTCACAATCCTGCAAGAAGGGGATATTCTTGCACACCGCCTTTTTCAGCGCGTCGTGATCGGGCAGCGATTGCGAGCCGGTGCGCAATGCCCGCGTGGCCATGTCTACGCCATGGTCGATCAGCGTTTGTTTGATCATCAACACCCCCAGTTCGACCGAGGCGATCATGATCATGATGAAGATCGGCAAAAACAGCAGCGTGGGGATGGTAACGGCCCCGTCCTGGTCACGACGAAACCGGTGCAACAGGCCCGTGCGACCTGTGTCCGCGAGGCGGCGGGACGGGGCATCTGTGGTCATGTGATCATGCAGCGTGGTCATTGGTTTGAGTCCGGTTGCGCCCGTGGCGCGGTTAGTTGGTCAGACGCAGGGCGTTGATCGAGGCCGCGATCGAGGCGAACGCGGTGGTCAGTTCGTTGGAGGTCACGTCGTAATAGGCCGTGCGCTTCGTGGCGCAGCCGCTCAGCAGGCCGTCCACCCCTGAGGGTGCATCGACGCCGATGGTGAAAACGGTCACCCCTTCGGCCTTTGCCGCCGCGCAGATCCGGCTCAGGTTGGTGTCCTTGTCCGTGCCTTCGGATTGCAACGCCATTTGTTGATAAAGGGTGTAGGCGTTGTTGTGCGGCACGCCGAGATAGTATTGCAGCACATATTGCAGCGTGAACCCCTTGGTCTTCCACAGCGTGTCATAGGTGATGTCATACAGCGTTCCGCTGTAGTTCACCCAGCTGTCCGTGGCGAAGCTGTAATAGGGCGGATAGTGCCCCGGCTCGTAGTAATACAGCGCCTTGTAGGTATCGTCCTTGATGACGTCGCCATACCAGCTCACGTTGACTTCGCCGATCGAGGTTGCGCTTTTTTTCGATTTCAGCCCCGAAGGCCCGGTGCGATAGGGGAGCTTGGTCGAATAGGACAGCGTGTTCATGCCGTCGGTCATCAGCACCAGAACCTTCATCGAAATATCGGTGGCCGTCTTGTCGGTGGCGTATTTGAACGGGCGCCCAGACAAATCCGGCGACACGAGGCTGTTGCTCTTGAGTTTGTTCAACACCGGCTGGGTTTTAGGGTCCAGCAGGGCCACGCCCCATTTCGCGCCAAAGTCGATGGCCGTATTGCCGTCCGCCTTGAGGTTTTCGATCTTGTTGTAAAGTTTCTGGTAGTCGTTGCTGAAGGCCAGAACATCGGCATAGCCCTGATAGACGCCGGTTTCGTCATTGCGCTCGTCGCAGTTCTCCAGCCACGTATAGGTATTGACCCGGTAGTTTCTGCCAAAAAAGTCGAAGGAATCGCCGAACATCGTGCGTTGCAGCGTGGTGTCCGGGTCGATGACGGTCGAGGTGAAATCGGCGTCGTGCAGATCGACACAGGTGCGCAGTTTCGTGCCGCCGCTGGTGTCGGCGCTCAGGGTGTAGGCCGCGGCCAGGTCGTCGCCCAGAACCACCTGTTGGTTGTACGGCACGATTGAAACCGACAGACGGCCCGGAGGGGCATCGGCAGGCTGCACCATGTCGAACATCGTCTTGACGAAGTTTTGCGCGGCGGGTTTGAGCAGATCAAGGCGCGTGCTGTAGACCTTTTTGCGTTTGCTTCCCGAGACCCAGACCGAGTCATTCATCGAACCGGAAATATCCAGCACCAGCGAGATTTCGACGTTGCCGATGCTTTCCTCTGCGGTGGTTGCGGCCGAGGCGGTCAAAGAGTTGATGCCCAGCAGCGGACCGAACATCGTTCCCATCGTGTCTTTGACGCTGATTTCCACCCGGCGCCATTCCTGATGAAGGCCCTCGGTCACGATCGGGTCGGCGGACAAATCCGCCAGCCCGGCTTTGGCCAGATAATCCAGCGCGACGGTGCGCGGATCAAGCGTCTGGCGCAGCGAGGCCGACGCAAGGGCGGCGCGGTCGATGGTGTTCTGGATCAGGGTGCGGCGTTCTTCCTGACGCACGAAGTCGATCGCGATCCCGGTGCAGATCAGCATCACCAGCAAAATCTGCAAGCTCAGGATCATCAACGACCCGTGTTCATCTTTTGCGAACCGACGCGCAGCGTTGCGCGCCGCGGCGGGCAGCAGGGCAAGGGGCGTGGGACGGATCGGCATGTGCATTTTCCTGATCATTCGTGCCCCCGAGTGGCGGCACACTGAGCTGTATCGACCAACTATGCCGTGTTTAGGCGGCGAAAATGAGGCGCGTGTGCCACGGTTGTGCCGCTTTCGTCGCCGCCGCGTGGTCAGTCCGGGGCGCACGGGGCGTTTTCGGATGGAACGGAAACGACGCCGCCTTGATTGCGCCACAATTGCCCCGCCGCGCGGTGCCGCACGCCCGCAGTGATTCGCGTTTTTCCCGCCGGTCAAAGTGTTTAAAAATGCTGAACCGCGTCGGGCGTGCGCACGGGCCTCGACTCTGGCGCGGCGCGGGCCAATATAGGGGGCATGAGCTTGCCACCCGGATTCCTTGAAGAGTTGCGCACCCGTGTCTCGATCTCTCAGGTGGTCGGGCGCAAGGTCGTTTGGGACATGCGCAAGTCCAATCAGGCCAAGGGCGACATGTGGGCGCCATGCCCGTTCCATCAGGAAAAATCGGCGTCGTTTCACGTCGATGACCGCAAAGGCTATTACTATTGCTTTGGCTGCCACGCGAAGGGCGACGCGCTGAGCTTCGTGCGTGAGACCGAAAACGTGGGCTTCATGGAAGCGGTCGAGATTTTGGCGCGCGAGGCGGGCATGCCGATGCCCGCACGCGACCCGGTGGCGGTGCAAAAGGCTGACCGGCGCAGCGAACTGGCCGCTGTGATGGAAGAGGCGGTGAAATACTACCGCATGAACCTGTCCACCCAGGCGGGCGCTGCGGCGCGCGATTATCTGGCGCGCAGGCGGCTGGACCTGGCCGCACAGGCGCGGTTTGAAATCGGTTTTGCCCCGGATCATCGCCAAGGCCTGTTTCAGGCCCTGCGGCAAAAGGGGATCGCGCCCGATCTGATCGTCGAGGCGGGCATTTGTGCGCGTCCCGAAGGCGGCGGCGAACCCTATGACCGGTTTCGTGGGCGGATCATCTTTCCGATCCGCGACGCGCGCGGACGTGCGATCAGTCTGGGCGGGCGGGCGATGGACCCGAACGCGCGGGCGAAATACCTTAACGGCCCGGAAACCCCACTGTTCGACAAGGGCCGCAACCTGTACAACCACGGTCCCGCGCGCGAGGCCTGCGGCAAAGGCGCGGCCCTGATCGTTTGCGAAGGGTATATGGATGTGATCGCGCTGGTCGAGGCGGGCTTTGGCGGCGCGGTGGCCCCCTTGGGTACGGCGGTGACCGAAGATCAGCTGCGGCTGATGTGGCGCATCCATGATGAACCCGTGATCGCGCTGGATGGTGATGCGGCGGGCACCCGTGCGGCGCTGCGGGTGATTGATCTGGCGCTGCCGCTGCTGGAGGCGGGCAAGGGGCTGCGCTTTGCGGTGCTGCCTGCGGGCCAGGACCCCGACGATCTGATCAAGGCCGAGGGCCCGGGCGCGATGACCAAGGTGCTGGAGGCTGCCAAGCCGATGGTCGATCTGCTGTGGGCGCGCGAAATCGAAGGTAAGGTTTTCGACAGCCCCGAACGCAAGGCGACGTTGGATAAATCGCTGCGCGCCGCGATCAATCGCATCGCTGACCCCTCGATCAAGGCGCATTACGGTGAAGACATCAAACGGCTGCGCGCCGAGCTGTTTGGCGCAGGCCGGGG
The DNA here is from genome assembly GCA_028749255.1 of Paracoccaceae bacterium. GTDB lineage: Bacteria > Pseudomonadota > Alphaproteobacteria > Rhodobacterales > Rhodobacteraceae > Rhodobacter. Next base: position 1,451 of record JAQTYE010000017.1, on the reverse strand, counting down.
CCCTGCGGGTGGTGGCGTCGCGCGCAACGGCGGCTTCGGGGGCGATTTCAACCGCGGCTTCAGCGGGGGAACCGGACCGCGCGGGCGCGGCGGCAAAGGCTGGACGCCCCCGGCGCTGCCGCAACCCTCGACCCGGGCCAGCCTTTTGGTGGCTGGGCAGGGCGCGGATCTGGCCGAACATCTGCGCGAGACGATGGTTTTGGCGATTCTGGTCGCCCATCCGACGCTGATCGCCAGCTTCGAAACGCAGCTGGAGGCGGTGCTGCTGGCTGACCCGGCGCATGACCGGTTGCGCACGCTGATGCTGCGTCATGGCCATGCGGCCCCTGATGAAATTTCCAAACAGCTTCTTGCCGGGGCGGGCGCTGACCTTGAAAAGCTGATGAACCTGCCCCATGTGCGCACTGCCCCCCCGGTGCAAAAACGCGACGACGCAGAGTTGGCCCGGTTGTGCCTGGCCGAGGCTTTGGCCAAGCTGAAGGCGGAACGTGCGGTGCGCGCCGAGGTAGAAGACGCGATGGAGGATCTGGAAGGGCTGGCCGACGAAGGCGTGACTTGGCGATTGCGTCAGGCGGCGGGCCTTGTGCATCGGGCCGGACACCTTGATGAGGTAGACAAGCGCGCTTCGGTGCGGGCCCCAAACGGGGTCGAACTGGATCGCCACGAACTGGAGGAACGCGATGCCCTTTTCGACAATATCGACTATTCGCGCGGCGGTCGTGGCAGCCGCCGAACCTGACCTCTGTTCCGGTGCTGATCCGGGGTAATGATTCGCCTCTGTGATTCGTCCCAGTGATTCGATAAAACGACAGGAAATGATTCGATCCTGTCTGAGTGCTTGAGCCACCCAAGCCCGACCCCAAGCCCGACCGAGGAGCGCCCATGGCCGCTAAAGACATCGACGAGAACAAGCCCGACACCAGCAACGACGACGACACCTCGTTCGACATGAGCCAGGCCGGCGTCAAACGCATGATCGCCGAGGCGAAAGAGCGCGGCTATATCACCTATGACCAGTTGAACGCCGTGATGCCGACCGATCAGGTCTCGGGCGATCAGATCGAAGACGTGATGTCGATGCTGTCGGAAATGGGCATCAACGTGATCGAAGGCGACGAGGCCGAAGAAGGCGAACCCAACGCCGTGGTCGAGACCGGGTCGGGCTCGCGCGAGGTTGCCGTTTCGACCACCACCGCCGAAACGCTGGACCGCACTGATGACCCGGTGCGGATGTATCTGCGCGAGATGGGCTCGGTCGAGTTGCTGTCGCGTGAAGGCGAGATTGCCATCGCCAAGCGGATCGAGGCGGGGCGCAACACCATGATCGCCGGGCTGTGCGAAAGCCCGCTGACCTTTCAGGCGATCACCATCTGGCGCGACGAGCTGCTGAGCAAAGATATTCTGCTGCGCGACGTGATTGATCTGGAAACCACCTTCGGGCGCACGCTGGA
>JAQTYE010000016.1 GCA_028749255.1 Paracoccaceae bacterium | reverse complement strand
TCTTTTCAATTGCTTAACGCCTTCCGAGAAAGAATAGCGCCATGGAGTCGATTCTCGCCTTTTTGCACGGGCTGCCCGGTGTGGCCCTCGCAACCGCCGCGCTCTCGCTGGCGGGCTCGCTGGGGCTGTTGCTGGGGGCCGTGCAGGTTCGCGGCGTGGGCCTGGGCATCGGCGGCGTGCTGTTTGCCGGGATTTTCGTGGGCCATCTGGCAGGCACGGCAGGCATCGGGTTTGACCATGCAACCATTGAATTCGTGCGTGAATTCGGGCTGATCATCTTTGTCTTCACCATCGGCATTCAGGTCGGTCCCGGCTTTTTTGCAACGTTGCAGAAATCGGGCCTTCAGCTGAACCTGATCGCCGCGTCGATTGTCACGCTGGGCGTGCTGATCACCGTGGCGCTGCATTTTGTCACCGACATTCCGCTGCCCGCACTGGTCGGGCTGATGTCGGGCGCGGTGACCAATACGCCGGGCCTTGGCGCCGCAACGCAGGTGCTGAAAGACGTGGGGGCGGACGGGGCCGCGATGGCCCTGCCAAGCTTGGGTTATGCCGTCGCCTATCCGTTTGGCATCGTTGGTATTCTGGTCTCGATGCTGGTGATCCGGGCGGTTCTGCGGATCAACATCGCCGCAGAGGAAACCGCCTTCGAGCACAGCCGCAAGCAAGGCGACGCCGAGTTGCCTGTGATGAACGTGCGCGTCAAAAACCCCAATCTGGAAGGCCTGACCCTGGGCGAGGTGCCCGACCTGTTCGACAAGGGCGTTGTCGTTTCGCGGATGCGCAAAGGCGACGAGCTGATCCATCCCGCACGCGAAACGCCGTTGATGATCGGGGATGTGTTGCATTTGGTCGGCCCTGCGCCCCTCCTCCACAACATGATGTTGATTTTGGGCGAAGAGGTCGATGTCGCGCTGACCACCACCAAGGGCAGCAATCTGGTCTGGGAACGCATCGCGGTGACTGAAAAGCGTGCGCTCGGCCACCGGATCCGCGATTTCGGCCTGGAATCGCGCGGCGTTACCATCTCGCGCGTGTCACGGGCTGGCACACAACTGCCCGCACAGGGCGGTCTGGCACTGCAATTTGGCGACATCCTGACCGTGGTCGGCACGGCCGGCGATGTGTCCGCCGCCAAAAGCCTGTTCGGCGATCAGCGTCGGCATCTGGACGAGGTGCAATTCTCTGCCGTCTTCATCGGCATCGTTCTGGGGATCATTCTGGGCTCGATCCCGATCCTGATCCCCGGACTGCCCGCGCCACTGAAACTGGGATTGGCGGGCGGCCCGCTGGTGGTGGCGATCTTGCTGGCGCGACTGGGCGATTTCGGGCCTTTCGTGTGGTTCATGCCGCCGGTCGCCAACCATGCGCTGCGCGAACTGGGCATCGTGCTGTTTCTGGCGGCGGTCGGGCTGAAGGCGGGCGATCAGTTCGTTGATACACTGCTCCATGGCGACGGGTTCATGTGGATGGGCTATGCGGTGATGATCACGCTGCTGCCGCTGTTGATCGTGGGGTTCGTCGCGCGGATGGTGTTCAAGGTGAACTACCTGAGCCTCAGCGGCGTGCTGGCAGGCTCGATGACCGATCCGCCGGCGCTGGCTTTTGCCAATGCGATGTCGCCCTCGGCGGCGCAAAGTGTCGGCTACGCCACCGTCTATCCGCTGGTGATGTGCATGCGGATTCTGGCGCCGCAGATCCTGGTTTTGCTGCTGATGTAGGGGGCGCGGGCGCGCGCCGCCCCTTGAGTATTTAGACCAAGGAGAAACCCCAGGCAGAGCATCCTCACCATTTCTTCTTGGCAAAAATACTCCCTTCACCGCCGCATGCGGCGCCGCGCCAATAATTACAGGGCGATGCCGCGCCGTCCAGCCAGATCGGTGAAATACTGCCACGCCACCCGGCCCGAGCGCGACCCGCGCGTGGCCTGCCACTCGATCGCCTCGGCACGCAGGGTTTCTGGCGTAATATCAATGCCATAAGCCGCGCAATAGCCCGCGATCATCGCCAGGTATTCATCCTGCCCGCAGGGGTGGAAGCCCAGCCACAGCCCGAAGCGATCCGACAACGACACCTTTTCCTCGACGGCCTCGGACGGGTTGATCGCGGTCGAGCGTTCGTTCTCGATCATGTCGCGCGGCATCAGATGACGCCGGTTCGAGGTGGCATAGAAGATCACGTTCTCGGGCCGTCCCTCGATCCCGCCATCCAGCACCGCTTTCAGCGATTTGTAATGCTGGTCGTCATGGCTGAAACTCAGGTCGTCGCAATACAGAACGAAACGTTGATCCGAGGCGCGCAGATGCGTCAGCAACCGACCGACCGAGGGCAGGTCCTCGCGGGCGAGTTCGACCAGTTTCAGCGCAGCCCCCTGCCCGATCACGGCCGCATGCACCGCCTTGACCAGCGAGGATTTCCCCATCCCGCGTGCGCCCCACAAAAGCGCGTTATTCGCCGCCGCCCCGCGCGCGAATTGCAGCGTATTCGCCAGCAACGTATCACGCGCCCGGTCGATGCCAACCAGTTGCGCCAGATCGACCCGGTTCACCCGCATCACCGGCTCCAGCCGGTCGGGGGCAGTGTGCCACAGGAATGCGTCCGCCGCGGTGAAATCAGGGGCCGGAGCAGGCGCCGGGGCAAGCCGTTCCAACGCGGCGGCAATGCGGATCAATGGGTCAGTCATGCTTTGCCTTCGCCTTCGTCATCCTCGAATTCATCCTCGTCAATCCAGGTGCCCTCGGCGCGCATCCGAGCCTCGCGGGTTTTCTCGATGCGTTTCACCAGCTGGATCGACACTTCGTAAAGCCCGTAAACCACGGTGAACAAGATCACCTGGCTGACGACATCGGGGGGGGTGGCCACAGCGGCGACGATCAGGATCACCACCACCGCATATTTGCGCACCGCACCCAGGCCCTTGGAGGACACCAGCCCGGCCTTGCCCATCAGCGACAACAACACCGGCAACTGGAAGCAAATGCCGAAGGCCATCACGAATTTGATCGTCAGCGACAGATATTCCTGCACCGAGCCCTGAAACCCGATTGCGGCCATTTCATTGGCGCCACTGGTGGCGGCGATCCCGCCTTGCTGGAAGCCCAGAAAGAACGCGAAGGCCAGCGGCAGAATGACGTAATAGGCAAAGGCCGCGCCCAGAAAGAACATCACCGGCGAAGCGACCAAAAACGGCAAAAACGCATTCTTTTCAGACTTGTAAAGCCCCGGCGCCACAAAGCGCCACAGCTGATATCCGATCACCGGGAAACTGAGTGCGAAGCCGCCCAGAAACGAGATGCTGATCGCAACGAAGAACCCCTCTTGCAGCTTGATCAGATACAGCCCGCATTGCTGATCGCGATCCGCCAGCGCGTGGCAGATCGGTTGCGTAAGAAAGTTGAAGACCGGCTGCCAGAAGGCGTAGCAAAACACCATCGCCACCACGAAGGCCGCCAGCGCATAGAGGATCCGGGTGCGCAGTTCGGCCAGATGCTCGATCAGCGGTGCGGCAGTGTCGTGGATCTCGTCGGTGCTCATGCGTCACCCTTCTTGACAGGGGTTTTGCGGGGCGTTTTGGGTTTGGCGGGGTCGGCGGCCTTGGCAGGTTTCGGCTTGGCCGCGGCTTTCGGTTTGGCCGCGGGTTTGTCAGCCGCTGCTTTCGCCGGGGCCTTCGGCTTGGCCGCCTTGGCCGGGGCCTTGGGCGCGGCGGGTTCGGGGGCCAGCTCGTCCTCGGTCACTTCGGCGGGGTTTGCCACCGTCAGCGGCTCGGGCATCTTCATCGTGCCGGGCAGCTTGGGTTCCCATTTCTCGAATTTCTCAGTGGCCTTTTCCAGCGCATCGAGCCCAAGCGATTTTTTCGAGGTCAGACCTTTCAGATCTTTCAGATCCTGTGCGGCGCCTTGCAGCCCCGTATCCTTGGCCGCGTCCTCCATTGCCCGCGAAAACTCGCGCGCCATGGATTTCGCACGCGCCGTCAGCCGTCCCAACGAATGGAACATGCCGGGCAAATCCTTGGGCCCCACAACGATCAGCGCCACAACGCCGATCAGCAGAAGCTCGCTCCAACCGATATCGAACATGAGATGTAAGGCCTCCTGCGCCTGTTACGCCCGGGGGCGAAAGGCTCAGACCTTGTCTTTGTCGTTCGCGGCGGGGGTTTCCGGCGTCACGTCGGTGGCCGAGGCATCCTCGATCTCTTGCGTGCCGTCTTTCACGCCTTTCTTGAAGGCGGTGATGCCTTTGCCGACCTCGCCCATCAGCGAGGAAATCTTGCCGCGGCCGAACAGCACCAGAACCACAACCGCAATCAGAAGAAGGCCGGGAAGGCCGATATTGTTGAGCATTGTCATCTCCTCATGGGGCGGCCCGTGCCGCGCCCTGTGTCTGGCCTTCGGTTTTAGGGGCACGGGCGCCGCAATCAAAGCCCGAATCCGGCGCTTTGGCGGGCCGTCCCGCAGATTACTGACAGTTATTTGTCAGTTGCGCTGTCGCATGTTAGCATCAACCACCCACCCCCTTGCCCAAGGCCCGCGATGACCCGCACCGAACGTCTGCAAAAGCTGATCGAGATGATGCGCGGCGGCGCGATGCTGCGTGCGGCCGATCTGGCCGGGCATCTGGGCGTGTCCGAACGCACGATCTGGCGCGACATGTCGGTGCTGTCGGAATTTGGCGTGCCGGTTGTGGGCCAACGTGGTGTCGGCTACATGCTGCGCCGCGCGGTGGCGCTGCCGCCTCTGGTGTTGAACCCCGAAGAAATCGCGGCGCTGGAACATCTGTTGCGGCTGGCGCAGGCCCATGCCGACACCCGGATTGCGGCGGGCGCGCAAAGCCTGGCCGCCAAGATCCGCGCGGCCCTGCCCGAGTCCCCTGCCCCCGAATCCGCTGACCCGGCCACAGACGGCAGCTGAGCCCTACGCCCCCTCTGGCCCCCGCGCACCAGCCGCGCTAGGCTCTTGCGAAAGGAGCACCAATGCCGAGCGCCGAATATATCACCGCCTTTGTCACGCTTTTCGTGGTCGTGGACCCGATCGGGCTGGCGCCGCTGTTTATCGCCCTGACCCAAGGGATGAGCGCACGCGAACGCCTGATGGTGGGCCTGCGGGCCGTGGCGATTGGCGCGGGGCTGCTGACGCTGTTCGGGCTGTTTGGCGACAAGATCCTGCTGGGGATCGGCATTTCGATGCCCGCATTTCGCATTGCGGGGGGCGTGTTGCTGTTTCTGACCGCGCTCGACATGCTGTTCGAACGCCGGACCGAGCGGCGCGAGGGCCAGCATGCCGAGCCCGAGCACGACCCCTCGGTCTTTCCGCTGGCAACGCCGCTGATCGCAGGCCCGGGCGCGATGGCCACAATGATCCTGCTGGCGGGCGCCCCGGGTGCCGACGCCACCCATATCGTGGTGATCCATCTGGTGATGCTGTCGGTGCTGGCCTGCGTCTTTGCGCTGTTCTTGCTGGCCACGCCGCTGGAACGCGCGCTGGGGCGGACCGGAACAATGGTGGTGACACGGCTGTTGGGGATGTTGCTGGCGGCCCTGGCGATCCAGTTCATTCTGGACGGGCTGCGCGGCGCGGGAATTTTTGCCCCGCTTTCCGGCGCCTGAGACATTCCGCCCCTTCGCATTTGCCGCCCCAGCCCCTACATCAAGGCCATGTTGGCTGAAAACACCGCCCGTCTGATCTATCTTGCGCTCCTGCTTGTCGCGGTGGGCGGTTATTTCGTGATCGAATTTCGCCGCCGCCCCGGGCGCACCCTGCAACAGGCAATGCTCTGGGGGTTGATCTTTCTGGGCACGCTGGCCGCAGTAGGGCTGTGGTCGGATATCCAACGCACGGTGACGCCCGCGCAGGCGGTCCTCAGCGCGGGCCGGATCGAAGCGCCGCTGGCGCCTGACGGGCACTATTACCTGAAGGCCGAGGTGAACGGCGTGCCGGTGCGCTTCGTCGTCGATACCGGCGCCACCGATATCGTCCTGACCCAACGCGACGCGACGCGGGCGGGCATCGACACGGCCGGGCTTGCCTATTTAAGCGAGGCGCGCACCGCCAATGGCACGGTGCGCACGGCGCCGGTGCGGATCAAAAGCTTCGCGCTAGGGCCGATTCAGGATGAAAATCTGCGCGCCGTGGTCAATGGCGGCGACATGGACACTTCGCTGATGGGCATGGCCTATCTGACACGCTTTGCCCGGGTCGAATTCAGCCGCGACCGGATGGTTCTGGAACGCTAGGCCGCGCGCCCAAAACAGATGAGTATTTAGACCAAGAAGAAATCGCTTCGGGCTTCTTCTTGGTCAAAATACTCCCGCCGGAGGCTCCTGCCCCTACAACCAGTCCTTCCATTTGAAAAACGCCCAGGTGCCCACAGCAGAGGCCGCCATCAGCCCCAGCGCCATCGGATAGCCCCAGGGCCAGTCGAGTTCGGGCATGAAGTGGAAGTTCATGCCATAGACCGAGGCGATCATCGTTGGCGGCATGAACAGCGCCGCCACCACCGACACGATCCGCACCGTGGTATTCTGCGCCAGGTTAATCATCCCCAGCGTCGCATCGACCGACAGTGACACGCGCGAGGACAGAAAATCGCCATGCACCGACAGCGAACCGATATCGCGCATCTGGCTTTTGATGATCATTCGCAGCTCTTTGCCCTGCGGATGCCCCGCAGCGGTCTGGTCGTAAAACGACAGCGCGCGCTCCAGCGTCAGCAGCGCCAGTCGCACCCGGCCCAGCAATTCGCCCTGCCGCCCGACGTTTTCCAGCGCCATCTGCAACTCCGGTGCACCAAGGCTTTGCCCCGACAGAACCTGCGCCGAGACCCGATCCAGCGCGCGCCCCACGCCTTCCAGAAGGTCAGCCTGACGCGCGACGATTTCCTCGATCAGCCCCAGAAACACCCGCTCGGAGCTGCTGCATCCCGCAGCAGAGCGATCAGCGCGGTCGGGAAAGGTTTCGAAACTGCGCGGTGCATGGTGGCGCACGGTGACCAGTCTCCGCGCTGTCAGGATGAAGCTGACCGGCCCCGCGACATGCACGCCATCCGGCGTCAATCCGGGCAGCACCACGGTCATCACATCGGCGCCCTCTTCGCGATAGAGCCGGTTAGAAATTTCGATCTCTTCCATATCGGCCAGGGTCGGCACTTCGATCCCCAGCTGTGACACCGCTTCGGACTGGCTGTCGAGCGGGCGATACAAGTCGATCCAGAGCGCATTATCCAGATCGCTGCCGGGGGTCATCGGCGTGTCCTGTCCCAACCGTTTCAGGCCGCGGGTGCCGGGAGTGAAGGCGAAAAGCATGGTGTCGGCCTTTTGTGGCGTTTCGCCCATCGGTAGCGGGCACAGGCGGCGGGTCAAGCCCCCGCGTCGCCTGCACGATGCGAAGACCTGCCGAAAACTCCCTGTGAGGGCCTTTTTTCCGCCTTGTTTTGCGGCAAAGTCCTGATCTGAAACCACGGAGGGACAGATGGATATTCTGGGCATTTTCAGCTTCGACACGCTTGCCTTGCTGGTGATCGGCATCGCCGGGCTGCGCGACGTTCACGCGCGCCTGAACGCGCGCAAACACGCCGCCGTCTGACCCCTGCACGCAAGGCCCGTTTCGACGCGCCGGCCTGCGGCCCGGGGCGTTTTCGTGTCCATTGTCGGCCCACCAAACTGAAACGCGCCCGCCGGGGGCGGACGCGTCAGATCAGTTCAGCCGTCAGCAGGCGCGATCAGTCGTCCTGATTGTCCGGCGTCACATCCAGCACGGTGGCATGCGCGGTGATTTCCACCGTTTCCTTGCAGTTTTCCATGCAGGCCGGTTTCGAGAACTGGGAATATTCCGTCTCGGCCCGGTCATCGACGATAAAGCCATCCTTGTTGGGCATCTCGACGCTCAGGAAATTCTCTTTCGAGAGCACGAAATCATCCTCCACCAGATCGTTGGAATAGAGGATATAGGCGACGATCGCATAGGTATCATCGGCCGACAGGGTTTGCGCATTGCCGAACGGCATCGAGCGGTGCGCATAGTCCCAAACCGTCGAGAGATAGGGCCAATAGCTGCCCACGGTCTTCAGCGGGTCCTTGTCGGCCAGCGTGCCCGCGCCCCCGGCCAGCTTCGGCCAGTTGTCTACGCCCTCGGCGAATTCGCCATGGCAGGCGGCGCAATTGTCCGAAAACAGCGTCTCGCCATCGGCAACCGAGCCCGAACCTTCGGGCAGGCCAGTGCCATCGGGGCTGACATCCAGGTTCCAGGCCGCGATTTCCTCGGGCAGGGCCGGACGACCGAGGCCCAGTTTTTCGGCATGGGCCGGGGCTGCGAGCGGTGCGGCCAGCGCCGCTGCGATCACCAGATTACGAAACTTCGACATTCTCGGCCTCCCCATCCGCTTTGACCCACCAGGTCTGGATACCGTTGTTGTGATAGACCGAATTCTCGCCACGCACCGCGCGCAGCTGGTTCTTGGTCGGCTGAACATAGCCGGTGTCATCGGTCGCGCGCGACTGCAGCAGCATCTCTTCGCCCTGCCAGTCGATATCGAGGTAGAACCGCGACAGTGCCATCGCCTGCCCCGGCTGCGCCAGACGCGCCGGCTGCCAGGTCTTGCCACCATCAAGCGAGACATCGACGCCGGTGACCGCGCCACGGCCCGACCACGCAAGCCCGGTGATCACCAGCGGGCCCTTGCCATGCTTGATCGGCATTTGCGGCGAGGGCGAGGTGATGACCGATTTGCAATCCATCACCCAGGTCCATTTGCGCGAGATGCCATTGGCCAGCGTGTCGGTGTATTTCGAGGTCTCCTCGCGGCTTTCGACCGGGCCTTCCATCACTTCGATGCGGCGCAGCCATTTGATCCACATATTGCCTTCCCAGCCGGGAACGCACAGACGGACCGGATAGCCGTGTTCCTTGCGCAGCGCCTCACCATTGGCCTTGAACGCGACCAGCACGTCATCGAGCGCCTTTTCAATCGGCATCGAGCGGCCGTTCGACGACGCATCGGCGCCCTCGACATAGACCCATTTGCCTTCGGGTTTAACGCCCGCCTCTTCCAGCAGGGTGCGCAGGGTCACGCCAGTATATTCCATGTTGTGGATCATACCTTGGGTGAACTGCACGCCGTTCAGCTGTGCGCCCGCCCATTCCATGCCCGAGTTCGCCGCGCATTCCAGGAAATAGGTGCGATTGACGCGCGGGAACCGCTCCAGGTCTTCATAGGTGAAGACCAGCGGCTGCTCGACCAGCCCGTGGATCATCAGCCGGTAGTCGGCCTTGGGCAGTTCGATCGCCCCCGAGTGGTGGCGTTCGAACGCACAGCCCTGCGGCGTGATCGTGCCATCCAGCGCATGGATCGGCGTGAAGTTGATCGAGGAAATCACATCCGCGGTCAGCCAGCCGACATTGCGGCGCACCACGTCGGATTCAAATTCGATCGGCATGCCATAGGGCGCCGCATCCACCCCGTCGCCCCAGCCATTGGCCCAGGGCTGCACCTCGGTGATCAGCGGATCGGCCCCTTCGGCCCGCGCGGCACCTGCACCTGCGGCCAGCGCACCGGCGGCCGCGCCTGCGCGCAGGAAGTTGCGGCGATTGAGCGAAACCGCGCTGTCGCGTTCCTTCTCGTCCATCGTCTTCTCCTTTTAAGTCAAACCCTTGCGGGACGTTCTTCAGGCGCCAGTCACGACCACCGAGTCATTCGGGGTCAGCTTCACGGTGCCGGTTTTCTTCAGGTGGCTTTCGATCACATCCCAGATCTGCGGCCCTTCGGTGCCCTCGTTGACCGAGGCCCAGCCCGCGACGACATAGGACCGCGCCGGGTCGATGTCCGACCCGTCCTTCAGCAGCGTGATGTTGGAAATCAGCTCGCCAATCGGTTTCGAGACGTCGATGTGATAGCCAAGGACGCCCACGCGCACCATGTCACCGCCCTGTTGATAATAGGGGTCGGTGTTGAAGATGTTGTCGGCCACGTCTTCCAGAATGACGTTGATCGTCTCGCCGGTCATCTCGGTGCGATAGCACTGGCCATAGGTCATCGAGGTCGCGTTGTGGATGTCTTCGCGGGTGATGTTGTCGCCGGGCAGAAGCGTGGTGCCCCAACGCACGCCGGGCGACATTGCGATTTCCGCGTCGCGCTCGGACAGGATCGCCTCGCAGATCAGATCATCCCAGGTGCCGTTGAAGTTGCCGCGACGATACAGCAGGCTTTCGGTCTGGCCCACGACCTCTTCCAGCTCGGTCTTGAAGGGCGCGCGCTCGGCGTCGATCACCGCGGCCATTTCGGCGTCGGGGGTGATCACGTCCGAGAAGATCGGGATCAGCTTGTGGCGGAAGCCCATCATCCGGCCATCGCGCACATCCAGATCGACGCGGCTGACGAATTTGCCGTTCGACCCCGACGCGATCAGGATCGTGTCGCCCACCACGACGGGTTCGGGCACCGCATCATGGGTGTGGCCGGTCAGGATCACGTCGATGCCCTTGACGCGGGAAATCATCTTGCGGTCCACGTCAAAGCCGTTGTGCGACAGGCAGACGACCAGATCGACGCCCTCGGCGCGGACTTCGTCGACCACGGCCTGCATGCGTTCTTCGCGGATGCCGAAGCTGAAATCGGGGAACATCCATTTCGGGTTGGCGATCGGCATATAGGGGAAGGCCTGACCGATCACCGCAACGCGCACGCCGCCGGTTTCAAAAATCTTGTAGGGTTCGAACGCGGGCTCGTCCCATTCGACGTCAAAGATGTTCGCACCCAGGAACGGGAAGGGCAGCGTTTCGACGATTTCCTTCACCCGGTCCTGCCCGTAGGTCCATTCCCAATGCGAGGTCATCGCGTCGGTGCCAAGCTGGTTCATGATGTTGACCATGTCCTGACCCTTGGTCTTGAACGACGTCATCGAGCCATGCCAGGTATCACCGCCGTCGAGCAGTAGCGCCTCGGGGCGTTCGGCGCGGATCGACTTGACCACCGTCGCGACCCGGTCCAGGCCCCCCATCTTGCCATAGGATTTGGCCAGATCGGTGAAGTTTTCATAGGTCAGCGCATAGGCCTCGGGGCTGTCCGGCGTGATCTTGAACATCTCGATGAAGTCTTTGCCCACCACATGAGGCGGACGGCCCTTGGCCTCGCCCACGCCCAGGTTGATCTCGGGCTCACGGAAGTAGATCGGCTTGGCCTGCGCGTGAATGTCGGTGATGTGGATCAGCGTGACATTGCCGAACGCATCGAATTGCAACAACTGATCTTGCGTCAGCGACTGTTGCGCCATCGCCCGCGACCAGCGCGACAGGCCCGAAGTGCCAAGGATGGTCGAGGCCGCAAGGCTCGCCTGAATGAACTCCCGCCGGGAAATCATATGGTGTTCTCCTCTTTGCCCAGGCCTGCCCGGGATGTTTTCCATTCGAAAATTGACTAACGAATTCAAACAGATAGTGAATTTTGAATATGTTCAGATAGAAAAACGCGGGACAAGGCATCGCCCTGCCCCGCGTGATGCATCAGGGGCGAACGCCTGCGCCTTCGATATCCAGCCCAAGACCGCGCGAGGCGACGTACAGTTCCAGCTCGCGGAACTCCTGGCTGCCTGCGGCGAAGGTCTCGGCGCGGGTGTCCCGAATACAGCCGACGAAGCGCTGATGGATCGACACCGCGGCCGCATCTTTCAGACGATACAGCGGGAAGCCGTTGGTCTGGCCCTGGCTCAGGTGGTCGGCGCGGATGTAATTGCCATAGTTCTGCTCGTGGCAGCTGGCGCAGCTGAGTTCCAGCTGACCATAACGGGTGTAATACATCTCTTTGCCGCGTTCCCAGAACTCGGCGGCAGGGCCGTCGATGGCCACGGCAACCGGCATCCCGCGCGATTGCAGCGATACCGCGGTGGTCATGGATTTCATATTGTCTGAGTTCCATTTCCAGGCCTCGGCGCCCATCCGGTTGGTGCGGCAATCGTTGATGAAATCTTCCATCGACCACAGATTGCCCGCAGCATTGACCTTGGGCATCGTGGCGCGCACGCCCTTCATGCCCTCGGCGATATCGCCGTGGCAATTGGCACAGGATTTACCCTCAGTGCCCTCGACGGTGTCCCAGGCTTCCTGGCCGCGCTCGGCATAGACGAACATCGGGTTGTCGAAGTCGTCCATCTGCATCTTGCGGGTCTCGGCCTCGCGGAACAGCCAGCCCGAATAGACGGTGTCCAGATGGCCTTCCAGATGCGCGGCGGCAGGGGCCTTGGTGGTGATGGTGATGTCTTCGTTCACGACCAGCTCGGCCTCGGCCGGATCGGCCATGGCCGGGCCAAAACCGCAAGCCAGAGCGGCGGCGGCGGCGAACATGGTGGCGCGGGTGCGCAGCGTCATTCCTTGATCCTCCCTGGGTGTCGCCCGCGCCCGATGTCCGGGCGCGTGGCTTTCCTTGGTCAGGCGCGCTCCCTGACGCGCCCCGTGGTCCGGGCCTTTTGGCCTCAGGCCACTTCGATCGCCTTGCTGTCCTCGTAGACCGAGCCGTCATCGTCATACCAGGTGAACTTGAACTCACCCGAGGCATCGACCAATGCGTCGAACTCGATATAGGGGTTGGTCGAGATCGCCGGTTCCAGCGTCACGTCAATAACATTGGCGCCGTTGAAGTCGCAGGTGAAGCGATTGATGATCGAGCGCGGGATCAGGTTGCCGTCCTTGTCCTTGCGCTGCCCCGATTCCATCGGGTGCGAGATCAGCGTCTTGATCGCGACCACTTCGCCGGCTTTCGCCTTCGAGGGCACTTTGACGCGCGGTTTGACGTTATCAGCCATGTATTTTCTCCTCGAATACCGAAATCAGCCGCCGCAGCCGCCGATGGTGACCTTCACGGTCGATGCCGCCTGCACGAAGCTGCCATCGGCCATTTTCGCAATGGCGACAACGTCTTGCGTTTTCGACAGACGAATGCGGGTCGAGGCCGCTTGCGACCCGGCTGCCGGGCCGAAGTTGAAGGTGGCGACCTGCGGCGTCGGGTTCCCCGAAGCCAGCAGCATGATCGACACCGCGCCGGGCGCATCGACGGACACCGGAACGGTGTTGCCGTTTTCGGCGATTTCGGGGGCGGTCAGGGTAATCCCGCCGGTCCCGGTCGCCGCGCCGCCAGTGAAGGCAGCAATCGCGTCGGCAGCAGCATCGGCCATCGCACGGGCCGGCAGCAGAGAAGCGGCAACACCGCCCAAGGCCAGACCCAGCGCATCACGTCTGGTAAGTTTCATCTGTATCTCCTCTTGAGTTCTCGGGCCGATCACTCTTTGAGCGTCAGCAAATAGGCGACCACGTCTTCGACCTGTGCGGCGGTCAGAATCGGCGGCAGATCAGCAGGCGCAGCCTTGCCGGTGTAGGCATCCCCCGGGCGGATATAGGGACCGGTCTTGAACATCCCCGGCATCACCGAATCCGGGAAGGTGTGTTTGGCATCGACCACGATCCCGCGCAGCTGCGCCTCGGACCAGCGGTCGGCGGCACCATCCAGCGTCGGCCCGATATTGCCCTGAAAATCGGCACTGTTGGCCGAGATCACATGGCAGGCGACGCAGTTGCCCAACGCACGGTTCGCAACGATTTTGCTGCCCTCTTCGGCATTGCCGGCGGTGCCGGTCAAAGATTGCGCGACCGCGCCCTCTTCAAAGGTCACCTCGGTGGGCGCGACCTCCGCAAAAGCGGACGTAGCGGCGAGTGTGGCGGCGAGCGCTGCCAGCACGACGTGGCTTTTCATCGAAGACCTCCCATTTCTTCTCCCGACTCCTGTTTAGACGACTGCGACACTCTGGCGCAACTGAAAAATTCACACATATGCATATGTATGCCGCAGTGCAGCATGCGCAGTTTCATTGCGTCGCCATCTGGGCTGCGAGAAATTTTTGGAAATTCTCGCCAGAGTTGTAGCCATGATCTTTCACCCAGGTCAGCAGCGCCTTTGTCGTGCCCTTGCCGAAGGCGCCCGGCATCTGCGCCACGGCGGCCTTGGGCGCGGTCATGTCCGCGCCCACCTCTTCGGGGAAAAACATCATCGTGGGGGTGAACATTACCCCCCATTTCATCGCCATGTCCTTTTCAGGCCGCACCTCGCCGTCGAAATCGGTGACCTCGACATCGCCGAACAGGTTCATCTGCACGACGAAGTAATTCTCTTCGATCAGCGCGGTGATTTCGGGGTCCGGGAACACCTCTTCGTGCATCTTCTTGCAATAGATGCAGCCGCGCTGTTCCCAGATCACCAGCAGGCGCTTGCCCTCGGCGATGGCCTCGGCCAGATCTTCGCGCATGTCGCGAAACGTGTCCCGGAACCAGGGTTCCTTGTGCAGCCCGTCATCGCCAACTTCTGCGGCCCCGACAGGCAGGGCCAGCGCAAGAACGGTGAAGGCGGTCGTCAGAAAATGGCGCATACTATCCTCCGTGGTCAGCCCAGGCTGGTGATCGAGGGCAAGGTTTTAATCAGGAAGTCAGCGATATAGCTGAGCGTGTTGGTGGCGATCAGGATGGCAAAGACGATCAGCATCACCCCCATCGCCTTTTCGACATAGGCCAGCTTCGCCCGGTGCCGCGCCATCAGCGCAAGGAACGGGCGCGCAAAGAAGGCCGCCAGAATGAACGGCGCCGTCATGCCGATGCCGTAGAAGAACAACAGCATCGTGCCGCGCGTCAGATCCCCCATCCCCGAAGCGACCATCAAAATCGCCGCCAGCGCGGGGCCGACGCAGGGCGTCCAGCCAAAGCCGAAGGCAAGCCCGGTGACATAGGCGCCGAAGATGGTAGAGGGGTCGGCTTTGGCCTCGATCCGCGCCTCGCGATACAGGAAGGGAATGCGGATCACGCCCAGAAAGTGCAGCCCGAACAGGAACAGGATCGCGGCGGCGACATAGCTGAGCGGCCCCATCCAGGACCGGAACGCCTGCCCCAACGCGGTGGCCCCCAAGCCCATCAGCATGAAGATCGTCGTAACCCCCAGCGCAAAGGCCACGGCGGAAATGACAAGCCTGCGCTGTGCGCCCGGCGCGATCTGCGCCGCCCCCTGCCCGGTTCCGCGCAGCTCGGAAATCGAGATGCCCGCCATATAGCTCAGGTAAAACGGCACCATCGGCAGGATGCAGGGGGTCAAAAATGACAGAAGGCCCGCCAACAGCGCGCCCCCGAAGGTCGGGTCCATGATCATGTGTCCTCCCCGCGGGCTCCCTGGATCGATTCCTTGATCCCCTCCCGCAAACACATTACGATATTCATATGTAACGGGAGGTGCGTCAATCATGCGCAGTGCACTTGCGACGGTTTTTGTTCCGGCGCTGATTCTTGCGCTGGGGATCGGTCCGGTTGCGCTGGCCCAAACCACCGCGTCAATCGCCCCTGCCCCATCCGCCGAGGCGCAGACCGACGCACCGTTTCGCCTGATCATGGTCGAACAGCCCGGCTGTGCCTATTGTGCGCGCTGGAATGCCGAACTGGCCGAGATTTACCCCAAAACCCCCGAAGGCAAGCTCGCGCCGCTGGAACGCGTGCAGCTGCGCGCACCCCTGCCCGAGGGTCTGAGCCTGCGCAGCGCGCCGGTTTTCACTCCGACTTTCGTCCTGGTTCAGAACGGCATCGAGGTCGGCCGGATCGAGGGATACCCGGGGCAGGATTTCTTCTGGGGCCTTCTGGGCATGGCTTTGCGCGAGGCTGGCGCCGATTTGCCCGCCCCCGGTTAGGCCGACATGACGCGGCGCAAGGCGCGTGCATTTGACCTCTTGCCACTCGATTCTATGTAACAGCCATGCTATGCGCGGGGATTAATCGAATGTGCCCGCGATTTTTCGGGGGCAATTCAGGCGAAGCAAGGGGGATCGGTGCGATCCATGGCACCCGACGGGCGCGACCACTATCAAGAGGCCAGTGATGCCTCTGGCGCACTGGACCGCAGCGACCGCTGCGCACGTCTGGATGCGGACGAGTTGATGGGGCGGGCGCAAGACGCGGCCAATCTGCTCAAGGCGCTGGCCCACGAAGGCCGCCTGATGATCATGTGCCATCTGACCTCGGGCGAGAAATCGGTGACCGAGCTGGAGAACCTGCTGGAATCCCGTCAGGCCGCAGTCAGCCAGCAACTGGCAAGGCTGCGACTGGAGGGGCTGGTCAGTTATCGGCGCGAGGGCAAGGCCATCTATTATTCGCTCAGTGATCCGCGCGCGGCCCGGGTGGTCGAACTGGTCTACGACATGTTCTGCAGCGGCGCCTGACGACCGGCCAAGGGGGGAATTCATGGACACTCTGCCGATGGGAACAGTCGCGGCGCTGGTCGGGTTGATCGGAGGCGCCGTGCTGGGGCTGGCCGCGCGGCTGGGCGATTTCTGCACGCTGGGCGCACTGGAATCAGCGGCCTACGGCGAGGATCAGCGGCGCTTGCGGCTGTGGGGCATCGTGCTGGCGGTAGCGATCGCCGGTGCCTTTGGCGCCGAGGCCCTGGGCTATGCCGATCTGACCGAAAGCTTCTATCAGTCGATCCAGTGGAACCCGCTGGCGTCAATCGTGGGCGGGCTGATGTTTGGCTATGGGATGGCGCTGGCCGGCAATTGCGGCTTTGGCGCGCTGGCCCGGTTTGGCGGTGGTGACCTGCGGTCGCTCGTGGTCGTGGTGGTGATGGGGATCTTTGCCTTCGTCACCCTCTCCGGGCCACTGGCGCCGTTGCGCATCGCGCTGTTTCCGCAGCTGGACGCCAGCACACCGCAGGGCATCGCCCATTGGCTGAGCGCGCGCACGGGGTTGGCACCGTTGATCTTTGCACTGCCGGTGGCGGCCGCGCTGCTGGTCTGGGCGCTGTCATATGCGCCCCTGCGCGCCGACCGGCGCAAACTCATCTGGGGGGTGGCGGCGGGGGCTGCGGTGGTCTGGTGTCTGGTTGGCACCACGCTGGTCGCGCGCAAAAGCCTCGGAGAGGTCGGCGTCGAGGCGCCCTCGTTCACCGCGCCTCTGGGTCGGACGATCTTGTATTTCATGACCTCAACCGCGGGCGGGCTGAGTTTTTCGGTCGGCCTGGTGGCGGGGGTTCTGGGCGGCGCCTTCCTGGGGTCGATGATCCGCGGATTGTTCCGCTGGGAAGCCTGCGAAGACCCGCGCGAACTGGGCCGCCAAGTCAGCGGCGCGGCCCTGATGGGGATTGGCGGCACGGTTGCCTTGGGCTGTTCGGTGGGCCAGGGCGTCAGTGCGATGTCGGTGCTGGCATTCTCCGCCCCGGTCACACTGGCGGCCATCGTCGCGGGCGGATTGCTGGGGCTGCGCCAGTTGATCCGTGGGTTTCAGCCGGACTAAGGCCCGCCCCACGTCATGGCCCCCGGGCACAGGCCGCATGAGTATTTACACCAAGAAGAAGCCCCCGGCACAGATGCGACCGGGGGCTGCGGCGTGATCATTCAGAGCAGCTGACCTCATAGGCGGTGCTGCCGGCCGCATTGCTGACCGAATAGCATCGCTGCACCCCATCGTCACCGACGCACGTTTTCCAAGACGTACCATCCCCCTGATCCATCCAGTCCGTACAACTGGGCGTGGCCCATGCCGTCCCCGCCGCCAATGCCAGAATGACCGCCGAACATTTTACGATAGTGCGCATCTGATCCTCCTCCCACTGTCACGACTCGTGACATGCAAAGTTTACGCCCGCCCGCGCCGGGCGGCGCGAAAATCGCCTGTGCAATTTGGCCGCAGCCCTGCCCTGACACGCAAAACACCCGGCGTTTCCGCCGGGTGTTTGCCGCACGCGCAACGTGGCGCGTTCAGGTTTTGAAGATGCGATAGATCGCCGGGATCACCAGCACCGTCAGCAAGGTCGAGCTGAGCAACCCGAACAGCAGCGAAATCGCGAGCCCCTGAAAGATCGGGTCGGCCAAAATCACCACCGCACCGATCATCGCCGCGACGGCCGTCAGCAAGATCGGCTTGAAGCGGATCGCACCGGCCTCGATCAGGATGTCGATTTCCGTTTTGCCAGTGCGGTCGGCGTGGCGAATGAAATCGACCAGCAGGATCGAGTTGCGCACGATGATCCCCGCCAGCGCGATGAAGCCGATCATCGAGGTCGCCGAGAACGGCGCGTGGAAAATCAGGTGCCCCAGCATGATGCCCAGGAAGGTCAGCGGGATCGGCGTCAGGATCACCAGCGGCAGGCGGAACGATCCGAACTGCGCCACCACCAGAATATAGATCCCCAAGAGGGCCACACCGAAAGCCGCCCCCATGTCACGGAAGGTGACCCAGGTGACCTCCCATTCGCCATCCCACAGCAGGGTGACTTTCGACTCGTCCTCGGGCTGGCCATGCAGGCTGACCTCGGGCTTTTCACCCGGCGCCCAGTCGATGCCATCCAGCGCCGCATCGACCGCGATCATACCGTACAGCGGTGCCTCGAACTGCCCCGCCAATTCGGCCGTGACCATTTCGGCCTCGCGCCCGTTATGGCGGAAGATCGGGAAGCTGGCCTTTTCCTCGGCGATCGAGACCACATCGCCCAATTCCACCACGCCACGCGCGCCCGGCAGCAGGTTCGCCGGGATCGGGGTGGACAACGTCGCCTCGTCCATCACCCGCGCCGCTTTGGAGCGTTCCATGATGATCGGCAACGGTGCACGTTCATCGCCACGATGCGAATAGCCGACGGTGGTCGCGCCATTCAGCAGCGCCAGCGTGTCGAACACATCGCCTTCGGTCACCTCGAAGAATTCCAGATCGTCGGAATTCACCGTGGCCCGCAGCCGCCGCGCCTGCACCCCGAAACTGTCATCGACATCGACGATATAGGGCACAGATTCAAAGGCCTGGCGGATTTTGGTCGCCGCCGCGCGCCGGGTGTCGGCATCGGGGCCATAGACCTCGGCCAGAAGCGTCGCGATCACCGGCGGGCCGGGCGGCGGTTCGACCGTTTTCACGCTGGTGCCCGCGGGCAGATCCAGCGCGCCGATCATCTCGCGGATCACCAGCGCCAGATCGTGGCTGGTGCGGTCGCGCTCGGTCTTGTTGGTCAGGTTGATCTGCACATCGCCCTGCCAGGGGTATTGCCGCAGGTAATAGTGCCGCACCAGACCGTTGAAGTTGAATGGCGCCGCCGCCCCCGCGTGGGTCTGCACCGAGATCACCTCGGGCAATTTGGTGACTTCGGCGGCAACCTTTTGCGCGACCGCGTCGGTCGCCTCGACGCTGGCGCCTTCGGGCAGGTCGATCACCACGCTCAGCTCTGATTTGTTGTCGAAGGGCAGAAGTTTGACCGTGACGTCCTTGGTATAGAGCAGGCTGAGCGAGCCGAAGCTGAGCACAATCGTCGCCCCGAGGAACATCCACGCCGTGCCCTTGGTCCGCAGCACCGGACGCGCGACTTTTTCGTATAGCGCGCCCAGCTTGCCACCGTGATGCCCATCGTCATGGTGCAACGGCGCATTGCCCGCGATCTTCACCATCAGCCAGGGCGTGATGATCACCGCCACGAAGAACGAAAAGATCATTGCCGCGCTGGCATTTGACGGGATCGGCGACATGTAAGGGCCCATCAGCCCCGACACGAACAGCATCGGCAGCAGCGCGGCCACCACCGTCAGCGTGGCGACGATGGTCGGGTTGCCGACCTCGGCCACGGCGGCAATCGCCTTGTGCACCCGGTCGCCCGGCCCCTTCATGCCCCAGTGCCGCGCGATGTTTTCAATCACAACAATCGCATCATCGACCAGAATCCCGATCGAGAAGATCAGCGCGAACAGCGACACCCGGTTGAGCGTATAGCCCATGATATTGGCCGCAAACAGCGTCAGCAGAATGGTCACCGGAATCACGATGGCCACCACGATGCTTTCGCGCCAGCCGATGGCAAACAGCACCAGCGCGATGATCGAAATCGTCGCAAGGCCAAGGTGGAACAGCAGCTCGTTGGCCTTTTCATTGGCGGTTTCGCCATAATCGCGGGTGACCTGAACCGTCACGCCCGAGGGGATCAATTCGCCCTTCAGCTCGTCCACACGGTGCAGGATCTGCTCGGCCACGACCACCGCGTTGGCGCCCG
Organism: Paracoccaceae bacterium; assembly: GCA_028749255.1. Classification (GTDB taxonomy): domain Bacteria; phylum Pseudomonadota; class Alphaproteobacteria; order Rhodobacterales; family Rhodobacteraceae; genus Rhodobacter. The sequence continues at coordinate 10,914 of JAQTYE010000016.1, read as the reverse complement.
CACGTTTCGCAATCGCCAGCGTGACAGCCGGGGTGCGGTGCAGGGTCTCGCCCTCGCGGGTGACATTCGACACGATCTGATCCGAGGTATCGCCGACATAGGACACCTTCGCCACGTCGGCCACATAGACCGGGCGGCCATCGCGCGCAGTCAGCAGAAGGCCCGCGATTTCGGCGGGGGCGGTCAGCGTCTGCCCGGCCACCAGGTCGATCTGTTCGCCCTTGTCGCGCAGCTTGCCGGTGCTGAACGACCGGTTCGCCTGCTGCACCTTGTAGCTCAGCGATTGCAGCGTGATGCCATAAAGCGCCAGCTTTTCGGGGTCGGGTTCGATGCGGATCGCCTCGGTCGCCTCGCCGATGATATAGGTCAGCCCGACATTTTCGATCTTGGTGACTTCGGCCTGCAATTCGCGGGTGATCCGCGTCAGGTCATTGGCACCCAGCCCGCTATCGGGGGCGGCGGCCAAGGTCAATGACACGATCGCCACATCGTCAATGCCGCGCGCCACGATCATCGGTTCGGCAATCCCCACCGGGATCCGGTCCATGTTCGCCTTGACCTTTTCATGCACGCGCAGGATCGCGGCATCCGACGAGGTGCCGACGACGAACCGCGCCATCACCAGCGCATAGTCGTCCGAGGTCTGGCTATAGACATGCTCGACTTCGTTGATGCCCTTGACGATGGTCTCCATCGGCTCGGTCACCAGTTTCATCGCGTCTTCGGCCTTCAGCCCCGGCGCCTGAATGTGGATATCCACCATCGGCACCGAAATTTGCGGCTCTTCCTCGCGCGGCAAGGACACCAGTGCCACCAGACCCACGGCAATCGCCGCCAGGATCATCAGGGGCGTCAGGGCGGACCGGATGAAGGCGCGCGTCAACTTGCCCGCGATGCCCAGCTTTTCCTCATGGATTTCCGGGACTTCCGGGTCGTTGTTCAGATCACTGCTCATCACGCACCACCGTCTCGCCACCGCTCAGCCCGGTCACGATCTCGACCATCTCGACACCGTCCACCTGCGTGCGCGTGCCCGGCACCACGACGCGTTCCAGCGCCGCACCGCCCTGCTCGACCATCACGAAATCCAGCCCAGAATGGGTCTTGATCAGATCGGCCGGCACCAGAATTGCCGCGCGCTTGCCCATCGGCAGGCGCACCAGCACCCGCGCATCGACATAGGTCGCGTCCAGATCGGTCACCTCGACATCGGCGATCACCCGGCCATTCTGGATCTGCGGATAGATCTTGGCCAAATGCCCCTCGGCGGTGCCCGTCGCGGTTTCGATCGTGATCGCATCGCCCTGTGCCATCGTATGGGCGTGACGCTCGGGCACCGAAACGCGCAGGAAAAACCCGCCGCCGCCGATCATGGCCACCGTTTCGCCCGCCATCACCACCGCGCCCTTGGCCACCGGCACGCTCAACACCCGACCGCTGATCGGCGCCAGAACCGCGCCTTCGGTCGCCTGCTGCTCGATCACCTTGCGTTGCGCCTGCTGCGCGGCGATCTGGCCCTCGATCACATTGACCGCAGTGCGCAGACTGTCCAACTGCTGCGCGGTGCTGACACCGCGGCTCAGCAAGGTCTCGCCACGGGTCAGTTCGGCCTGCGCATTGCTCAGCTGCGCGCCCAGCGATTCCAGCTGCGCATCGACCGCGCCCAGCTGGAATGCGATCTTTTCGTCAACGATGGTGCCAAGGGGGGTGCCCGCCTGCACCAGATCGCCCTCGGTCACGCTCAGTTCGACCAGCGTGCCGCCCAAACGCGCCCGCGCCGGGATCGAATCCTTGGCCTCGACCCGGCCATAAACGGCCTTCCAATCCGTCACCTCGGTGGGTGCGGCCACAAAACCGCCCTCGGCCTTGGCGCCCTGCGGCAAAACCAGCGCCAACAGCGCCAGCGGCAAGATGATGGATTTCATATCGCGTTCCCTTCCCTTTCGGGTGCAAATTCCCTGACGGGGCCACTCCGGCCGGAGCTGTGACATTCCGGTTTTTGAATGTGTGACCTTTACACCAATAGTCAATAGCCCCGCAAGGGTCGGCGCCTTGACCTGAATCAGCCGCATGCCCGCCGGGGCTTTCATGCCGCACATTTCCGCGTTAAACGCGTAAGCGCAACTCAAAGAGGTGAGCCCATGCACGATATCCGCGCCATTCGCGAGACCCCCGCCCAATTCGATGCCGCCCTGGCCCGCCGGGGCGCCGCGCCGATGTCGGCCGCGATCTTGTCGCTGGACGAAGCGCGCCGGGCCGCCATTCTGGCCGCCGAAACCGCACAGGCCGCGCAAAACGCCGCCTCCAAACAGGTGGGCGCTGCCAAAGCGGCGGGCGACGAGGCCGAATTTGAACGACTGCGCGCCCTGGTCACCGAGAAAAAGGCCGAAGTGGCCGCGATGCAGACCGAGGCGAACCGCCTGGACGCCGCGCTGCGCGATTGCCTGATGCTGGTGCCCAACACGCTGTTGGACGAGGTGCCCGAGGGCGCCGACGAAACCGAAAACGTCGAGGTCCACAAATGGGGCACGCCGCCCAGCTTCGACTTCAAACCGCTTGAACATTACCAGCTGCCCGCCGTGGGCACCGCGATGGATTTCGAAACCGCCGCCAAACTGTCAGGCGCGCGCTTTGTCGTGCTGCGGGGCGGCGTGGCGCGGGTGCATCGCGCGCTGGCGCAATTCATGCTGGATCTGCACGGCGATGAGCACGGGTTGACCGAAAACCTGACCCCGGTTCTGGTCCGCCCCGAGGCGATGCTAGGCACCGGCCAGTTGCCGAAATTTGCCGAAGACAGCTATGAAACCACCAACGGCTGGTGGCTGATCCCGACCGCCGAGGTGACGCTGACCAATTTCGTCGCGGGCGAGGTGCTGGAAGAAAATGCGCTGCCGATCCGCATGTGCGCGCATACCAATTGCTTCCGCTCCGAGGCCGGATCGGCGGGCAAGGACACCTCGGGCATGCTGCGCCAGCATCAGTTCGAAAAGGTCGAGATGGTGACGATTTGCCGTCCCGACACCGCGATTGCCGAGCACGAGCGCATGACCAAATGCGCCGAAGCGGTGCTGGAACGGCTGGGCCTGCCCTATCGCCGGATCGTTCTGTGCGCGGGCGACATGGGCTTTGGCAGCCAGAAAACCTATGACCTCGAGGTCTGGCTGCCCGGGCAGAACACCTATCGCGAGATCAGTTCGGTCTCGACCTGCGGCCCGTTCCAGGCGCGCCGCATGAACGCCCGGTTCAAGCCCGCAGACGGCGGCAAGCCCGAATTCGTGGCCACGCTGAACGGCTCGGGCCTGGCGGTCGGGCGCTGCCTGATCGCGGTGCTGGAAAACGGCCAACAGGCCGACGGCTCGGTCACCCTGCCCGCTGCGCTGCATCCCTATCTGGGCGGCAAGACCCGCCTGGTGGATGGCAAGCTCGTCTGAACTCCCTGAATTTGCATAGAAATTTTCGCCGCCTGCGTAAAAAATACGCAGGCGGCGAAAATCGTCGTGACAGACACGTCATCTCTCATTAACATTTTCGTCCGGGGGGACGATCAGACTCAGACTGGGGGCTGCCATGGACCAGAACCGCCGCGAACTCGATCTTCAGGCTCACAAGATCCTTGAGATGGGAGTTGAGGACATCCCGAGCTTCATCGAAGGACTGCGCGCACAAAAAGCGTTGTCGAAACTGGTCTGCCAGATCAATTCGGCCAGCCTGAGCCGCGACCCCGGCGCGCGGCAGGTTGCGCAAAAAATGCTTGATCGGCTCGGCTTCATCTAGGCCTGCCTCCGGCGGGAGTATTTGACCCAAGAAGAAACCCGCAGCGCTCAAGGCCTGCGGGTTTCTTGGTTTTTCGGGCTTCTTCTTGGTCTAAATACTCAAAAACCAACCCCGCAACGGGATCAGTCCTTGGGTTTGCTTGCCAGACCGCGATCTTTGCGCGCCTCGTGCTTCTTCGCATCGACGTGCTTTTTCAACCGTGAGGGGATCGACTTCTTGCGATCCTTGAAGGGGTTTTTCGCCCCCTGATCGCGGAAGGTCAGCCGGATCGGCGTGCCGGGCATTTCGAACGCTTCGCGCAACCCGTTGACCAGATAGCGCGAATAGCTTTCGGGCAGCTTGTCCACATGCGTCGCCATCACGACAAAGCCCGGCGGCCGGGTTTTCACCTGCGTCATGTAGCGCAGCTTGATCCGGCGCCCGCCGGGGGCCGGCGGCGGGTGCGCCTCGGTCATGGCGCCCAGCCAGGTGTTCAGCTTCGCGGTCGAGATCCGGCGGTTCCAGACCTGATGCGCCTTCAGGATCGCATTATGCAGCCGGTCCAGCCCCTTGCCGGTCTTCGCCGACACGGTGACCATCGGCGCGCCGCGCAGCTGCGGCAGCAGCCGTTCAAACGCCTCGCGCAGTTCCTTGAGCTTCTCGGGCTTGTCTTCTTCCAGATCCCATTTGTTCGCCGCCACGACGACCGCGCGGCCTTCGGTTTCGGCGAAATCGGCGATCCGCAGATCCTGCTGTTCGAAGGGGATCGCCACATCCAGCAGCACCACGACCACTTCGGCGAAGCGCACCGCGCGCAGACCATCGGCCACCGACAGCTTTTCCAGCTTGTCACTGACCTTGGCGCGTTTGCGCATCCCCGCCGTGTCCCAGATCCGCATCGGCGTGCCCATGAAGTCGGTCTGCACCGAGATCGCGTCGCGGGTGATCCCCGCTTCGGGGCCGGTCAGCAGGCGGTCCTCGCCGATGATCTTGTTGATCAGCGTCGATTTACCCGCGTTCGGGCGGCCGATCACCGCCAGTTGCAGCGGCTTGGCCTTGCTGGGCGCGTGATAGGTGTCTTCGTCTTCCGAACCCTCTTCGATATCGACATCGGTTTCGGGCATGTTCGCGGCATGTTTGGCCGCGAATTCATCGGCCAACGGAAGCAACACGGAATAAAGGTCGTCAAATCCCTCGCCATGCTCGGCCGAGAGTTTCAGCGGCTCACCCAGGCCCAGGCTCCAGCCTTCGGTGGCGCCCGCATCGCCCGCATGGCCTTCGGCCTTGTTCGCGGCCAGAATGACGTGGGCGTTCTTGCGGCGCAGAATATCGGCGAAAATTTCATCTGCCGGGGTCACGCCCACCCGCGCGTCGATGACGAACAGGCAAATGTCGGCCTCTTCGACGGCCCGTTCGGTCAGGCGGCGCATCCGGCCCTGCAGGCTGTCATCTTCGGCCAGTTCCAACCCCGCAGAATCGATCACGATAAAGCGCAGATCGCCCAGACGTGCATCGCCTTCGCGCAGGTCGCGCGTCACGCCCGGGGTGTCATCGACCAGCGCCAGGCGCTTGCCGACGAGTCGGTTGAACAGGGTGGATTTGCCCACATTGGGGCGGCCAACGATGGCCAGAGTGAAGCTCATGATGCCCTCCTTGGGCAGATCGAAGCGCCCCCCTTACACTGCTTTTCGATCAACGGAAAGCGTGAAGCTGCCCGTTCATGCCCACGACATACAGCACCCGCCCCGCCACGACCGGATCGGTGGCCGCGCCACCGGGGATTTCGGCCTGCCCGATCAGATCGCCCGAGACCGGGTCAAACACGCGCAGCAAACCGTCGGTCGAGGCCAGATACAGTTTGCCACCCGCCAGAACCGGCCCGTAATGCACAAAGACCTTGGCCTGTTTCTTGACCTTTTCCTTGACGAAATAGGGCAACTCCTTGGCCCAGACGGTCTTGCCGGTGGCCGCATCCAGCCGCACCAGACGGGCCTCGTCCGAGACCAGGAACACCGCCCCCCCGGCGACCTGCACCGGCGACACCGCACCTTCGGTGGCAGTCCAGAGACGTTCCCCCGTGTTCAGATCGAAGGCACCGGTCTTGCCCGCCGACGAGCCCGCGTAGACCACATCGCCCACGATCACCGGATCGCCGGTCAAATCGACCACCGTCGCGAAGGCCCGGCCCAGACGCGCGCCTGCGACCTTGCTTTGCCACAGGTTCATCCCGCCTTTTTTCAGCGCGGCGACCATCTCGCCCGAGGGGAAGGGGAACACCACCAGACGGTTGTTTACCGCCGGCGCAGAAACCCCCGTCATCCCCGAAACCGAGGGCGTGCCGGGCAATTGCCATTGCACCTTGCCATCGCTGGCACGGATCGCCCAGGCCGAGGAATCGCGCGCGACCACATAGACCAGACCATCGGCCACCGTCGGTGCGCCGCCGATCGCGGTGTCAAACTCCTGCCGCCAGACGACCGCCCCCGTGGCCGCGTCAAGGGCAACCAGCTCGCCGAAACCAGTGGTCACAAAGACCCGGCCTTCGGCAAAGGCGATCCCGCCGCCCGAGGCGTCATTGGCATTATCCATGCCCGGGGTCAGGTCGGCCTGCCACAGCGTCGCGCCATTCAGCCCGGTCGCGGTGACCAGCGCACGGCTGTCCATCGTGTAGATGCGCCCCCCCGCCACCACCGGATCGGCGGTGATGCGGTGCTGGCGGCCCGAACTGGCGCCGATATTGGCCGACCAGATCCGTTCGGTGCCTGCGCCAAGCGCCGGGTTGACCAGCGCATGGGTCGCGCTGCCCGCACGGTGGGTCCATTCGGCATTGGCCTGCACGGCGGGCAGCTTCAACGCGGTCGGCAGCGCCGCTTCGGGGGCGGTTTCGCCCGCCAGAACCGCACGCGGATCAATCCGCTCACCTTGCAAGATCACTTCTTTCTCGCAGGCCGTCAGTGCCACCGCCATGCCCAGCACGGCAATTCCCCGGATCAGCTTCACCGCTTCTTCCCCCTGCATTCGTCCTGACAGCCGCAGACGCGGCGCCATCGGCGCATCTCGCGCCGGTTATTTAGCGGCCGGATCGCCCCCGAGCGCCACAATCAACTCTGTTGCGCGCTGTTGCAAGCCCGCCGTCACCTCTGCATCGTTCAGGATCTGCCGTGCCAGGGTGATCGCCTGATCGGGATCGCCCGCCGCCAGCGCGGCATTCGCCTGCGCCTCGATGGCCAGCAGCCGGTAGGGCGCGCCGGGTTGCGCCAGTGCCACCAGTTCAGATTCGCGCTCGGCCGGATCCATCGCGGTGCCGGTCACGATCACCGCCTTCAGCCGGGCCAGATCGCGCAGGCTTGCGGGCGTCGCCGGATCGGCGGCAATCTGGCGATAGGCGGCCAGTGCGGCCTGCATGTCGTCATCGGCGGTCGCTTCGGCGGCCGCCATCAGGGCCACAACGCTGGCGCGCGCGCCATCAGCGGAAATCGTCTCGAAGGCCGTGCGCGGGGCATCGGCCTGCACCGCCGCCAGAATCGCATCGCCAAAGGCTTCGGATTCGGCCTGCGCCTTTGACTTGGACCATTCGTTGAAGGCCGCGCCGCCGACGATTGCCAAAGCCGCCACAACCCCGATCCAGCCATATTTCCGCAACGCCGCGAACAGCTTGTCGCGACGGACCTCTTCGGTCACCTCATTAATAAAGCTGTCGGTCTCGTCCACGGGCGGCTCTCCTTCGCTCTTGAGCCTTCTTATACGCATTGCCAAGCCCTTGCCAAGGGCGCGCCCGGCCTGCTTTGCCCCGTGCGGCAGCCCCCGCGCAAAACACCGGGCCGATTTACCTTGAGCACAAAGTGACCTCAACGTAACGTGAGCCGGGTCGTTCATTGTGGCCCGCCAGAATTACTCAGCAATGCTGCCAAACCGGAGCTGTCCGATGAAAATTGTTCCCCTCATCAATGCCGTTCTGGTCACTGCCGCGCTTTATGCCCTGGTGTTCGAACGCGCGCGGCTGATGGGATTTGCAGGCAGCCCCACCCCCCCAGAAGAGACCGCCCCCGCAGCCGTGCCCGTGCAGGCGGTGGCGGTGCAGGTGCTGCATTCGGTCGCGCGCCCGGTCGATCAGGGGGTGCTGACCCGGGGCCAGACCGAAGCTGCGCGCCGGGTCGAGGTGCGGGCCGAAACCAGCGCGCGGGTGATCTCGGAACCGCTGCGGCGCGGCACCGAGGTGGCGGCGGGCGCGGTGCTGTGTCAGCTCGATCCCGGCACCCGGTTGGCCGCGCTGGCCGAGGCGCGCGCGAAACTGACCGAGGCGCAGCTGAACGCCACCGCCGCCACGCGGTTGCAACAGGGGGGCTATCGGTCCGACACGGCGGCGGCCGGGGCCGAAGCCAGCCTGCAAGAGGCGCAGGCGGGACTGGAGGCCGCACAGCGTGAAATCGACCGGCTGACGATCACCGCGCCCTTCGCGGGCCTTCTGGATGATGACAGCGCCGAGCTGGGCAGCCTGCTGGCGGCGGGCAGCCTGTGTGCCACGGTGATCGCGCTGGATCCGATCCGGCTGGTGGGCTTCGTGCCCGAAACCGAAATTGACCGGATCACGCTGGGAACGCCGGTTGGCGCGCGGCTGGCGACCGGGCGCGAGGTGACCGGGCGTGTCAACTATCTGTCGCGGTCCGCCGACAGCGCGACCCGCACCTTCCGCGTCGAGGCCGAGGTGCCCAATCCTGATCGTGCGATCCGCGAAGGCCAGACCGTGGAAATGGTGATCGCCGCCGCGGGCGCGCAGGCGCATTTTCTGCCCGCCTCGGCGCTGACGCTGAACGATGCGGGCGATCTGGGTCTGCGAGTCGTGCAAGACGGTTTGGCGCGGTTCCTGCCCGCAACCTTCCTGCGCGACACGCCTGATGGCGTCTGGCTGACCGGCCTGCCCGAGGTGCTGGATGTGATCGTGGTGGGGCAGGATTATGTGACCGATGGCACCGCGCTGGCCGTCACCATGGTCCCTGCCCTGCCCGGCACCGGCGCGGAGGCGCAAAAATGACCGGGCTGATCGACTGGGCCGCTGCCCGTGCGCGGATGGTTCTGGCCTTCGTGGCGATGACGGTGGTTGCCGGGCTGTTCGCCTATACCGGCCTGCCCAAAGAGGGCGAACCGGACATCGAAATCCCGACCCTGTTCATTTCCGTCCCCTTTCCCGGCATTTCCGCAACCGACAGCGAAAAGCTGCTGGTCAAGACGATGGAGACCGAGCTGGCCGATCTGGACGGGTTGAAAACCATGTCGGGCACCGCGCTCGAAAACTATGCCGGGCTGATGCTGGAATTCGATTTCGGCTGGGACAAGACCAAGATCATCGCCGATGTGCGCGATGCGATGAATACTGCCGAGGGCAAATTCCCGGACGGCGCCGAGAAATACACGATCAACGAGATCAATTTCTCGGAATTCCCGGTGGTCGTGGTCACCCTGTCAGGCGCCGCGCCCGAACGCACGCTGCTGCGCCTTGCCAAGGAATTGCAGGATCGGCTGGAAGGGTTGGAGCCCGTGCTGGAGGCGACGCTGGCCGGTCACCGCGATGAAATGGTCGAGGTGCTGATCGACCCGCTGCGGCTGGAGGCCTATAACGTCACCGCGCCCGAACTGATTTCCGTGGTGCAGATGAACAACCAGCTGATCGCGGCGGGCGAGGTCGAAACCCCCGGCGGCGCGTTTTCGGTGAAAATCCCGTCCAGTTTCAACACCCCTGCCGACATCTATGCCCTGCCGGTGAAAACCAATGGTGAGCGGGTCGTGACGCTGGGCGATCTGGCGCAGATCCGCCTGACCTTTCAGGACCGCACCGGCACTGCGCGTTTCAATGGCGCCCCCACCGTCGCGCTGCAGATCGTCAAGCGCAAAGGCTATAACATCCTCGATACCGTAGCGCTGGTGCGCGACACGGTCACCGCCGAAGAGGCGCGCTGGCCCACTGCCCTGCAAGAGGCGGTGGATGTCGGTGTCTCACTGGATCAGTCCAAGACCGTGGGGGCGATGGTCAGCCAGTTGGAAGGTTCGGTGCTGACCGCGGTCGCGCTGGTGATGATCGTGGTGCTGGCGACGCTGGGCACGCGCTCGGCGCTGCTGGTAGGGTTTTCGATCCCGACCTCGTTTCTGCTGACATTTTTGCTGCTGGGCGCGATGGGGGTGGCGATTTCGAACATCGTGATGTTCGGGCTGATCCTGGCCGTGGGGATGCTGGTCGATGGCGCCATTGTCATCGTCGAATATGCCGATATGCGAATTGCCCAGGGGTCCGGTCCGATGCGCGCCTATACCGAGGCCGCCCGGCGGATGTTCTGGCCGGTGGTCAGCTCGACCGCCACCACGCTGTGTGCGTTCTTGCCGATGCTGTTCTGGCCGGGCGTGCCGGGTGAATTCATGGGGATGCTGCCGGTCACCATCATCTTCGTGCTGTCGGCCAGTCTGGTCGTCGCGCTGACCTATGTGCCGGTGGTGGGCGGCGTCGCGGGGCGGATCTCGCGCCGTCTGCATGACATCGCGCAGATCTTCGTGCACTGGCCGCTGGCGGCACGGCTGGCACTGGCGGGCGTGGCACTGGCCGGGGTGTTCGCGGGGGGGATCGCCATGCTGAACCCGGCCGTTCTGGGGGCCGCGGGCACCGGCTGGACCGCGGCCCTGCCCGGCGCGGCGCTGTTCACGCTGGCGACGATGGCGACCTCGGTCGCCTTCACGGCCTTGCGCCCGCACCGTGGCCCGCAGCCGGTCGAACCTGCCTATCGGCGCCGCCTGTTCGGCCATATCACCGCTGCCATTGCGGGCAATCCGGTGATGCCGCTGGTCACGCTGGCCGCGGTCGTCGGCGCGGTCGTCTTCATCTTCGGCTATTACGGCACGCATAACAACGGCACGCAGTTCTTCACCGACAGCGAGGTCGAGCAGGGCATCATCTATGTTCGCGCCCGGGGCAACCTGAGCCTGAACGAAAAAGACGCGCTGCTGCGCGCGGCCGAGGTGCAGGTTCTGGGCACGCCGGGCGTCGCGGCGGTGTTTTCCTTCGCGGGCGAAGGCGGGCTGAACCAGAACACCGGCGGCGCCGTCGCCCCGCGGGACACCATCGGCCAGATCCAGGTCGAGATGATCCGCTGGGAAGACCGCCGCGTCACCCCCGAT
>JAQTYE010000015.1:2304-31012 GCA_028749255.1 Paracoccaceae bacterium | reverse complement strand
CAGGCCAATCGCCAGCCCCAGAGGGCCTGCGCCCGCCGTGCCCGCCAGAATGCCGAGTTCCGTCGGCAGGCCCCAGGCCTTGAGCGCATGGCCGGTGAAATAGGCGGCCCCACCGAAAAATGCCGCATGGCCAAAGCTGAGAAGCCCGCCATAGCCCAGGATCAGGTTGAAGGCCGAAGCAAACAGCGCAAAGCACAACAACTTCATCAACAGCACGGGATAGAGGAAGAACGGCGCCGCCAATGCGAGGCCAAGAAGGATGAGATATCCGAGAACTTTGTTCATTATACGCTCCTTCAGGCGGTCTTGCCGAACAGCCCGGCAGGGCGCAGCACCAACACGATGGCCATGACAAGGAAGATCACGGTCGAGGAGGCCTCGGGCCAGAAGACCTTGGTTAGCCCCTCGATCACGCCCATGCTCAGGCCGGTGACAATAGCGCCCATGATCGAGCCCATGCCGCCGATCACCACCACGGCGAAGACGACGATGATCAGGTTCGAGCCCATCATCGGATTGACCTGCGTGATCGGCGCGGCCAGCACACCGGCGAAGGCCGCCAGACCGACGCCATAGCCATAGGCCAGCGTCGTCAACAGCGGCACGTTGACGCCGAACGCCTGCAGCAAGCGCGGGTTTTCGGTGCCCGCCCGCAGATAGGCGCCGATCTTGGTGCGCTCGAACAGATACCAGGTGAAAACACACACGGCGAGCGAGGCCACCACGACCCAGCCGCGATACCAAGGCAGGAACATAAAGCCCAGATTGATGCCGCCCTGCAATTGCGCGGGCGCGGCATAGGGCGTGCCAGAGGCGCCAAACAGTTTGACAAACACGCCTTCGATCACCAGCGCCATCCCGAAGGTCAAAAGCAACCCATACAGGTGGTCGATCCCGGCCAGTCGGCGCAGCAGCAGCCGCTCGGCCAAGATGCCAAGGGTGCCGACGATGATCGGTGACAGGATCAGGGCGCCCCAATAGCCGATGCCCAGATATTGGGTCAGCGCAAGGGTGGCGAAAGCGCCCAGCATATACAGCGCGCCATGGGCGAAGTTGACGATATTCAGAAGGCCAAAGATGACGGCCAGGCCAAGCGAAAGAACCGCGTAAAACGCGCCGTTGATCAGGCCCAGGAGCAACTGGCCGAAAAGCACTTGCGGGGGAAAGCCCAGCAGATCCGTCAGCATAGGGTGATATCCTTGTATCCGTTACCGCAGACGCCACCGGGAGCCTTTAGGCCCCCGGTGGGTGCATCTCGCGTTACTTCGTGGGGCAGGTGCTTTCGGAGAGAGGGCCGAAAGCCTCTTCACCGGGGATAGTGCGCACGATTTTGAGGTAGTCCCACGGCCCGGAGGACTCTGCCGGGGATTTGACCTCTGCGAGATACATGTCGTGAACCATGCGGCCATCGGTGCGCAGCACGCCACCGTGCGAGAACATGTCCTCGACCGGCATTTCACGCATCTTGGCGACCACGGTGTCGGTATCGTCCGAGCCGGTGGCCTCGATTGCCTTCAGGTAATGACGCACGGACGAATAGGTGCCCGCCTGAATGCCCGTCGGCATCTTGCCGGTCTTTTCAAAGAAGCGTTTCGACCATTCGCGGGTTTCGTCGTTCAGATCCCAATAGAAGCTGACCGTCATCTGCAAACCCTGCGCGGTTTCCAGACCCAGCGCATGCACGTCGCTCAGGAAGACCAGCAGACCGGCGATGGTTTGGCCTGCATCAACGATGCCGAATTCCTTGGCCGCCTTGATCGCGTTGATGGTGTCGCCGCCCGCGTTGGCAAGGCCGATCACCTTGGCCCCCGACGCCTGCGCCTGCAGCATGAACGACGAGAAATCGCTGGCCGGGAACGGATGCTTGACCGACCCCAGAACCTTGCCACCCGCCGCTTCGACGACCTTGGACACGTCGTTTTGCAGCGCTTCACCAAAGGCATAGTCGGCGGTCACGAAGAACCAGCTGTCGCCGCCCTCTTTCACCACGGCCGAACCGGTGCCCACCGCCAGCGCACGGGTGTTATATGTCCAGTGCAGGCCGGTCGGAATGCAGGCCTCATTGGTCAGCGGCGAGGACGCCGCGCCCGAAACCAGTGCGATCTTGTTTTGCTGTTTGGCGACTTCGAACACCGCCATCGCGACAGAGGTCGTCACCAGTTCGGCAAACGCGTCAACCTGTTCGGTGTCGCCCCATTCACGCGCCTTGTTGGCGGCAATATCGGCCTTGTTCTGGTGATCGGCGGAAACCAGCACGATCGGCGCGCCGGCAACGGTGCCGCCGAATTCCTCGATTGCCATTTCGGCGGCGGTCACGGTGCCCGGACCGGCCACGTCCGAATAGGTGCCCGACATATCGGTCAGCAGGCCGATCTTGACCACGCCATCGCTGATTTCGGCGCTTGCGCCGCTGGTCAGCAGCGCCAGAGCCGAGGCGCTGGCCGCAAATTTCTTGAACAGTTTCATGGAGTCCTCCTCGTTGGTAGTGGGTCTGGCGCCCTCCTCAGACGCTCAGATATTCGTCAAAAATGTGCTGTTTGCTTTCCAGCTCATCGTGATGGACGGTCGCCACGATCTTGCCGTGATCCATCACGAAATGCCGGTCGGCGAGCGGCGCGGCAAAACGGAAGTTCTGCTCGACCAGAACCACGGTGTAGCCCCGCGCCTTCAGCGCGATCAGCACATCGCCCAGCTTGTCCACGATGACCGGGGCCAATCCTTCGGTGATTTCATCCAGCAGCAGCACGTTGGCGCCAGTGCGCAAGATCCGCGCCATCGCCAGCATCTGTTGTTCGCCGCCCGACAGACGGGTGCCCTGACTGCGCCGCCGTTCTGCAAGGTTGGGGAACATGTCATACAGTTCCTCGACCGCCATACCGCCTGCGGCCACGCGCGGCGGCAGCATCAGGTTTTCCTCGACCGACAGGCGCGAGAAAATGCCACGTTCTTCGGGGCAATAGCCGACACCCAAATGCGCGATCACATGCGGCTGGGCGTGGATCACTTCTTCGCCCTTGAGCATGATCGAGCCGGTGCGATGGCCGATCAGCCCCATGATCGAGCGCAGCGTGGTGGTCCGCCCGGACCCGTTGCGCCCCAGCAGCGTGACCAGCTCGCCCTGATACACCGTCAGGTCGATCCCATGCAGCGCATGGCTTTCGCCGTAAAACGCATGCAGATCCTGAATGCGCAGCTCTTCGATCCGTTCGGAAACGTGCTGCCCGCCGAGTTCGTGGTTTTCGATCAGCGCGCTCATGCCGCTTTCCCCATATAGGCTTCTTTCACACGCGGATCGGCCGACACTTCGGCATAGGTGCCTTCGGTCAGCACGGCCCCGCGTTGCAGCACCGTGATCGCGTCACACAGCGTCGAAACGACGCCGAGGTTATGTTCGACCATAAGAATGGTGCGGTTGGCCGAGACCTTGCGGATCAGCTGGGTCACCAGTTCCACATCCTCGCGGCCCATGCCTTGGGTCGGTTCGTCCAGCAGCATCATCTCGGGATCGAGCGCCAGGGTGGTGGCGATTTCCAGCGCGCGTTTGCGGCCATAGGGCAGATCGGCAACCGTCGCTTCGGTGAACCGCTCCAGCCCGACCATCGTCAGCAATTCATCGGCCCGGTCGTTCAGCTTGTGCAGGCTGCGTTCGGAGCGCCAGAAATGAAACGAGGTGCCCAGCTTGCGCTGCAACGCCACGCGCACGTTTTCCCGCGCCGTCATATGCGGGAACACCGCCGAGATCTGGAATGACCGCACCACGCCCATGCGCGAAATTTCCGCCGGTTTCGCGGCCGTGATATCGCGCCCGTTGAAGGCGATGGTGCCGCGCGTCGGCGTCAGGAATTTGGTCAGCAGGTTAAAGACCGTGGTCTTGCCCGCGCCGTTCGGCCCGATCAATGCGTGGATGGTGTGGCGGCGGATCCGGAGATCCACCTCGTTGACTGCGGTGAACCCCTTGAATTCCTTCGTCAGGCCGCGGGTTTCCAGAATGAAATCGTCAGTTTTGCTCATGACACTCGCTTTGCAGAAGGAGGGGGCGCCCGGTGAAGGGCGCTCATTTCGGTCCGTTCAGCGCACGCGCCTGATCACGCAGCACGAATTTCTGAACCTTGCCGGTCGAGGTTTTCGGCAGGTTTCCGAAGACCACGCTGCGCGGCGCCTTGAAATGCGCCATGTGCTGACGACAAAAGGCGATCAGTTCGGCTTCGGTCAGATCCTGCCCCGGTTTCAGCTCGACAAAGGCGCAGGGGGTTTCGCCCCATTTCGCATCGGGCCGAGCCACAACGGCGGCTTCCATCACCATCGGGTGCTTATACAGCACGTCCTCGACCTCGACCGACGAGATGTTTTCGCCGCCCGAAATGATGATGTCCTTGGAGCGGTCCTTCAGTTCGACATAGCCGTCGGGGTGCATCACACCCAGATCGCCCGATGCGAACCAGCCGCCGTTGAACGAATCGTCCGTGGCCGAAGGGTTTTTCAGATAGCCCTTCATCACGTTGTTGCCGCGCATGAAGATCTCGCCCATCGTCACACCGTCCGAGGGCACCGGCTCCAGCGTTTCGGGATTGGCGACCATCAGACCCGACAGCGCCAGGTTCTTGACGCCCTGACGGGCCTTCAGCCGCGCGCGATCTTCGGGCGCACGGTCATCCCACATGCCTTTCCACGCGCAGACAACCGAGGGGCCGTAGGTTTCGGTCAGCCCATACACATGGGTAACCTCGACGCCCATCGCTTCCATCTTCTCGATCACGGCCGCGGGCGGGGACGCCCCGGCGGTCATCACCTTGACCTGATGGCTGAAATCTTTCAGCGCGTCGGGGGCATTGGCCAGCATGTTCAGAACAATCGGCGCGCCGCAGAAATGGGTGACCTTTTCAGCGCGGATCGCCTCGAAGATCGGCTCGACCCGGACCGCGCGCAGACAGACGCAGACGCCCGCATTGGCCGCGATGGTCCAGGGGAAGCACCAGCCGTTGCAATGGAACATCGGCAGCGTCCACAGGTAGCGCGAGTGATGCGGCATGCCCCATGTCATGATGTTCGACATCGCGTTCAGCGCGGCGCCGCGGTGGTGATAAACCACGCCCTTCGGGTTGCCAGTGGTGCCCGAGGTGTAGTTCAGGCTGATCGCATCCCATTCGGTCACTGGCGGCACATAGGAAAATTCCGGGTCGCCCTCGGCCAGCAACTCGTCGTAGGTGACCGATCCGATCCGGTGCCCACCGTCATAGCTCGGGTCTTCGATGTCGATCACCAGCATGTCACGCCGACCGCTGATCTTGACGGCCCGTTCGACAACATCGGCGAATTCCGGGTCCACAAGCACGGCCTTGGCCTCGGCATGGGACAAGATGAAGGCAATCGCCTCGGCATCCAGACGGGTGTTGATGGTGTTCAGAACGGCGCCCGTCATCGGCACGGCAAAATGCGCCTCGAACATTTCGGGAATATTGGCGGCGATGACGGAAACCGTGTCATCCTTGCCGATCCCGCGTGCGGCCAGCGCGCTGGCGATGCGGCACATCCGGGCGTAGGTTTCGCCCCAGTTGCGGCGCAAATCGCCATACACGACCGCAGTCAATTCCGGGTAAACCGCCGCCGTGCGCTCGGCGAACGACAGGGGCGTCAATGCGGCGTAATTGGCCGCAGTCACATCCAATCCACTTTCGTAGATGCTGTGTTTATTCATGCTGTAAGTCCTCCGGTGCGATCCAGATCCCCTCCGATCCGAGTCAGCCCGCAGAACTTACGCATGGCGATATTGCTTAATTTTCCATCAATTGTATCGAATTGTGACATTCCAGGAATTGCCCTTGGGAAACCCACGGGGCTGGCGCATCGTAAGGGTCGCCACGAACCTGCCGTCTGGACCACACCATGCGAGAAACACCATCAGATCTTGGGCTCTCGAACCTTGTGTTGCAGGGGTTGGGACAATTGGAACAGGGGATCACGATCTTCGACGCGGATCTGCATCTGGTGGCGTGGAACGAGCAATTCCTTGATATGTATGGATATCCTGCGCGACTGGCGTTTCAGGGCGCCGAGTTTGCCAGCTTCATCCGCTATAATGCGGATCGTGGCGAATACGGCCCGGGTGATCGCGATGCGCAGGTCGCCGACCGGGTCGCAACCGCCCGCCGGTTCGAACGCCATCAGGTCGAACGGCTGCGTCCGAACGGAATGGTCTTGCAGGTGACGGGCACGCCGCTGCCCGGCGGTGGCTTTGTGACGACCTACACCGATGTGACCGCCCGCCGAAATCAGGAGGCGCGGCTGCAGGAACTGGTGAATGAACGCACCCATGCGCTGCAACTCAGCGAGGCGCGGCTGAAGCTGATCGCCGACGAGGTGCCCGCAGGCATCGCCCATATCGACCGCGACCTGACGCTGCTCTATGCCAATAAACGCTTTGCGGCGGCCTATGGACGGCGCCCCGAAGAAGTGATCGGGCTGAACGCCGCAGAGGTGCTGCACCCGCGTACGCTGAGCGAATCCGCGAAATTCTTCGAGCAGGCGAGACGCGGTGCGCTGGTCGATTTCGAAATGCGGATCGAGCTGCCCGACGGGCGGATCAAGGACATCCGCACGCTGTTGCGGCCCGAAACACCGTCCTCTGGCGAGGTGATTGCCTTTTACCTGTTGTCGATCGACGTGACCCGCCGCAAGGCCACGATGTCGGCCCTGATGGGATCGCAAAAGATGGACGCACTGGGCCGGATGGCCAGCGGAATTTCGCATGATTTCAACAACCTGCTGACAATTATTCTGGGCAATCTGGTGCCCCTGTCCGAAGAGTTGGGCGATGGGGATCTGGTGTCGGAATACCTTGTGCCGGCGATTTCAGCGGCACGGCGTGGTTCGGCGCTGACGCAGCGATTGCTGACGCTGGCGCGGCGCGAACAATTCGCACCCGAGCCCACCGATATTGTCGGCGCGGTGGATGAAATTTGCACCCTGCTGCGGTCCTCGCTACCGCGCGGATTGCAACTTGTGCAGCGCAGTCGCCCGCAGGTGCCCGCCGCCGTTGTGGACCGCGCGCAGCTGGAAATGGCGCTGCTCAATCTGGCGATCAACGCCAAGGATGCGACCGAAGGCAAGGGCCGGATCCTGATCGAGATCGCCCCCTACGACCTGCCCGCAGAAGAGGCCGATCTGTTGCACCTGCCCGCCGGGCCCTATGTGCGGATCCGGTTTTCCGATGATGGCTGCGGGATGTCGCCCGAGCAGACCGAGCGGGTATTCGAGCCCTTCTACACTTCGAAGGCAGCGGGTGCGGGATCGGGACTCGGGCTGTCGATGGTCTATGGTTTTGTGAAACAATCGAATGGCGCGATTTCGGTGCTGTCTAGTCCGGGGCAAGGCGCGGCCTTTACCATTTTGCTGCCCAGTGTTGAACTGACCGCCCCCGAGTGTGCCAATCTGCCCGAGACCGAACCCGAACTCGCCCCCCCGCCCGAGCCGGGCCCACCTGACCTGGACAAATCTCTGCCGCTGATCCTGCTGGTCGAGGACGATCAGGATGTGCGCCGCACGATCCGCCGCAAGATCGCTGCCATCGGCCATCCGTTGATCGAAGCCGACAATGCCGCCGAGGCGCTGCACCTGCTGCGGCGGATCGAGGCGGTGGGCCTTGTGCTGAGCGATATCGACATGCCCGGCGAGATGGATGGATACGCGCTGGCAGATCGGATCGGCAGCGATTATCCGGAGGTCGGCATTTTGCTGATGAGCGGTCAGGCCAACCTGAATCCGCGTGACACCTCTCGCATGGCGGGGATCCCGCTGTTGCGCAAACCGTTCAGCGACGCACAACTGACCACCGCGTTGGGGCAAGCCCGCAGCACCACACGGCGTGCCCCCCCGACGGCAGACCCCGCAAGTGAAGGGCCGCAATCATGACGACGCTTGTTTACCTCCTTGAAGACGACCTCGACATCAGCCGCCTGATCGAACGCAGCCTTGCCCAGCAGGGCATCACCACCCGCGCCTTCCGTCGTCTGGCCGAATTCGAACGCGAATTGCGCCGCCAGTTGCCGGATCTGTGCCTGATCGACCTGTCGCTGCCCGACGGCGACGGGCTGAGCCTGATCAACGGCAATGCGCTGCCCGAAGGCATGCCGCGGGTTATTGTCACCGGGCGAGGATCGGTAACCGACAAGGTGGTCGGACTGGAAATCGGCGCGGACGACTACATCACCAAGCCGTTCGAGCCGCGCGAACTGGTGGCTCGGCTGCGCGCCGTGCTGCGCCGCAGCCGCAAAACCAACGCCCCGCCCGAAACACACAGCCGCGAAATCGCGATCTTCGGCGATTGGACCGCCGATCTGACCGCCTGCACGCTGATCCATGCCGATGGCCACCGGGTCACGCTCAGCTCGTCGGAAAACAGCCTGCTCGAAGCGTTCTTGCGCGCACCGGGGCGGGTTTTGAGCCGCTCCAACTTGCTGGATGCCACGCACGGGCGTGCCAACGAACCCTTTGACCGCAGCATGGATGCCCGGATCTGCCGCCTGCGCCGCAAGATCGAGAAAAACCCCAAGGACGCCGAGGTCATCCGCACCGTCTATGGTGCGGGCTATATCTTTACATCGGATGTCGATTGGCGCTGAAACCGGGGCGCAGATCGCGCCCCAGCCCGTTCAGAAGTCGAGGTTTTCGACGCTCAGCGCATTTTGCTGAATGAATTCGCGGCGCGGTTCAACCACATCGCCCATCAGCTTGGTAAAGATGTCGTCGGCCTCGGCCACATCTTCGATCCGCACCTGCAACAACGTCCGCGCCGAGGGGTCGAGCGTGGTTTCCCACAACTGCTCGGGGTTCATCTCGCCAAGACCTTTATAGCGCTGCAAGGACAGGCCTTTTTCGCCTTCTTGCAAAACCGCAGCCAGCAGTTCCAGCGGCCCGTGGATCAGCTGTTCACGGTCCTTGCGGATCAGCTTGGCCGGGGTGCGATAGGCCTCTTGCAGGGTCTCGGTATGCTGCGCCAGACGCCGCGCCTCGCCCGAACGCAGAACCGGGCCATCCAGCGTGCGCGCCTCTTCGACGCCGCGCAGACTGCGGGTAAAGCGCAGGCCGTGGTCTTGCGTCGGGCGCCCCTGCCAGCCGCGTTCATATTCCAGCGCGACCAGATCAAGCCGGGCCGCCACCGCATCGGCGGCGCCTTGTGCATCGGAATCAACCTTGCCAGGCACCAGCGCGCCGGCAATCGCGGCCTGTTCCAAAATCCGCTGCGGGTAATGCGTCGGGAACGCCTGCAGAATGCGGCGCACCACGCGGGCCTCTTCGACCAGCCGCGCCAAATCCTGGCCTGCGATTTCGGTGCCATCCCCCAGCCGCAGAAGTGCACCTTCAACCCCTTGATGAATCAAGAAATCTTCCAAGGCAGCCTGATCTTTCAGATAGACCTCGGACTTGCCACGGGCAACTTTGTACAGCGGCGGTTGCGCGATATACAGATACCCCGCCTCGATCAATTCAGGCATCTGCCGGAAGAAGAAGGTCAGCAGCAGCGTGCGGATGTGGGCACCGTCAACGTCCGCGTCGGTCATGATGATGATCTTGTGATAGCGCAACTTGGCCAGATTGAATTCGTCACGCCCGATCCCGGTGCCCAGTGCAGTGATCAGCGTGCCGATCTGATCCGACCCCAGCATCCGGTCGAACCGCGCACGTTCGACGTTCAGGATCTTGCCGCGCAGTGGCAGCACGGCCTGATTTTTCCGTTCACGCCCCTGTTTGGCCGAACCACCGGCCGAGTCCCCTTCGACGAGGAAAACTTCGGACAGCGCCGGATCTTTTTCCTGACAATCGGCCAGTTTCCCGGGCAGCGAGGCCACATCCATCGCCGTCTTGCGCCGCGTCAACTCGCGCGCCTTACGGGCGGCTTCGCGGGCCAGCGCCGCCTCGACGATCTTGCCGACGATCTGCTTGGCTTCGGCGGGGTGTTCCTCGAACCACTCGGACAGCTTTTCGTTCACCAGGTTTTCGACCGCGGGTCGCACTTCGGAAGAAACCAGCTTGTCCTTGGTTTGGCTTGAAAATTTCGGATCGGGCACTTTGACCGACAAAACGCAGGTCAGGCCTTCGCGGGCGTCATCGCCGGTGAAATCGACCTTCTCTTTCTTGGCGATCCCCGAGGTCTGGGCATAGGTGTTGATCGTGCGCGTCAGCGCGCCGCGGAAGCCCGCCAGATGGGTGCCGCCATCGCGCTGCGGGATGTTGTTGGTGAAAGGCAGCACATTTTCATGGTAGCTGTCGTTCCACCACATCGCCACTTCGACGCCGATTCCGCGCACCTCGCCGACCATATAGATCGGCTCGGGCATCACCGGGGCTTTCGAGCGATCAAGGTATTTCACGAATTCCTTGACGCCACCGTCATAATACAGCTCGCTTTTCAGCGGCTCGGCTGGGCGTTCATCTTCCAGAATGATCCGCACACCAGAGTTCAGGAACGCCAGTTCGCGCAGTCGCGTTTCCAGCGTCTTGAAGTTGTAATCAAGGTTCGAAAACGTGCCCTGCGGGTCGGTCAGCTTCGAGGACGCAAAGAACCGCACCTCGGTCCCCTTTTCACCCGGGGCATCGCCGATCTCATGCACATGCACCGTGCATTCGCCCTTTTCGAACTTGGCGTAATAGACCTTGTCATTGCGCCAGACGCGCAGTTCCAGCCAATCCGACAACGCGTTCACCACCGACACACCCACGCCGTGCAAACCGCCCGACACCTTATAGGCGTTGCCGCCCTCGTCGGTGTTGTTGAATTTACCCCCCGCGTGCAGCTGGGTCATGATGACTTCGGCCGCCGAAACGCCCTCTTCATGGTGCATATCGACAGGAATGCCGCGCCCGTTGTCGCGCACCGAAACCGAACTGTCGGCGTGAATTTTCACATGCACATAGTTGGCGTGCCCCGCCAAAGCTTCGTCGATCCCGTTATCGACGACCTCGTACACCATGTGGTGCAGCCCCGAGCCATCGTCGGTATCACCGATATACATGCCCGGCCGTTTACGTACCGCCTCCAAGCCCTTGAGAACTTTGATGGAATCGGCGCCGTATGCGGCGTTATTCGGGGTGGTCTCGGTCATGCCTGCCTATCCTGTAAATCACTGCCGATTTATAGGGGTTTGGCGCGGGAATGTCACGTCAAAGACACAAGATTTGGTGGCTTACGCCGGGCTTGGGATCTGCAGCGCGCCAGCTTCGTCCAAAGACCAGAACGGGTTCATCGCGACCTCCCAGACATGGCCATCCGGGTCGGCGTAATAACCCGAATATCCGCCCCAGAACACCCGCTCCGGCGGCTTGAGGGCCACAGCCCCCGCCGCCAATGCGGCCTGATAGGCGGCATCGACGTCGGCTTCGGCATCGAAATTCTGTGCCAGCGTGACAGCCCCCGTCCCCAGAACGGCCCCGGGCCGCCCCTGATCGGCTGCCAACGCAGCACGCCCGAACAGACCCAGCGCAAGCCCCCCCATCTGGTAGAACACCACAGCCTCCTGCGCTTCCACCGGCACCCATCCCAGCGCTTCATAAAACGCGCGCGCACGGGGAATGTCCTCCACCCCCAGCGTGATCAACGTCACGCGCTGAACCGGATAGGCCATCACATTCTCCCTTCGGAAACGACCGAGGTTCCCTCATCTTCGGTCACCTCGAAATACTGGCCGCGCAGGCCAAGGCTTTCAAACAACGCGGCATCGGTGCCGGTCATCACGACCTGCGCATCCAGTGCGCAGATTTCATTATAAAGCGCCGCGCGCCGCCCTGCGTCCAGATGCGCCGCAGCCTCGTCCAGCAAAACGACAGTCTTTTCGCCCGCCAAAGCCCGCGCATTGGCGAGGATCAACGAGATCAACAGCGCTTTCTGCTCCCCCGTCGAGCATTGCGCGGCGGGCACGTCCTTTTCGGCATAGATCGCGGCCAGATCTGCGCGATGCGGCCCTTCCAGCGTCCGGCCCGCCGCCATGTCGCGCCGCCGCCCCTCGGCCAGGGCCTGCGCCAGATCGACGGGCCCCGCGTTTTCAATCGACAGATGCGCTGCGGGAAAGGCGGTCGCGGCACCATTCTGTGCCGCGGAAATTCGTTCCAGCGCCTCGGTCCGATGTGCGGCAATCAAGGCGCCCGCCTCGGCCATCTGCCCTTCCAGCACATGATACCAGCGCGCATCCTGCACCATGTCTTTCAGCAAACGGTTGCGTTCGCGCATCGCCTTTTCATAGGCAAGGGTCGCCTCGGCATGCGCCGGACAAAAGCTCAACGTGATCCGGTCCAGAAAACGCCGCCGCCCCTCGGCGCCCTCGATCCACAGCCGGTCCATCGCGGGCACCAGCCACAGCACCCGCAAAATCCGCCCCAGCGCCACCTGCGGCGCGGCTTTGCCGTCGATCAGCACCTCGCGCGCAGAACCGGGCAGCGCCGAGGTTTCCAATTCATGCGTGTCGGTCGTGGCCCGGATCTTCCAACCCACCGCCTCGGCGCGCCGCATCAACTCGTCCGCCGTGGCCCGCCGCAATCCGCGCCCGGGCGACAACAGCGAAATCGCCTCCAGAATATTGGTCTTGCCCGCGCCGTTGGGACCATAAATCGCCACCGGCCGACCATCAAAGGCCAGCAGCGCGCGCCGATGCGACCGGAACTGCAATAGCGTCAGCTCTCGCAGCATCGGCCCCTCTTCTTCTTGGCAAAAATACTCCCGCCGGAGGCGTGCGACCGCGTCACACGCGCATCGGCATCACGACATAGACCGCCGAGGTGTCATTCCCCTCGCGCATCAAGGTCGGATCGCCCGAAGAGTTGAACAGGAACACCGCATTTTCACGATCCACCTGGCTGGCGATTTCCAGCAGGTATTTCGCGTTGAAGCCAATTTCCAGCCGCTCGTCACCATAGGCCACGGCCAGCTCTTCCTCGGCGGCGCCCGCATCGGGGGCATTGACCGACAGCACCAGACGGTCTTCGTCGAGGCTCAGCTTGACCGCGCGCGAACGTTCCGACGACACGGTGGCCACACGGTCCACTGCCTTGGCAAATTCGCTGGCGTCCACTTCCAGACGGCGGGTGTTGCCGGTGGGAATAACGCGCGTGTAATCGGGGAAGGTGCCGTCAATGACCTTCGAGGTCAGAGTGATCACCGGGGTCGCAAAGCGCACCTTGGTTTCCGACACCGACACCGCGATCTGCGCATCGTCATCATCCAGCAACTTGCGCATCTCGTTGACCGTCTTGCGCGGCACGATGACACCGGGCATGCCCAGTGCGCCTTCGGGCAGGGGCGCGTCGATCCGCGCCAGCCGGTGGCCATCAGTCGCCACGCAACGCAGCACCGGGCCATCTTCGCCGGTCGCGACATGCATATAGACACCGTTCAGATAATAGCGGGTCTCTTCGGTCGAAATCGCGAATTTCGACTTGTCGAACAGACGTTTCAGCACGCCCGCCTTGGCCGCGAAATTCGCGGTGTATTCCGAGCTGGCCATCACCGGGAAATCTTCTTTCGGCAGCGTGGCGAGGTTGAAGCTCGACCGCCCCGCCTGGATTGTCACGCGGCCCGCCGCCGGATCGTCCGACAGCGAAATCAGCGCCCCATCGGGCAGTTTGCGCACGATTTCATGCAGCATCACTGCCGAAACAGTGGTGGCGCCGGCCCGTTCGACCTGCGCTGGGGCCTTGTCGACCACCTCGATATCCAGATCGGTCGCGCGGAACGACACGGTGTCTCCCTCGGCCTCGATCAGCACATTCGCCAGGATCGGGATCGTGTTGCGACGCTCGACAACCGATTGCGCTTGGGCGACGGCTTTAAGAAGCGCGGCGCGTTCGATGCTGATCTTCATTTCCATCCCTCACGGCTGCCCTTGTCGCGGAAAGGTAACACCCTTCCGCGCAGGCTCAAGATTTTTCAGGACATTCGGCCGCTTTGGCCGGAGCGTCAAGACTCAGGACTCAAGAAGACGCCGCAGCAGGTCAATATCTTCGGCGAGTTGCCGATCTGCGCCCTTCAGTTCCTCGATCTTGCGGATGCCGTGCATGATCGTCGTGTGATCGCGCCCGCCAAAGCGGCGCCCGATTTCGGGCAGGCTGCGGGTGGTCAGCTGTTTCGCCAGATACATCGCCACCTGCCGCGGTCGGGCAATGGTGCGCACGCGCTTCGGGCCGATCATGTCCGACAGACGGATGGTGTAATGCTCGGCCACCTTGCGCTGGATTTCCTCGATCGTGACCTTGCGGTCCGAAGCGCGCAGAATATCCGTCAGGCATTCCTGCGCCAGATCCAGCGTGATTTCGCGCCCGACCAGCGAGGCAAAGGCGAACAGCCGGGTCAGTGCCCCTTCCAGAACGCGGACGTTGGTGGTGATCCGGTGCGCCAGAAATTCCAGCACGCCATCGGCCAGCACCAGCCCCGGATATTGCACGCGGTAAGCTTCGGTCTTGGTCTGCAGGATGCCCAGACGCAGTTCGTAATCGGTCGGGTGCAGATCGACGACCAGACCGCATTGCAGACGCGATTTGATCCGGTCTTCCAGATCCTTGATCTCGCCCGGCGCGCGGTCGGCGGAAATCACGATCTGCTTACCCTGATCGACCAAGGCATTGAACGTATGGAAGAATTCTTCTTGCGTGCTGTCTTTGCCCGCGATGAACTGCACGTCATCGACCATCAGGACATCGACCGAACGGAACATTTCCTTGAAATCCATGATCTGGCGTTCGCGCAGCGCCTGCACGAAGCGATACATGAATTGCTCGGCCGACAGATACAACACGCGCAGATCGGGGCGGCGGGTTTGCAGCTCGTGGGCGATGGCGTGCATCAGGTGGGTTTTCCCCAAGCCCACGCCCCCATACAGGAATAGCGGGTTGAAGGTAACGGGCCCACCTTCGGCCACGCGACGCGCGGCAGCATGGGCCAGTTCGTTGGGCTTGCCCACGACGAAACTGTCAAAGGTGAAGCGTGCATCCAGCGGTGCGCCGGGCAGCTCTGCATCCTCATTGACCCGCAGGGATTTGCGCGGCTTGACCGGGGTCGGATTGGCCACGGTTGCCATCGGGATTGCCCGCAGCTCGGGCACGCGAATGTCGATCCGATCGGCGGTGACGCCCGCCACGCGCAGCTCGCGCAGGATCGGTTCGGCAAAGTTGCGCGACACCCAGTCGCGCATGAATTTCGTCGGCGCCTCGAACGAGACGATCCCGTCGGACAGCGCGATCAGCCGAAGCGGCGCGATCCAACTTGTAAAATTGTTCTTACCAACAGTCTTGAGAAGTTCATTGCACACCCGCCCCCAGGTTTCGTCAGTCATGTTCTTGCCTATTCGTCCCAAACTGTCAGCCGACCTCGCATCGCCCAGACAAAAGGGAATTCCCCAGCCACTTGGCCGGGATCGCTCCCCCCAGATTAAAGGACACAGCAGCCAACCCGGTAAAACCGGGTCTGGCATCACCTGCCGAAGCTGGGGGCGCAGCACCCCCGAGAATCGGATTCGCATCTTTCAGGCCGGCAGCTCCGGCTTTTTTTCTTTGTCGTGGCAGACGTTACGCCCGCAGCGGCCAGAGAAAGATGCGTCATGTCCCCCTAGGCGACGTGAATCGCAAGATGACGCTAGCAAGCTCTCGGGGATGGGCGCAACCGAACTTCACTCTTGACGCACAATTCAGCGTCCCGAATCTGTTACACGGGGTCGTGAATGCAACACCTTCAGATAAGACATTGATTTTCATTAAAAAAACAAAAAGGCGCCCGAAAACGGACGCCTTTGGGAAGTGCTGAATTTTCAGCTGCTTATCAGGCCTGCAACGCTTTCACGCGCGAGGACAGGCGCGACATTTTGCGCGCAACGGTGTTCTTGTGCAGCACACCTTTGGTGATGCCACGTGCCAGTTCCGGCTGCGCGGCGCGCAAAGCGGCGGCGGCGGCGTCGGAGTTGCCCGATGCAATCGCTTCTTCGACCTTGCGCAGGTAGGTGCGGATCCGCGAACGGCGTGCTTTGTTGATGTCGTTACGACGCTCGTTCTGACGAGCGCGTTTTTTGGATTGGGGCGAATTGGCCATGTTTTTTCCGAATTCCCGGGTCTGTTACATATCTATTGCGCAACGAGCCCGGTCGTCCCAACGAACCGGATGATTCTAGCCTAAGCGGGCTCCACACGCATGTGAGGGCGGTCCATACGGCAAAAGGGGCTTAAAGGAAAGCCTCTTTTGCCGTGAACCTTGGATTTCAGGCTTACTTGTCGCGGAACTGCGGTTCGCGCTTTTCAAGGAATGCGGACATCCCTTCTTTCTGATCCTCGGTCGAGAACAGCGCATGGAACAGCCGGCGTTCATACAGCAGGCCTTCGTGCAGCGTCATCTCATACGACCGGTTCACAGCCTCTTTGATGGCCAGCACCGACAACGCGGATTTCTCGGCGATTTTCTTGGCGGCAGCGATTGCTTCCGGGATCAGTTTGGCGACGGGAACGACGCGGCTGACCAGCCCCGAGCGTTCGGCCTCGGTCGCATCCATGAAACGCCCGGTCAGGTGCATGTCCATCGCCTTGGATTTGCCGACGAAGCGGGTCAGGCGTTGCGTGCCCCCCATGCCGGCCATCACGCCCAGATTGATTTCGGGTTGCCCGAACTTGGCGTTTTCCGCGCAGATCAGGAAATCACACATCATCGCCAGCTCGCAGCCGCCACCGAGCGCATAGCCCGCAACCGCGCCGATGATCGGCTTGCGGGTACGCAGCAGCGAATCCGTCTCGGGGCCGAAGAAATCAGAGGTGAACATGTCCACAAAGGATTTCTCGGACATTTCCTTGATGTCGGCGCCAGCCGCAAAGGCCTTCTCCGAACCGGTGATGACGATTGCGCGCACCTTGTCATTGGCATCGGCCGCTTTCAGCGCATCCGCCAACTCGCCCAGCAGGGTCGAATTCAGGGCATTGAGCGCTTCGGGACGGTTGAGCCGGATCAGGGCGACGTAGTCTTCGATCTCGACGATCAGGGTCTGGTAGGCCATGTGGCTTCGCCTTTCCTTGTTATGGGAAGGAGTCCTAGCAGGACCGGGGCGATTATCAAGCCGCTTTCGCAGTTGCGGCAAAGCTAGCGCTGGCAGGTCGGGCAAAAGAAGCTGGAGCGCCCCGATTGCACGATACGGCGGATCGGCGCACCGCAGTGGATGCAGGGCTCATCCTCGCGGTCATAGACCCGGAAGGCATGCTGAAAATAGCCCAGCTCGCCGTCGGCCTGACGATGGTCGCGCAGACTTGACCCACCCGCCTCGATTGCTTCGGTCAGCACGGTGCGGATGATCGGCACCATCTCGGCCACCCGTTTTGCCGCGATCCGCCCCGCCTGGCGGCGCGGGTCGATGCCTGCACGAAACAGCACTTCGGACACATAGATATTGCCCAGACCCGCGATGATCCGCTGATCCAGCAGCGCGGCCTTGATCGGCGTGGCCCGGCCTTTCAGCCGCGTGACCAGATAATTCTCGTGGAAATCATTGCCGAAGGGTTCCGGCCCCAGCCCCGCCAGCAGCCAATGCGCCGCCTCGCGATCGGTGCGCACCAGATCCATCGCCCCGAACCGGCGCGCATCGTTGAAGGTCACGCGCGCGCCGCCTTCCATGTGCAAGACCACATGGTCATGTTTCTGCGGCGCGGGATGATCCAGATGAAAACCGCCCAGCATTGCCCCCGACACCAACATCCGCCCCGACATGCCCAAATGAATCAACAGGCTCTCGCCCGTATCCAGATCGGCCAGAATGTATTTCGACCGTCGCCGCAGCTGCACCACCCGCGCGCCGGTCAGCCGGTCGGCCATACGCTCGGGCAAGGGCCAGCGCAGATCGGGGCGGTTGACCTCGGCACGTGCGATCCGCACGCCCTCCATCGCAGGCAAAAGTCCGCGACGCACGGTTTCAACCTCGGGCAGTTCGGGCATCTGATGTTCCTGTCGCATTGTCATGGCCGCCGGGGCCCCTATAAGAAGGGGGACATTTCCAGATCGGCAAGGGCCCCCGAGCAAATGACGCGCACGGATCAGAACAAGACCACGCATTTCGGCTTCAAAACCGTGGACGAGGGTGAAAAGGCCGGCATGGTGCACGGCGTGTTTTCGCGGGTGGCCTCGAAATACGACATCATGAACGATCTGATGAGCCTGGGCATCCACCGCGTCTGGAAGGATGCGATGATGGACTGGCTGGCGCCGCGCCCGGGGCAAAAGTTGCTGGATGTGGCGGGCGGCACCGGCGATGTGGCCTTCCGCTTCCTCAAACGCGCGCCGGGGGCGACGGCCACGGTCTGCGACATGACGGAATCGATGCTGATCGAGGGGCAGAAACGCGCCGAGGCCGAGGACATGGCCGAACGCCTGCAATGGGTCGTGGGCGACGCGATGGCGCTGCCCTTCGCCGACAACAGTTTCGATGTTTACACGATTTCCTTTGGCATTCGGAACGTGACCCGAATTCCCGACGCGCTGCGCGAGGCTTACCGCGTGCTGCGCCCCGGTGGGCGGCTGATGGTGCTGGAATTCAGCCAGATCCCCAATGACATGCTGCAATCGCTTTACGATGCCTATTCGTTCAATGTGATCCCGGTGATGGGGCAGATCGTGGCGAATGACCGCGACAGCTATCAATATCTGGTGGAATCGATCCGCAAATTCCCGAACCAAGAGATCTTTGCCTCGATGATCCGCGAGGCCGGGTTCGACCGCGTGAAATACCGCAACCTGTCGTTGGGCATCGCCGCGCTGCATTCCGGCTGGAAGGTATAAAATGCGCGGTCCGCACAATATCTGGCGGCTGATCCGCACCGGCGCCACGTTCGAGCGCACCGGCGCGATGAAGGTCGCGCTGGAGGCGATGGAAGCCCCGCCACGGTTGCGGCTGGTGGCGCGGATCATGGGCTGGCCGTTCAAATGGCTGGGCTACAAAGGCGATCCGAACCTGCCGCCGGTGACCCGGGCGATCACCGCGCTGGGGCCGGCCTATATCAAGTTCGGTCAGGTGCTTTCGACCCGTCCCGATGTGGTGGGCGAAGAACTGGCCGATCAGTTGCGCGTTCTGCAAGATAAGCTGCCGCCCTTTCCCACGGCGATTGCCCAGCGCACCGTCGAAGACGAACTCGGCCACCCGGTTTCCACTATTTTCAGCGAATTTTCCGAACCTGTCGCGGCCGCCTCGATCGCACAGGTACATTCGGCGGTTCTGGCGGAAACCGGGCAACGTGTGGCGGTCAAGGTGCTGCGTCCGGGGATTGAACGCGCCTTCCGCCGCGATCTGGACGCGTTCCATTTTGCCGCGGGGATGATGGAACGGCTGTTGCCTGCCTCGCGCCGCCTGCGTCCGACCGATGTGATCAAGCATTTCGAAGGTGTCGTGCTGGGCGAGTTGGACCTGAGGCTCGAAGCCTCGGCCGCGTCGCAATTCGGCGCCAATACGGCGGGCGATGCGGGCTTCACCGTGCCGCAGCCGATCTGGGCCTATTCGGGCCGCCAGGTGATGACGCTCGATTGGGCAGAAGGCCTGCCGATGGGCGACCCCGCGGCCATTCGCGCGGCGGGGCACGATGTTGTCGCGCTGTCCGAACGGGTGCTGCAACTGTTCCTGAGCCATGCGCTGCGCGACGGGTATTTCCACGCCGACATGCATCAGGGCAACCTGAAGGTCGCGGCGAATGGCAATATCATTGCCTATGATTTCGGGATCATGGGGCAGATCGACGAATACACCCGCCGCGTCTATGCCGAGATTCTGATGGGCTTCATCCAGCGCGACTATCGCCGCGTGGCCGAAGTGCATTTCGAGGCTGGCTATGTGCCCGCCGACCGCGATGTGAACGAATTCGCGCTGGCCTTGCGCGCGGTGGGCGAACCGATCTTTGGCATGAATGCCACGCAGATCTCGATGGCGCGGCTGTTGGCCTATCTGCTCGAAGTAACCGAGCGGTTCGGGATGCAGACACGCACCGAACTGATCTTGTTGCAGCGCACCATGGTTGTGGTCGAAGGCGTCGCGCGGTCGCTGAACCCGGCGATCAACATGTGGGAAGCCTCGCGTCCCGTGGTCGAAACCTATATTCGCGGCGCCCTCGGCCCGCGTGCCGCGCTGCGCGATCTGATGCGCACGGCGCAGGTGCTGCATCAGTTCGGGCCACGCCTGCCCGGGTTGCTGAAGGCGGCACTGGATCGGCAGACCAACCCGCAGCCCACCCCGGAAAAACCCCGGCGCCTGCGCATGGCCGCAATGGTGCTGGGCGGCGCAGCACTTTTGGGGGTCGGAATTGCCATCGGCTGCCTGATCTGAGGATCAGCTACCGTCACGCAACGCGGTCACATCTTCGGTGCCGATGGTCGTGCCGCCGCGCAACACCAGGGTAGTGCCATTCCCGGTGCCCTGCGCCTCGGTAATCCGGTTGTAGGTCTCGACCGGGCTGGTCGAAAGCAGACTGCCGTTGTTGTAGCACTCGAGCGTGAACGTATAGAGCCCGGCAGGCAGTGTCGCGCCGTTGGTGGTCACCCCGTCCCAACTGACGGGATCGGCCGAAATCGCAATCGCCGCGCGCGACACTTCGGCCCCGGCGGCATTATAGGCGACCAGAATCGCCTGATCAGATCCGGTTACCGGGTTTGGCGCAACCGTCACCGGCGTGCCGTCGTAATAGGCTGGCGCGTCCGAACGCGCCTCCATCCCGACCCACCCCGCGAATTGCGTCATCCCCATCATCCCCATCTGTGTGGCCAGGGATTGCAGCAGATCGTTGGTTTTCACCTGCTGTTCGACACCCGAAAACGTGGCCAGCTGCACCGCATAATCCGAGCTTTCGATCGGATTGAGCGGATCTTGATTCTGCATTTGCACCGTCAGCATCTTGAGAAACGTCTCAAAGTCAGAACTGATCGCCGCGGTCGAACTGGACGGAGAATACGAGGGGGCCGTCGTGGTGCCCGTAGTTGAGGTGGCGGAAGTCACTGTGGTCATCGGTCTATCCTTTCACATACGCAAATCCAGCCCGCCCAATGACGGCCCGAGGCTGGAAATCGGGCGTTCCACCGCAGCAGGCACAACATCCACCGGATCGGAACCGCGCGCGGGCGCGGTGTCCGGTTCTGCCATTGGTGGGTTGTCCTGACGCTGGGACTCGGTGCCGAAATTGAACGCAATCATCTGATAGCCTTGATCGCGGAAGTCGCGCGCCAGAAGGTCGATATTACGGCGCATCATATCAAGCGTTTCAGGGCGCTCTGCATGGATGCTCACAGTGATCCCGGCATCGGTGCTGTGCAGCGTCAGACGCACACGCCCGAGCTCCTCGGGCGCAAGGGTGAGCTCAACAGGCGCGCCTGGACTCTGCGCAGCGGCATGCGCCACTTGCTGCGTAATCGCATGTGCGGACACACCCAGCGGCCCCGCCCCGCCCCGCATGGCAGGCAGTGCCGAACTCACCGCGACCGGTGCCTCCCGCGTGCCTGGCATGCCATCATCCGTTGCGTCGATATCAGTGCCGCGCTCTTGATGGTCGGAAAGGATATCGGGGACGTCCGGGCGCACAGCCACATCTGGGCGACGATGCGCCACAAGAGCCCCTTCGGGCGTGCCGTCCCGCAGCGCCCCATCACGCTGTTCGAGCCGAGTTGCACGCCCCGCATCGCCCTGCACCTGCGGGGCCGGATTTTGCGGCACTGCCGCAGGCTGCAACGTGCCCGAAAGCAGGGGTGTACCACTCGCCTCGGAAATCTGTCGTGCGGGGGCGGCTGGAGAGGCTTCGT
This sequence comes from Paracoccaceae bacterium, assembly GCA_028749255.1. GTDB lineage: Bacteria > Pseudomonadota > Alphaproteobacteria > Rhodobacterales > Rhodobacteraceae > Rhodobacter. Next base: position 9,237 of record JAQTYE010000015.1, on the reverse strand, counting down.
CGGTATCCGGCATGGTCGGCCCGCCGCCTGGACGCGCCGCGCCAGACACAGGCGCCGCTGGCGCGCCTGTCATGCGGATTTGCGTGGTCGCGCCAACAGGTTGTGCCCCCTCCGCAAAATCAGGCGCCTTCCGGGCGTTGATATATTCGGCGGGCAAATACCGCAGGCTCACCCCAAAAGGCACCGCCTCTGCGGCAGAAATCACTGGCGGCGCGTGTTGCACGAACAGCACGTCTTCCCGCACCCTGGCCGCAACGGCAGGCGGACCTGCGCTATCCGGGCTGACCGTCTTTTGAACAGGCCCCGGCGCGATGAGACTTAACTCCGGCACCAAAGCTTGCAGCCCCCGCACCGCACGGACATCAGCCCCGCCAACGACGGCAAACTTCGTCTCGTGCGGGACCAAAATGCTGGGCCGCAAAACAGTATCTGTAGCGGAAATCTCCGCCGGAGCCGTTGAAGCAGTTTGTGCAGCGGACCGTTTTTCATCGACGTCCGCCCCCTTGCGCAGGGCGGGATCCACAGACGCCATGTGCATCGGTGCGAAAACTGGACGCGGTGAACGATCCACCAGCTGCGGCGGTTCCCTCCTGTCTGGTGCCATGTTCGGTTCCCCGCCGGGAACGTGCGGCGCACCACCCAACGGATCTGCCGCGTGTCTTGGCCAAGATGCTCCTGTTTCCGACAGCTGAGGAGCGCGCCCCCCATCCCCCTCCGGCACAGCGCCCTCGGCCGGACTATCCCATTCCGACCCGGGCTGCGGCGCCGCGACCTTGGTGTCTGATACGATCGCCCCGGAAATTGCCCCCGCGTCTGGTCGCGCAACCGCAGGCGGGATCGACCCCGTCCCGGACGAACGCGGAGCACCCTCGACCAAAGCCGCCTGGTGACCCGGATCGCCCTTGGCCCCGATTTGCGCCTGACCATCCCCAAGATCAGTTGGCATAGACAACGGAGACGCCGCAATTTCCGCCCTGCCCGCCGCACCGGAGCGCATATCAACATCGGTAGCGGCCACGACATCCGATGAAAGGCCCGGCATCGCCGCAACATCCAGGCCGAAAGTCCACCACACCGCCCCACTGCCGAACGGCAGCCCCCCACGAACATCACCGAGGGCCATCAGCGGCGTAGAAACGTCGTCTCCCGCCATTTCGTCGGCCTGCGGATCCGCGGGCCCGACCAACAAAACCTGTGGTTCCCCACCGACAAGGGAATCGAAGCGCGGGCCGGGATCGGAGGGTGTCATCGTCGGCTCGTCGCCGGCGGAACGGGTGGAGCGGGCGGTGGCCGCAATCAGAAATTCGGAAAATATAACGCGGTCCATGGTCCTCACGACTTCTGCCTGGGGTGACGGAACCATGGCAGAAGGAGGTTACCGCTTCTTTACCGTCTTATGCCCATACTCGCTGAAATCGGTTCAATTGGAGGTTTCCTCATGGCCACCCCTGTCAGCGGGAATACCCTGCCCGCGCAAACCATCGCCACGACGGCCCGGCGCGAATCGGCGCTCCACGAACAAGCTGTGCGGCTTGAGGCGACATTTTTGTCGGAAATGCTCAAACACGCGGGGCTTGGCGAAGCCCGCGAAAGTTTCGGCGGGGGTATCGGCGAGGAGCAATTCGCATCCTTCCTGCGCGATGAACAGGCCGGAACCATGGCCCGGGCCGGTGGAATAGGCCTTGCTGAAACGATTTTTCAGGCCCTGCAGAAAGGAACGCGCGATGCATGACACAATCGAACAGACGACCGAGGCGCTGATTGACTTGCTGCGTCTTGAACGTCACGCCATCATCAATGGGGAGTTTGAGGCGGTCATCGACATCGCCACACGCAAAGAGGCGCTGATCACTGCGCTGACCGGCGCGCCGGAACCGCAACTCGGTAAAATTCGCGAAGTTGCACATGAGAACCAGCGTCTGCTCAATGCGGCGCTCAAGGGGGTTCGCGCGGCGCAACAACGGCTGAAACGCATCATGGACGCATCGAAAAGTTTCAACAGCTATGATGGCCGGGGGCGCGCACGCACGATCAACCCAGACACCGGGTCGGTGGAGCGGCGCGCGTAAACCATTCTTCGAAAATCTGAATGACTTGGGGTCGGCCACTGAGCCGACCTTAGCGTTCTATTAGGGCTTGTAGTGCAAGGATCAACTCGCATCCGACGGGATGGCACGGAAGGGCAGGGTCCAGATCCGTATCGGTCAGAAAGCCACGAGCGCCGCTTTGAACCGCGGCAAGTGAAACCCGGCGCAAAGCGCCGATTCTGTGAAGGATCTGATATGTCGAGCATTCTTACCAACACCAGCGCGATGGTTGCGCTGCAAACGCTCAAAGGTATCAACTCGAATCTCGCGACGACCCAGTCGGAAATTTCGACGGGGAAATCTATTGGCTCTGCCAAGGACAATGCTGCCGTCTGGGCTATTTCGAAAGTGATGGAATCGGATGTGAAGGGCTTCGCGGGTATTTCGGACAGCCTCGCGCTCGGCGATTCGACCGTGGCTGTGGCCCAGAACGCCGCCGAGACGATCACCGACCTGCTGACCGACATGAAGGGAAAAATCGTTGCAGCGCAGGAATCCAACGTTGACCGCGACAAAATCCAGGCGGACATCGTGGCGCTGCGCGAACAAATCAACTCGGTCGTCGGCGCGGCACAGTTCAACGGGCTCAACCTGATCGAAGGCACCGAAGATATCACTGTTCTTTCGTCGCTGGACCGTCAGACCGACGGCTCGGTTCAGGCCGCGCATATCAACGTCGCGCGGCAAGATCTGACCACGTCGGCCGGGGTGGCCGGGGTAACCGCACTGTCGGGCATGACCGTCGCCGATCTGGGCACGATTACCGATGCCAGCGGCGCCACGGTCACGGCGACCTCCGCCGCGACGGGTTCTGTGGCACAGCTGCAATTTGCCGGAACTGCCGCGGACGGCAACGTCTATTCGATCGACATCGGCGGAAACACCGTGAGTTACACGGCGGACGTCACCGGTGGCGACACCGACACCTCGATCCGTGACACCCTTCAGGGCATGATCAATGCTTTGGGAATCGAGGGTATTTCGGCATCGGCGGGTGGCAACACCGGCGAACTCGTCATCGCCAATACCAGCAGCTTCGATGGCATGAATATCGGGGCTCAGGCGCCCGCGTCGGGCGGCACCCTGGTGATCGAGGAACTGAACGGCGAAACGGGTCTGACCGCAACGTCGGGGACGATCGCGCAGCGTGCCGAAACGATCGACTTCTCGACTGCGGCCGCCGTCAACAGTGGCGACACCTACAAGGTCACCGTCGCGGGGCAGTCGTTCAACTACATCGCCGGGGCCGGCGAAACCATGGAGGATGTGGCCAAAGGCCTCAAAACCGCGATCGACTCGAACCCACCGAGCGGCGTGACGACGCAAACCCAGTATGACTCGAGCACCGGGCAATGGTCGCTTGCGATTGATGATGATACCGGGGGGCGTGCGCTGTCGCTCAATGTGACCACGGGCGGCACGGCTTCCGGCGGGCTGTTCGGCCTCGATAATATCGACGTGACCACCGATGCGGGGGCCGAAGCCGCGCTGGCCAATATCGAAACGATGATCGACACCGCAACCGAAGCGGCTGCGTCCTTTGGGTCGATTGCCGGTCGGATCGAAACACAGTCCTCGTTCATCAGCAAGCTGTCCGACTCGATGAAAGCTGGCATCGGGGCGCTTGTTGATGCCGATATGGAAGAGGCTTCGGCGCGTTTGCAGGCCCTGCAAACCCAACAACAGCTGGGCATTCAGGCCCTGTCGATTGCGAACCAACAGCCGCAAAACATCCTTTCGCTGTTCAAATAACACAATAGAGGGCGCCCCCACGGGCGCCTTCGCCCTCCGCGGCAAAGCCGCGTCTTGATGTACTCAGCCACAGGAAGGATTTCCCGTGAACGCGACGACCATGGCCAAAACGGCTTATGCAAACCCGAGCCAACCGATCCGCACCCTGCGCGGCACCGAATACGAATTGTTCGCGCGCATTACGCATCGCCTCAAGCAGGCCAGTGCTGGTGGAAAAGGTGACTTCACCACCCTTGCGCGCGCACTCTATGAAAACCGCAGGCTCTGGACGACTTTGGCGGCCGATGTCGCTTCGTCCGACAACGGCCTGCCGGCACAATTGCGGGCGCGGCTGTTTTATCTCAACGAGTTCACGCAAATGCACAGCCGGAAAGTGCTCTCTGGTGAGGCGTCGGCGGCAATTCTGGTGGATATCAACACCTCGATCATGCGCGGTCTTCGCCAGGAAGGCGGCAGCGAATGACAGGCCTGGTCCTAAAACTCGCCCCCAAGGAACGCGTCTTGATCAACGGCGCGGTAATCGAGAATGGCGAAAGACGTTCGCGCCTCGCAATCATGACACCCAACGCGCACATCCTGCGTTTGCGTGATGCGATTCACCCCGAAGAGGTCAATACACCGGTACGGCGCGTCTGCTACATCGCGCAACTGGTACTGTCCGGCGATGCGGATGCTGGCGAAGCGCGCATGCAACTGCTTCGCGGAATCGAACAGCTCAGTCAGGTTCTGACTGATCACGACAGCCGCATTCAGCTCGGACAGGCGACGACTGCCGTTCTGGAAGACCAGCACTATCAAGCGCTTAAAGCTCTGCGTAGCTTGCTGCCTCGGGAAGAGCGCCTGCTGGCGGCGGGGCGGGTATGAGCTACACACCCATCGTGCCCCTGAGCGGATACGCTGGGTGGGCCTTCCTGAACCGAACCATGGACAAGCAAAAGGCGGCCTTTGTCGCCTCTGCGGACCTCCAGAGCACTGAAACCTATTTCAGAGACAAGATCGGCACCATCAAATCCGCAGAGGATCTAGTGAGTGATCGACGTCTGCTGGGGGTCGCACTGGGGGCCTTTGGTCTGGATGATGACATCAACAATCGCTACTTCATCCGTAAAGTGCTCGAAGAGGGGACGTTGGATGCGGACTCCTTGGGAAACAAGCTGACCGACAAGCGCTATCTTGCCTTGTCGAAAGCCTTCGGTTTTGGCGACTATTCGATCCCGCGCACAGTCCTGTCCGATTTTCCCGACGAAATTCTTCAGAACTACGAAGAGCATCAGTTTGAAATTGCGATCGGCAATAGCGATGAGACACTGCGGATGGCACTGACCGTTCAGCGCGAACTCCCGGAACTGGCAGGGAAGTCAACGTCTGAAAACACAAAATGGTATTCGATCATCGGCTCGAAAACATTGAGTGCCGCCATTCAGACCGCCTTGGGATTGCCTGCAAGTGTCAGTTCGCTGGATGTTGATCAGCAAGTCACAATCTATCGGCAAAAAGCCGACGCTGTCTTTGGCGCGTCTGATCCGGCACAGTTCACCGACGCTGACAAACTCGACAAACTGGTGAAGCTTTATCTTCTGCGGGGGGAGTTGACCGCTGTCAGGTCACAAAGCAGCCAATCCATTGCCTTGCAGTTGCTGCAGGACCACGGGGCTGGCCGTTCGATTTCATTGCTGCTGTAATCGTTGCCCCACATGCGCCGAGGTCAGACAAATGCCAAATTCTGAAGGATATTCGAAACTGGCGCACCTGGCCCTGTTCAAGACGAGCGTCAAGATCGCCACAGGGCAACGGGATCGCACCCAGATCATAGTTCCGCGCGGAAGGTAGCGGGGCGCAGCACATGCCGCGCCCCCTGTGTTTTTAAAACTTCGCCTCAAGTTTGAGATAGGCGGTGCGCCCCGGCTCCATCACGCGCGTGACAGAGCTGTCAAACGTGTTCGCGCGGCTCAGATGGTTCGAATAAGCCTTGTCGAAGACGTTATCGACCCCGGCAAACAGCATCGCTTTCTCGCTCAGCGCATAGCCGCCGAACAGATCCAGCGTCGCCCAACCGGCACTGGCCCCCGGATCACGGGCAGGGTCGATGCGGGTCTGGCTGGAGGCAAAGTTCATTCGCCCCCCGACATGCCACAGATCGGCGGCATAAGTCCCGCTCAGCGACCCTTCCAGCGGCGGGATCTGCGCCAGCGGTCGGTCGTCGGTCCGGTTTTGACCATAGGTATAGGTTACATCCCCCGCGAAGGTCCAATTGCCCGATTGCAGGCTACCGCCCAACTCCAGCCCCGCCAGCGTGGCCGAGACATTGCGATAGGTCGTGACCCCGGCAACGGTAAACTGATCGCGCAGAATGTAATCGCTGACACGATCGGCAAAGGCTGTCGCGGTAAATGCCCAGGCCTTGCCCTCGGCCTCGATCCCGACGTCGATCTGATGATGCTTCTCGGGCGCGATATCGGGGTTTCCGACCCAGTTCGACCGCGCGAAAGCCCGCTCGTTCGCATCCGCCGTGCGCACCGAACGCGACAGGCCCGAAAACAGCGTAATCCCGGGCGACAGTTCATAGTCCAGCCGCACCAACGCGCCGAAGTTATCCTCGGTGCGGGCCGCATCGAACGTGGTGCCGTAATAGGTGGTGTAGAGCGTATTCGGCGCTGGGGCCGGCGCGCCCGCGACCCCATCGGCCAACCCTGCCGTGGCGCGAACGTGATCGTAACGCGCGCCGAATTTCAGCGTGGTTCTGGCATCCAGTGCGGTTTCGGTCTCGGCATAAAGCCCGGTTTGCGCGATGGTCACATCCGGCCAGGACACCGACGTCAGCCGCGACACATCACCCGCTTCGATCAGGGCCAGCATGCTGGCCGGGCCGCCATAGCCGAAGGCCACACGATTGTTCGACTGATAATCCACCCCGATCCTGGCCTTGGTGGTGCCGAAATCGAACTGCCCCTCGATCTTGCCACCGTGGGTATCAGAGGTGGTCGGTGATCGCATCAGCATCATTCCCGGCGTGCGCAGCGTGTAATTGTCCATCTCGTGGTCAACCTCGGTCAGGAACAGGTTGCCCTCGATCCGGGCCAGCGGCCCCATGGCA
>JAQTYE010000015.1:0-2294 GCA_028749255.1 Paracoccaceae bacterium | reverse complement strand
ACCCGCGCCAGCAAACAGCACATCCTCGGCCTTGTCGCGTTCAACATCCAGCGCGATTTCGGCGCCGTCTTTCTTGTAACCGAATGTCACACCGGCATTTTTCTGGGTATAGGCGCTGCGCTCTTCACGACCGTCACCGTCCTTGTAATTGTCAGCGTCCTTATATTCGGCGCCTGCCTCCAGATAGAAACCACCCCCCAGATCCACGGCAACCGTGCCGCCGATCTGCTTGGTATTGCCGTTCGAGCCCAGCGCGGTGACCAGCGATCCGCTGACTTTCTTGCCCTCGTCAAACTCGGGGGCCTCGCGTTCCAGCCGCACGGTACCACCCGACCCGCCCGGGCCGTTGGTCACGCTGGCATATCCCTTTTCGACGATAATCGTAGAGGCCCGGTTGAGCGACAATGTCGAGGTCGGCGGATCCATCCGGTTCGGGCAACCGCCATAGGTGAACGCGCCGGAATCGATCACGTTCAGTTGGTTCGCCTGCTGGCCCCGGATCACGATGTCGAGCGCATGCCCCCCCATCCGGTTGACGGAAACGCCCGGGACCGAATTCAGCAACGCACCACCGTCCGCAGCCGGGGCGGCTTCGATGGCCATCGGGGTGAATTCATACCGCCCCGCCGTCAGCCGCGCGCGTTCGCGCAACACATAGATCGGATCAAGGGTGATCATTTCGTCACTGTTCTGCGCAAACGCAGCCGGAGACACCACACACAGCAGCGCGGCAGACGCGCCAAGGCGCGCCAAGGTCGTAAGTTTCATCGTCATTTTCCTTTGAATGTTCGCAGCCCAAGGCGCGTGTCTTCACACGGCAAGCCCAAGGCGATGTTGGTCGTCAGCGAAAAATCAAAGGGACAGAGGTGGCGCCCGCGCGGCCTGCGCCCGCCAAAGGCGAAACGGCACCACCGACAGATCGGCCGCCTGCTCGGACGGGACGAAATGGAAGGTCGCGGCAAACTGCGGCGGGGTGAAATCGGGCACCAGCAAGGCCGCACCCACCACACAGAAGGGGCAGTGGTCCTGCACCATTTGCGTGGGTATGACCTCGACCTCGCCGGTCGCCAGGTTGATGGTAATGGTCTGGAAACCGTCCACACCGCAGATGACCGAGCGGATATGACCCGCCTCAAGCGGCGTCTCAAGCGCGACATAGCTCATCGCGACCTGCGCCGAGAGCAACAGGCTCAGGATCGCCGCCAAGGCGCGCGCCAGACCTGCCTGTAATTTGCTCCGCCTCATCATGGTTCAGGATTTGCGACAAAAATTCCAGCAACGCAACACGTTTGCGTGACCCGCGCCAATGCAGCGCAGGCCATGCCTGATCAGGATGCGCAAGGATGCAACCTACCGCCGCCAATGGGCGAAGTTTCCCAGACAGCCCTTGACTGCCACGACATCAACAGGAACAAGAACCCAACGACCCCGGGCTTGGAACGCACCCAAAGAGTGGCCATGTTTCGGGGTGCCGTGTCGGCCCCATCTGCTGTTTTTCCGATAGGAGAGCCCCATGAAATTTCGCTTCCCCATCGTGATCATTGACGAAGATTTCCGGTCGGAAAACTCGTCTGGTCTTGGTATTCGCGCGCTGGCCGAGGCCATCGAGAATGAGGGCTTCGAAGTGCTGGGCGTCACCAGCTATGGCGACCTGTCGCAATTCGCGCAGCAGCAATCGCGCGCGAGCGCCTTCGTTCTGTCAATCGACGACGAAGAATTCAGCCCGGGCCCCGATCTGGACCCTGTGGTGTTGAAACTGCGCAGCTTCATCGAAGAAGTGCGCTGGAAAAACGCCGAAGTGCCGATCTATGTGCATGGTGAAACCAAGACCTCGCGCCACCTGCCCAATGACATTTTGCGCGAACTGCATGGCTTCATCCACATGTTCGAGGACACGCCCGAATTCGTGGCGCGTCACATCATCCGCGAGGCGAAGGGCTATCTTGAAAGCATCCAGCCGCCGTTTTTCCGCGCGCTGCTGGATTACGCCGAAGACGGGTCGTATTCGTGGCATTGTCCCGGGCATTCGGGGGGCGTGGCCTTCCTCAAAAGCCCGATCGGGCAGATGTATCACCAGTTCTATGGTGAAAACATGCTGCGCGCCGATGTCTGCAACGCGGTCGAGGAACTGGGCCAACTGCTGGACCATAACGGTGCCATTGGCGCATCCGAACGCAACGCCGCGCGGATTTTCAACGCCGATCACTGTTATTTCGTGACCAATGGCACCTCGACCAGCAACAAGATGGTCTGGCACCACACGGTGGCGCCGGGCGACGTGGTGGTGGTGGACC
>JAQTYE010000175.1 GCA_028749255.1 Paracoccaceae bacterium | reverse complement strand
CCGCGCCAAGCTGGGCGCCCTGGCCTGACCCTTGGGTGATTTCCTTCAAACGCCACATCCGCCGCAAATCGCTGCTGGCGCCGATTTTGGGTCCGCATCCGGTGCCCGAGGGCGCGCGGATCGTGGCTTTCCACGGCAAGCCCAATCCGCTAGATGTCGTCGATGGCCGTTACGGGCGTGGCTATGACTGGGTTCGGGAGTATTGGGGAAAATACGCGGACTGAGCCGCTTTGTCCTAACCCGCGCTTTTGCTGCGCGGCGCGTTCTGCGCCGCGCCTGTCGCGCCAGGGGCCAGCTGCCGGGTGTGGCCCGGCAAGGCGCCACTGCGCAGCAGATAGGCAAACCTCCGGGCATAATTGGCCAACTTCAGCCGGTAATGCGGCAGCCGCTTATACCATTTGAATTTGCGTACCCGCGAAAACCCCTCGCCGTTGATCGTCGAGAGGTTGCCGTCATCAGGATGCGAGGCAAAGGGTTCCAGCCCGCGCAGGCGGTAGTGATGCACATCGAAGCGGTTGAATTCATGGTCCAATGCCCGATCCTGCCGCCGCATGCCCGGCAGCAGCCGCGCGGCCACCTCGCGCTTGATCAGATAGGCGGCATTGCCGGTGAACGGGCCGATATAGGCGTTGATCTGATAGCGCCCAATTCGGCCGTTCGGCACCGGCATCTTGGCGCGAATGGCGTTGAAGCGGATCAGATCCCATTCATCACGGGTGTCGAGTGCGGCCTGCAGCGCCTCCGGAAAATCGTCGTGAAAGACCACGTCATCCTCAAGGATCAGCGCGATCTCATGCTCGGACGCGACCAGTGCCTCCCAGACCGCCAGATGCGAGGCATAGACACCCATGTGTCCGGGCAGGAGCGTACTGCCCATGTTGCGCCGATAGGCCGCCTCGTCGGTCTGTGCCAGCAGCTCTGTGCGACGTTCCGCACCGTCGATCGCCTCGAACAGATGCCAGTTCAGGCCCATTTGGGAAAGCTGAGATTCCATGGCTGTACGCCGCGCAACATCGCGCGGCAGATTGATCAGCCAAATTGCCAATTCGTTGATATTCACTTGGTGTCCGATAGGAAGGGGCTCGAGGTCTGGTGCAGAGAAAGTCACTGATTAAATGGACATATGTGGCGGGAGGTATGCAGTCTCAATTTGGACGGTCTCAATAGCATAATCAAGCATGGTATTGTCTGGTTTGGCATTGTCTAACCTCACGATAAGCTTGGTTTTCAAGCTAATGCTCATAAGGCGACTACCTTTCGGTGGGCCGCGATCAGCCGTAGTCGTGCCGAGCTTTGATGAGCATCTCCTGAAAGCGTTCTTTGTTTCTGTTGAGGATTGCGTCCGAGCTCAGGAATGCCGACCGTTTCAACGCTCTTTTCAGGTCTCGTGCGGCGTACATATTGTGGATCGTATATTGAAATTTGTGAGAGAGCCTCCGCGTCGAGATCGGACCGATGCGCGATGGGAACCGGATGGAACCTTTGTGCATTGGTTCAATCTCGGCTTCGATACCGCTCGACATGAGAAAATCCTGCCATTTCGGAGCGAGGAAATGCCTGCCAATTCTCGTGGGGATCCATGGCACCCGGAAGGTATCGGCAATGATGGCGGCGTGCATTGATTCAGCCAGAACCAGCGGTGCGCGAGAGATCTTTCCTATCACGTGAAAAGCGTCTCCCCTCGGATCGACGAACTCAATGTCGCAGTTATGGCAGGCCTCCTGCCAGTTCGCGAGAGCGACCGTCTGCCAATGGGGCACGAAGATCGGCTTTCTTGATCGTTCCCTTACGTCGAAAATCGGCAGATCCGATAGCATGGTGGCTGGATCGGTGATGCCGATGCTGTCCGGAAGCCCAAGCAGTCGCGCACTTCTCGGCCCTCGCAGGCATCGGATGTCCCATTTGGGGTCAAGTCTGGGGATTGTGCCGCCGCCGTAACCGACGCCAGACCCCATGACCACAATTCTGTGGCCGGCATAGGGCAGAAGGTTTTGCGCGTTTATCAACGTGCCCACCCCAACAAGCGTGACCTCTGGGTCCCATTCGCGCCAACCCGGCAAAAGGTGGTCCCAGATCCACACGTTCAGATCATCGCCGAAGTTTCCGGTGTCGATTTCGTAATAAAACAGCTTCATTTCAATAAGAATTTCCGTAATGTCAGCTGGTCGAAGTCAGACTTTTCCACACTGGGAAAGATAGATGCTCGGCGATCGGTTCCCTGTCTTCTGCCGCGCTCCACGGGTGCCATGGTTTTGCGGTCCCGTATGTCGCCGCGCATCAGCGGAAAGGCACAGTCTTGGGGCGTCGACGTCGAAAGGGTGCAGACAGCAGGTGAGAGAGCTGGTGCAGCGGGCGCAGCAGTTCCCGTCGTATCTTGGCGGGTACACTGAGTGGAGGTCTTATGGTGAGGCCTCGATAGCCCTCACCAATCTGCGATCGCAAGGTGACCTGGTCGGGATTGGCATTATTGTCTTGAATACATATCGCGGGGGTCAGTTGCCATGCGGATCGACCAAGACCAAGCTCTGTATCGAACAGCACATTGTCCACCGGCAGGCAAATACTGCGTGTCTGCGCGAGCAGGCGGCATGCCATCTCGCGGCTAACGATATACCCTGCGGCCCCAAGATGAGTCGCCGCTAGCACATGCAGCTGTCTGTCTCCCGCGTGATAACTCTCTTTTGTCAGCTCGGTCTCGCCGAGCCCAGTCTCCAGCTTGACCAATTCGAGCCCTGCAGGCAGCCATGAGTTCGAGCGCAAAAAATCACCGGCGCCCGGCGAAAGGTGAACATCATCTTCGAAGATCGCGGCAAACGGATCGCTCCTGTCCGCAATGCGTTGCCAGCAGGCGCGGTGGCTCAGGAAACAGGCGATTTCCGCGTCAATCCATGGGCGCTCCATGGCGTTTCCCACTGTGACTTTAGCGCGGTGTAGGGGGATTTCATCAACCGTGACGGCAGGGAAACGCTCGGCCACCAAGCCGAGATTAGCGAACTGGCCCTCCATCCAATTGCGACGTTCCTGCGCGTGCTCGAGGTTGATATAATAGATTTTCATACCTGATCCTATAATCGAACTAGTTCACTTGAAACACTCTTTGAGCGCCCCCCGAGCCAGATAATCCGTGCCTGGCTCTGCTGCCGGTGAGCAGCTTCACGCGGCATCTTTAGTGCTGCGGACGCGTGCAGCTTGGTTGAGTCGTGGGCAGTGTTGGTGGCCGGAAAATGTCTGCATTTCTGGAGTTGGTGTCCCATGCGCCATTTCTATGTGGGACACTTTTTGTGTAACCATAATTATTTATTTAATAATTTTGTGTTGTTGGTAGGCCCGGAGGGCTTCGGCACAATCTGAAAAATCAAGGGGTTAGTCTGGCGAACCGCCAGATTTCGGCTTTTGATTTTATTTGGAAAATTCAGGGACGGGTGAACCGTCTGCACTGAAATGGAAGGGCCTATCCGTCGCGCGCTCGTCGGGAAAACTTGACGCGCTCGGAAGGCCAGTAGCAGACAGATCGGCTTTGCCGCTGCGACCGTTTCAGCCCCTCGATTCCTGAAATAACACGTCTGGCGGCAGCCGATCAATCGGGATCGGCTCATGACTCTTATTTTTTCGCAAACTTCCGCCCATGCGCGGCATGGCGACGTTGGTGCAGACTCTTCCTCTGCTCTTTCTTCAAAGAATCCCGGCTCGGAGAGCCGCAACGCCGAAGGCGTTGGCCCTGCCAAAGGCACCGGCCAAAAGGCCCCGCAAGGGGGCACGGGGGAGGCCGTCAGGCCGGGGGCGAAGCCCCCTCTTGGTATATACACGGATACCGTTGACAAACGGTCCGTGCGGAAGGCCCCACCGAAGGGCAAGCCCAAGGCTCCGAAGCGCCGGAAGCCCGCCCCGGATAAGGCCCAGAAGGCCGCCGCGTTCAGGGATGCGCGGCGGCAAGTGTATGCGGATCAGCGCGCGGTGGCCGGTCTGGTCCAGCGACATATCCGGAAGGATCATCGCATCGTCAAATGCAAGTGGTGCAAAGTCGCGGCGCAGGTGGAATTGCACATGAATAGCTACGGGGACGGAGCGGACGCAGTTCAGCGGGCCAGCTACAAGGGGCTTGTGATTTGCGGTAACGTCTGGGGCTGCCCTGTCTGCGGGGCGCGGGTCAGCCGGATCAGGCGGGGCGAGATGAACACCCTGCTGGCATGGGCGCGGGAACAGAATCTGGTCCCTGTCATGCTGACGCTGACAGCCCGCCATGGCAGGGATGATCGCCTTGCCGATCTGCTGGAAGGGATGAAAAACGCCAAACGCCGCCTGCGCCAACGGGCAGAGTGGCGGGCGCTGCCCTTTGCGGGGTCCGTGACGGCAACCGAAATCACCCACGGTATCGTTAACGGCTGGCATCCGCATTTTCACGAAATCATTTTGCTGCGGGCAGGGTCCGAAGATGAGGCGCTTGCAATGTTCCAGCCGCTGGCGGCGGCGTGGCGGGTGTCTCTACGCGCGTTCGGTCTGGATGGTGCTGCGGCGGCGTTCGATGCGCAGGGCGCGGCTGCGGCGGGTGACTACGTTACGAAATGGGGCGTTGCTGAGGAAATGACGATGCGCGACAGCAAGGGGGGGCGGGCGGGCAAGTCTGGGGCCAAGGGGCGTATCCCGCTTGAACTGGCCCGCCTCGCCGCTGCGGGCGAGAACCACGCCACACACCTGTGGCTGGAGTATTTCGAGGCCACCAGCGGGGCGCGACGTAATCAGCTGGTCTGGAGTCGCGGCCTGAAAGCTGAGTGCGGGGTTGCCGAGGTTGCGGATGAAGAGGCGGCGGCGCGGGAGTCAGATGATGGGCAGGAGTCGGTTCCGGTCCATGTCTGGGATCGCGGATGGTCTGCCGTGGCACGTAAAAGAGTCCGGATGATGGAGGCGGCGGAAACCGGCGGCGGCGCCGAGGCGGTCATGGCCGCGATGGTCGGGCCGGATGATGGACAGGCTGAGACTGCGCCCGAACTGGTAGAAGGCGACACTAGCGCCGATCATCTGGACAAAGGGGGGGTCGAAATGCTGGCGCTGTTGGCGTGGCTGGACGCTCCACCAGAAGTGCAGGCGGCGGACACCGCGCGAGAGATGACGGATTTTCGCAGGCGGGCGGCTCGCTATTGGGAAAAGCGTCAGGCGGGTGCGTAGTCGGCATTTCTCTTTCCCAGCCGTATCCCGAGGGATAACGTGACCCAGATTAGGGAGTGTCGCGTATGCCAAGCTTGAAGGATTTCGTTGCGGCCTTGCAGGCAGGTTGGTTCCCGGCACTCGCCGCGCTGGTAGGCTGCGCAATCGTAATTGCAGGGGACTGGTATCAGGTTCCATACCTGTCCAGCACCCCGCCATTCCTGCTTACGGCTGCTGTGATCGTCGGTGTTTTCGCATTCAGCATTCTGGCAGCGAACATCGTTTACGCTCCTATCGCTGTTTGGCGTAGCATCAAACGGGCGCGAGCAAGGAAGAACTTCAAGGAAAGGATCGAGGCCGAGGTTTTTTCGTCACCGCCAGAGGAAATGGCGATTTTGGCCTATTTGGTCACCACTGGCAGGAAAGCATTTGCCGCAGAATTCAACGACCGCAGACTTGCGCCACTGGTGGCAAAGGGGATTGTCGTTAAACTGGGCGGAACACACTCGGTCTTGGAATGGCCCTACATGGTTCAGGAGGATGTTTGGCAGCTATTGCTAATGCGCAAAGACGAGTTGCGCGTTCCTAATGCTGCCAACATGCCGGATATCTTTCACTGGCGGAGTGGCTGGTGAAACAGTTGTCTGTCTGGCCTGAATGACCAAAGCCCGCGCTTCTGCGCGGGCCTTCGGACAGGCGGCTGGTTGCCATTGAAGTCGGTCAGCACTCCAAAGTGACGCGCGTTGTCCATCGCTGCGCTGGATATGTCGAGCCGTCGGGGTCTGGCGGCGTCGGATCGGCCGCGCGGAAAGTCGTGACGAATTTTTTCCCGGCGGGCTGCCCTTTGCATTGCGCCAGCACGTCCGCGCAGTCAGGCGCGACCGGCGGCTGACAGGCCCATCCCTGAGCCGCCATCAGTGCGCTCCAATCCGCAACTCGCGGTCCGTCTACCGCCGTCCCGACTATCGCGCCGCGATATCCGGTGCCTGGCTGCGCGACCATGCATGAGTAGGTGCGCCAAACGTCCGCACCCTGTCCAATACTGACCATCGGCGCGGCCTGCGCCACGTTGGCGCATATGGTCAGGGCGATCAGCGCCGCCCCGAAAAACTTCCTCCCATCCATGTCAAGCACCCGCGTTCATCTACTGGTCATCACGTGCGACAATGCCCGCTAGCGCATCAGAGCGGGCGAGTGCAAGGCCGTCCGCGTCCGGGGCCGCGACGATCTGGGACAGGCGTAGGACAATTGCCCGTGCCGCCGCCGCGATGCCTTCGGGATGGCCGGTGCGGCGAATGGCTGCGACTTCGCCATACGTCACGCCCTGACCATATGCATCAGCGTGAGCGATCCAGATCGCGGCGCGGATCATTGCGAGGCGATCGAGGTCAGACCAGTCGGCAGATGCCGCGACTGCCTGCCGCCGCCGAAGGACTTCCCGCGCGTCCTGCTCGGTGCTGCGCCAGTCTCTCTCGGCGTTCTGCGTCCGGACGGACTCCACGACAGACCCCGCGTCCACAGGCTTTCCCGCGACCTCGATGCGGAGCCTGTCCAGCGCCAGAGCGTTGGCCTTGACCTGCTGTGCAGGTGTCAGCGCAGGCTGGCATTGTTGCACAACAGCGGCTTGAGGTGTGACTTCCCCTTTCCCCGTCGACTTTACGCCACGCGGACGATCTCGGCGGTGCCGAGTGCGTTGAAGCGGTTGATGAGGGCAACGCGGATCTGGAT
>JAQTYE010000174.1 GCA_028749255.1 Paracoccaceae bacterium | reverse complement strand
CACCCAACTTGCGCGCCAATCGCACCATCGGTTTGTTGTCGGGGCGCATGAACAGCACCAATGGCTGATGTTCTTCGGCGCAGGCCAGGTGCAACGCCGCGTGCATCAGCCTTTCCCCGATGCCGGTATGTTGCCACGGACCCAGAACCGACAGCGCAAGTTCGCGCCCCGGGCCGACACTGTCGGGCAGTGGCGCCAGTTCGGCCACGGCAATCAGCCGTTGGCCGACCCGCGCGCCCAGAAAGCGAAACGCATTCCAGTCGAGCGTGTGATAGCGATGGCTCAGCGCGCTGAAACTCAGGTTGCTGCGAAACCGCGCCTTGCGGTCTTCGGCACCCAGTAATGCATAATGCACGATCAGCAGGCCGATATCAGACCGCGCCAACGGCCCAAACGGCACTTCTTGCGGGGGGTGATCGGGGCGGTGTTCGCCCAAATGCCACAGCGGGGCCAGAACCTGACCCAGCCGCGCATGCGGCCAGCGCCGCGCCCGCGCGGGGCGGGGTTCGGGCAGCGGATCGGTCGGGCGCGGTGCACCCGGAAGGGGATCGGCAAGCGGCGCAATTTGTGCCATCGACAGCCTCCTGTCGCGTGATCCTCCCCGCGCCCTACATATCGCTGCAGCGCAGCATGCCAAGGGGGGCTGCCTGCATGACCGCTATGCTTGGGGCCGAAATCAGGGGATTTCAGGCGGAAACTGGCACCTTGGCGGGTATTTCTGACGCTAACGTGATGGGGTTGGTCGCCCCGTTTGTGGGGCGCGCTTAGCAAAAGCCTGCGATTGCTTCCAGAAACGCCGTGCCGAAGCGTTCGACCTTCTGCGCGCCCATGCCGCTGATCCGTTCCAGATCGGCCAAAGTGCGAGGTTTCGCTTCGGCAATTCGGCGCAACGTGGTCTGCGGACAGTTCAGATAACGGTCGTGCCCTTCGGGGCCGCGCACCAGCTCCAGCTGCACGGCCTCCAACCGATCAAACAGGTCGCCTGCATCGCGCCCGGCCAGCGCCTTGCGCGCCGGGTGCATCGGCTGGGCGGCCCCCGCACCTGCGATCACCTCAAGGAAGGCGGCGCCATAACTGTCGAGCTTCTTCGCGCCGACCCCGGTGATCCGGGCCATCTGGTCCATGTTCGCCGGGCGCACCTCGGCCATTTCGATCAGGGTGCGGTCGGGGAAGATCATATAGGCGGGCAGGCCCGCGGCCTCGGACAGCGCGCGGCGCTTGGCCTTCAGCGCGGACATCAGCGGTGCGTCTTCGTCCGACACCAGCGCGCGCACAACGGGCCGGGTTTTCGCCTTGCGGATCAGATCAAGGCGCAGCGTGATGCGTTCTTCGCCGCGCAGGATTGGGCGCGCGCGCGCGGTCATCACCAGCGCGCCGTGGCGGGCGGCGTCGGGGCGGATCAGGTCATGCCCCATCATCTGCCGGAACACCGCCTGCCATTGCGGGCGCGTCAGATCGCGCCCCACGCCAAAGGTCGGCAATTGGTCATGGCCGCGGGCACGGATCTTGTCATTCGCGGCGCCCAGCAGAATCTCGATCAGATGCCCCGCGCCATAGCTTTCGTCGGTGCGCAGCGCCGCCGAAAGCGCCTTGCGCACCGCATCGGTGGCGTCGAACAGCTCGGGCGGGGTGTCGCACAGATCGCAATTGCCGCAGGGCTCGGCCGCCTCGCCGAAATAGCCCAGCAATTGTTGCCGCCGACAGCCGGTCGCCTCGGCCAGACCCAAGAGCGCATTCAGCCGCGCGTGATCGGCGGCCTTGCGGTCGGGGGGCGCCAGCCCCTCGTCGATCTGGGTGCGGCGCAGGCGGATATCTTCGGGGCCGAACAGGGTCAGGGTTTCGGCAGGCGCGCCATCGCGCCCGGCGCGGCCGATTTCCTGATAATAGCCTTCGATGGATTTCGGCAGATCGGCATGCGCGACCCAGCGGATGTCGGGTTTGTCGATGCCCATGCCAAAGGCCACGGTCGCCACCACGATCAGCCCGTCCTCGCGCTGAAACCGGGCCTCGACCACGCGGCGATCCTCGGCGTCCATGCCGCCGTGGTAATGGCAGGCCAGATGTCCGGCATCGCCAAGGGCACGGGCCAGGGCCTCGGTTTTCGCGCGCGAGGCGCAATAGACGATGCCCGACTGGCCCTTGCGCGCGGCGGCGAAGGCCAGAATTTGCTGGCGCGGCTGATCCTTGGGTTCAAACGCCAGGTGGATATTGGGCCGGTCAAAGCCGTGCAAAAACGTTTCGGGCGCCACGCCGTCAAACAGTCGGGTAACGATTTCGGCGCGGGTTTCTTCGTCGGCGGTGGCGGTAAAGGCCGCCAGCGGCACGCCGAGTGCGCGTTTCAATTCCCCGATGCGCAGGTAATCGGGGCGGAAATCATGGCCCCACTGGCTGACGCAATGGGCCTCGTCCACTGCGATCAGACCCACACCGCCGCGCCGCAGCAGTGCCGTGGCCGACCCTGAGGCCAGCCGTTCCGGCGCCATATAGAGCAGCTTGAGCCGCCCATCATCAATCGCCTGAAAAACCGCCTCGGTTTCTTCCTCGGTATTGCCAGAGGTCAACGCGCCCGCCTCGACACCGGCCTCGCGCAGCGCACGCACCTGATCGCGCATCAGCGCAATCAGTGGTGAAATCACCACGGTCAGCCCCGGCAGGCACAGCGCAGGCAGTTGGAAACACAACGATTTCCCGCCACCTGTCGGCATGATCGCCAGCGTATCGCGTCCGGCAATGACGGCGCGCACGATATCCTCTTGCCCGGGACGAAAGGCCTGAAACCCGAAGACCTGCGCCAGCAATGCCTGCGGATCGGGCGCGAGGGCGTCGGTCACCGGGTCAAGCATGGATCAATAGCCGTAAAAGAAGCCCGCGTTATTGATCAGCGCGCGTTGCAGGATAATCAGCACGATGAACGCGACCAGCGGCGCCAGATCAAGCCCGGCGGTATTGGGCAGGAACCGGCGGATCGGGGTATAGACCGGCTCCAGCAGGTTGTTCAGCCCATACCAGATCTGTGCGACCAACGGCTGGCGCAGGTTCAGAACCTGAAAATTGATCAGCCAACTCATGATGATATGGGCGATCATGATGAACCAGACGATATTCAGGATCAGGGTGAGCGCCTGAAACAGCGTGACCATTGGCAACCTCCGGGTGGTGTTGGCCAACAGGTAAGGCAGGTGCGGGGCGCTTGCAACCGCTGCAATCGCAGGTATTTGCCGCAACGTAGAGATTGACGCACCCGCTGCACTGCGGCACGGCTGGGGCAAAGGAGTGCGCATGTATCCGATTATCCGCATGGCCAAGGCCATTCTCGCGAACCGCAAGGCCCCGATGGGGATTTTGGACACCCATGTCAGCCAGCATATCGCCTGGCCCTGGGACATCGACCCCTGGAAAGACCTGAATAACGGGCGCACGTTGACGCTGTTCGATCTGGGGCGGATCGGCTTGGCGCAGCGCAGCGGGTTGAACACGACACTGATGCGCAACCGCTGGGGCATCGTGGTGGCAGGCAATACCACGCGCTATCGCAAGCGGATCACCATGTTGCAACGGTTCGAGATGCGCACCCGCTGCATCGGCTGGGACACTCGGTTTGTCTATATGGAACAGGCGATGTGGCGCGGCGATGACTGCTGCAACCACATCTTGCTGCGTGGGGCTGTCACCTCGAAGGCCGGGATTGTGCCGCCCGAACAGGTGATCGCCGCGATGGGCTGTGATACGACCAGCCCCGCTTTGCCCGATTGGGTGGCGCATTGGGTCGCCGCAGACCACCAACGCCCCTGGCCGCCGCAGTTTTAACGCCTATCGCTTGCGCACAGCCCCGATTTCGGGCTTGATCCGCCCAACGGTCTGGGGGGACGCAATGATCACCACACGCAAACGCATCTGGGGCTGGTATTTCTTTGACTGGGCCAGCCAGCCCTATAACACGCTGCTGATCACCTTCATCTTTGCGCCCTTCATGAAGGATCTGCTGGGCACCGGGTCCGCGGCGCAGACGGTCTGGGGCTATGGTGTGGGTCTGGCCGGGCTGGTGATCGCGCTGGCCTCGCCGTTTCTGGGCGCCATCGCCGATAAGGCGGGCCGCCGCATCCCCTTCATCTGGCTGTTTTCGCTGATGTATTTTGGTGGTGCCTGGGGCCTGTGGTATGCCGTCCCAGGTGATTACAGCTTGCTGTTCATCATGACCTCTTTTGCCATCGGCATGATCGGGATGGAGTTTGCGACCACCTTCACCAATGCCATGCTGCCCGATCTGGCCCCTAGGGATGAGATCGGCAAGGTTTCGGGCTCGGGTTGGGCCTTTGGCTATATCGGCGGAATGCTGGCGCTGATCGTGATGCTGGGCTTTTTGCAGATCAGCCCGACCTCGGGCAAAACCATGATCGGCTTGCCGCCGTTGTTTGGCCTTGATCTGGCCGCGCGCGAGGATACCCGCGTCGTCGGGCCGCTGGTCGCGGTCTGGTATGCGGTGTTCATGGTGCCGTTTTTCCTGTGGGTCCGCGAACCGCGCCACCCCGATGCCGTTTCCGTGCCCGCTGCTGCCCGTGTCGCCTGGCCCGAATTGAAACAGACGCTGCGGGCGCTGCCCCGCAAGCGCAGCCTGTTTGCCTATCTGCTGTCGTCGATGTTCTACCGCGATGCACTGAATGGCATTTATACGTTCGGCGGCATTTATGCGGCCGGGGTTCTGAACTGGTCGCTGATGCAGATCGGAATTTTCGGAATTTTGGGAACGATCACCGGGGCGCTGTTTGCCTGGCTTGGCGGTAAGGCCGATGACCGGTTTGGCCCGAAGCCGGTCATCATCTTCAATGTCATCTTGCTGACGGCGGTGGTGGTCGGTGTGGTGTTCATCTCGCGCAGTGCGGTATTTGGCATGTCGGTGGGCGCCGACAGCAGCCTTCCCGACCTTGCGTTCTATGCGATGGGCGGGTTGATCGGCGCGGGCGGCGGTGCGCTGCAATCCGCCAGCCGGACGATGCTGGTGCGGCAGGCCGATCCCGACAAGATCACCGAGCATTTCGGCCTTTATGCGCTGTCGGGCAAGGCCACGGCGTTTATTGCGCCCTTGTCGATTGGCGTGATGACGCAGCTGACCGGCAATCAGTCGATCGGGATCACTCCCATCATCGTGCTTTTTGTTCTGGGGCTTGTGCTGCTAGGCTGGGTCAACGGCAAGGGTCAGACCCAGCCCCAAAACGCCCCGACCGACGAGAGCCTCGCATGATCCGCACCCTGACCGTTGCTTTGTCCCTGTGCCTTGCCACGCTTGCCCCCGCCCAGGCCGAGCCGCTGGCGCGGCAATTGTTCGGTGCCGTGCAGGCGCCTTCGAAACAGGCGCCCACGCCGGTTGGGTTTTATTCGCGGGGCTGTGCGGCGGGGCTGGTGGCGATGCCGGAAAACGGCCCGACCTGGCAGGTGATGCGGCTGAGCCGGAACCGCAACTGGGGCCAGCCCGAGATGATCAGCTATTTGCAGGATCTGTCGGTGAAAGCCACGCAGATCGGCTGGAAGGGTCTGTATATCGGCGACATCAGCCAGCCGCGCGGCGGGCCGATGACCGGCGGCCATGCCAGCCATCAGATCGGGTTGGACGCCGATATCTGGCTGTTGCCGCCGAAATCGCTGCGGCTGAGCCGGGGGGATCGCGAAAAGATCAGTTCGGTCTCGGTGCGCACCGAAGACCAGACCCGCGTGACGCGCGCCTGGACGCCCGCGCATATGGCGCTGCTGCGTGCGGCCGCCTCTGATCCGCGGGTGGATCGGATTTTCATCAACGCGGCGGCCAAGATCGCGATGTGCAATGCCGCGCCCCGGAATGACCGCGCATGGTTGCAGAAGATCCGGCCGATCTATGGGCATAACACGCATTTTCATGTGCGGTTGAAATGCCCCCCGGGGTCGGGCCTGTGCGAGGTGCAAAAACCCACAGTGGCCGAGTTGTCGAAAGGCGGCGATGGGTGTGACGAAACGCTGAACTGGTGGGTCACCACCTATCTGGACGAGCTGCGCAATCCGCCCAAGCGCCCGAAGCGGACCGGTCCCGCCCCGAAAAACGCCAAGACTTACACTCTGTCGGATCTGCCGAGCCAATGCCAAAACGTGCTCGCGTCGCGCTGATCGGCGCGGTGTGCGCCTGGGTCGGTGCGGCCTTGGCCGGGCCTTCCACGCCAGTCCTGCCGCGCGCGGAATTTCTGCAATCCTACCGCTGGAGCCGCGATGAGCCTGCGTTCGGGGGCTTTTCCGGGCTGGAGCTGGACGCGAGCGGACAGGATTTTGTTGTCTTGTCAGACCGCGCGACGCTGTGGCGCGGCCAGTTGCAGCGTGGCCCGGATGGGCAGATCGCCGGGGTGCAGGTTCGGTCCGGTCCGGTCGTCCTGCATGACAGCAAGGGGGGGGCGCTGACCCGTGGTAACGGCGATTCCGAAGGGGTGGCGCTGGCAGAGGACGGGTCGGTCTATGTCTCGTTCGAAGGGCAACATCGGGTTGCGCATTACCCGCAGGATGCCGGCCCGGCCGAGCGGTTGCCGCGCCCCGAGGCCTTCAAGAAGTTTCAGGCGAATTCCTCGCTCGAGGCGCTGGCGATTGGCCCCGATGGCGCGCTTTACACGCTGCCCGAGCGCTCTGGCGGGCTTGGTATGCCGTTCCCGGTCTGGCGCTATCGTGACGGTGGCTGGACGCAACCCTTCACCCTGCCGCGCGATGGCGACTGGTTGCCGGTGGGCGCCGATTTCGGCCCTGACGGGCGGTTTTACCTGCTGGAGCGCGACTTCTGGGGGCTTCTGGGCTTTCTGACCCGGGTGCGCGTGTTCGACATTCAGGGCGATACCGTCACGGGCGGCGAGGTTCTGGTGCAGACATTCG
>JAQTYE010000173.1 GCA_028749255.1 Paracoccaceae bacterium | reverse complement strand
CCTGATCGGGCAGGGCTATTACGGCACGGTCACGCCGCCCGCGATCCAGCGCAACATTCTGGAAAACCCGGCCTGGTACACGGCCTATACCCCCTATCAGCCGGAAATCGCGCAAGGCCGATTGGAGGCGCTGCTGAACTATCAGACCATGGTCGCCGATCTGACCGGCTTGCCGGTGGCGAACGCCAGCCTGCTGGACGAGGCCACCGCCGCCGCCGAGGCGATGGCGATGGCCGAGCGCTCGGCCAAGTCGAAGGCGCGCGCGTTCTTTGTCGATGTGAACCTGCACCCGCAGACCATCGCGGTGATCGAGACCCGCGCGCATCCGCTGGGGATCGAGATCATCAAGGGCCAGCCCGAGGCGCTGGAGGCCGAGGCCGTCTTTGGCGCGATCTTCCAATATCCGGGCACCTATGGCGATGTGCGCGATTTCAGCGCCGAATGCGAAAAACTGCACGCCGCCAAGGCTTTGGCGATTGTGGCGACCGATCTGCTGGCGCTGTGCCTGCTGAAGGAACCCGGCGCGATGGGCGCGGATATTGCCGTCGGATCGGCGCAGCGCTTTGGCGTGCCGATGGGCTATGGCGGGCCGCATGCCGCCTTCATGTCCTGCCGCGATGAATTCAAACGCGCGATGCCGGGGCGGATTGTCGGCGTGTCGATTGATGCCAACGGCAACCCGGCCTATCGGCTGGCACTGCAAACCCGCGAGCAACACATCCGCCGCGAAAAGGCCACCTCGAACGTCTGCACCGCGCAGGCGCTGCTGGCGGTGATGGCCAGCTTCTATGCGGTGTTCCACGGGCCTGTTGGCCTGCGTGCGATTGCGGAACGGGTGCACCTGAACACGGTGCGGCTGCGCGATGCGCTGCTGGCCGAGGGCGCGCTGGTCGAGCCGGGCGCGTTTTTCGACACGCTCACCGTGAAGGTCGGCGTGGGACAGGCGGGCATTCTGGCCGCCGCGCGCCACCGCGGGCTGAACCTGCGCAAGGTGGGGCGTGACCGGGTCGGCATTTCGGTGGACGAGCTGACCGATGGCGATGTGATCGCCCGCGTGCTGGATGCCTTCGGCATTACCGAGCCCGCGCCCGAAGTCGTGGGCCTTGGCTTTCCGCAGGCGCTGCTGCGTCGCAGTGACTATCTGACCCATCCGGTGTTCCACATGAACCGCGCCGAAAGCGAGATGATGCGCTACATGCGGCGCCTGTCTGACCGCGATCTGGCGCTGGATCGGGCGATGATCCCGCTGGGGTCGTGCACGATGAAGCTGAACGCCGCGGCCGAGATGATGCCGCTGACCTGGCCCGAATTCGGATCGCTGCACCCGTTTGCGCCGCATAATCAGGCCGAGGGCTATCACGAGGCGATTGCCGATCTGACCGACAAGCTGTGCGAGATCACCGGATATGACGCGTTCTCGATGCAGCCTAATTCTGGCGCGCAGGGCGAATATGCGGGCTTGCTGACCATCGCGGCCTATCATCGGGCGCGGGGGCAGGGGCACCGCAACATCTGCCTGATCCCGACCTCGGCGCATGGCACGAACCCGGCCAGCGCGCAGATGGCGGGGATGAAGGTGGTGGTGGTGAAATCGGCCCCCAATGGCGATGTGGACCTGGAGGATTTCCTCGAAAAAGCGGTGGCGGCGGGCGATAATCTGGCGGCCTGCATGATCACCTATCCCTCGACCCATGGCGTGTTCGAGGAAACCGTGCGCGCGGTGTGCGAGATCACCCATGAACACGGCGGACAGGTCTATATCGACGGGGCCAACATGAACGCGCTGGTCGGGCTGGTGAAACCGGGCGAGATCGGCGGCGATGTCAGCCACCTGAACCTGCACAAAACCTTTGCCATCCCGCATGGCGGCGGTGGCCCGGGCATGGGACCGATCGGCGTGCGGGCGCATCTGGCGCCCTATCTGCCCGGTCACCCCGAAGCGGGCGATCTGACCGAAGGCCCGGTGTCGGCCGCGCCCTATGGTTCGGCCTCGATCCTGCTGATTTCCTGGGCCTATTGCCTGATGATGGGCGGGCAGGGGCTGACGCAGGCCACCCGCGTGGCGATCCTGAATGCGAACTATATCGCGGCGCGGCTCAAGGCGGCCTATCCGATCCTGTTCATGGGCAACCGGGGCCGGGTGGCGCATGAATGCATCCTTGATACGCGCGCCTTCGCCGACGTCGGCGTGACGGTGGATGACATCGCCAAGCGGCTGGTCGATAATGGCTTCCACGCGCCGACGATGAGTTGGCCGGTGGCGGGCACGTTGATGGTCGAGCCGACGGAATCGGAAACCAAGGCCGAGATCGACCGTTTTATCACCGCGCTGCTGGCGATCCGCGAAGAGATCCGCGACGTGGCCGAGGGCCGGATTGGCGCCGATGTCAGCCCGCTGCGCCGTGCGCCGCATACGGTCGAGGATCTGGTGGCAGACTGGGACCGCCCCTATACGCGCGAACAGGGCTGTTTCCCGCCCGGCTCGTTCCGTGAAGACAAGTATTGGCCGCCCGTCGGGCGTGTCGATAACGTCTATGGTGACCGCAACCTGATCTGCACTTGCCCGCCGCTCGAGGCCTACGCGGCACAATAAGATGCAAGGCCGGGGGGCGCTGCCCCCCGGACCCCCCGGGATATTTCCGCCAACTCGAAAAGTGATACGTTGGTCTTCGACTTGGCAGAAATATCCCGGGGTGAGCGGCGCCGCCGCGAGGGGCAGCGCCCCTTTGTGCCATCAGCCCCGTCGTCGCTGCGGCAGGTCGTCTGTGTCGAAGCTGATCCCTTGCGGTGCCAGCCAAGCGGCAAACCGTGAGATTTTTTCATCCAGCGAACAGGTAGGGCTGTGTCGTAGCATCTCATCGGCATAGGCCGCGCGCAGGCTGTCCTGTCGGTCAGGGGGAAGGTCGCGCCAGCGTGTCATGGGCTCTCCTTGCAAAGCGGGGGCAATGCCCCAATATATTCCTCAACACGAATGTAACGGAGGCTTAACATGGCCGAGGGTTTGAAGTTGACCTGTCTGGAATGTGGGCAGGCGAACCGGGTTCCTGCCGACAAGCTGGCGGCGGGGCCGAAATGTGGGGTCTGCGGGGCGGGCCTGATGACGGGCAAGGTTGCATCGGTAGACGCCAAGGTTCTGGCCAAGGCGGTGGGGGATGATCTGCCGCTACTGGTTGATTTCTGGGCCCCGTGGTGTGGGCCATGCCGCCAGATGGCGTCGCAATTCCAGGCTGCCGCCGGGATGTTGGCGCCGCATGTGCGGCTTGCCAAGATTGACACGCAAAGCCACCCCGAGGCTGCGCAGCGCCATAAAATCCAAGGGATCCCGGCGTTTATTCTGTTCCAGAAGGGGCGTGAGGTGGCGCGTGCTGCGGGGGCGCGCCCGGCGGCGGAGTTGGTGGCCTTTGTCAAATCCAAGGTGCGGGTGGCTGCCTGAGCGATCCCACGGGGGCGGGGCGAAAAAACTTTCGCCTCTCTTCCCCGGCGGCGCTTGACAATGCTGCCGCCATGCGCGAAATACCCGCGCACGGTGAGGGGCAGTAGCTCAGTTGGGAGAGCGCGTCGTTCGCAATGACGAGGTCAGGGGTTCGATCCCCCTCTGCTCCACCAAGCCGTTCTGTCATTGTCATTGGACCATATGTATGCCGATTGGAAGCATAAGCTTACCGATCCGCTGTCAACACGTTTGTTGACGCACCAGAGCCGAAGTAATCCCATAGAATTGTGCGCTGATCGCGAGCGACGCAGAGCGCGCTGTTTGTCGGGTGTCCTGAGCGAACCTGCGGCTTTTGTGGTCTCTGGACTGCGCACATCAGGTGTTTGCGCCGCAAGGGCGAAGCTCGCGCTCAGCTGGAGCGCTTGCGTGATGGCTTCCCTGCCCATAGAGCCGGAAACGGTTTAAACGACGTTCGCGGCCCTGAGCCGCCGCTCATGGGGCAGCCCGTCACTGCCATGCAGCTTCCCCG
Source organism: Paracoccaceae bacterium (assembly GCA_028749255.1). Lineage (GTDB taxonomy): Bacteria > Pseudomonadota > Alphaproteobacteria > Rhodobacterales > Rhodobacteraceae > Rhodobacter. The sequence continues at coordinate 2,973 of JAQTYE010000173.1, read as the reverse complement.
AACCGGTCATTCATGGCATCGTGCAGCATGGCTTGGCGGCCCAAGGTCGGCAGTGCGGGACAAAGCCGCCTGAAGCGTTGCGATCAAGAACGGCGGATCGTAGCGGTTGCGAGGCCCATTGCCACAAGTGCACTGCCTCCCAGCCTAGTCAAAAATGGAAGCACGGATGGACGAACGATTTTCTGGCGCAGCTTGTCAGCGAGCAGGGCATAGGCAAGCGCATTGATCGCTGCGAAGCCGACGAAGGTAGCAACAAGCAACCCGAACTGCGGTGCCAAAGCTGTGTTTGGATTGATGAACTGCGGGACGAAAGCGATGAAGAAAACAATGGACTTTGGGTTGAGGGCCGTGACCGCAGCAGAATGAGCAAAGACCTTGCGGGGGGACGTCGCGGGCGCATCGTCCAGCATCCCCAAGGAAGCATCTGGCGCGCTCCGAAACAACTTGATCCCGAGATGCACGAGATAGATCGCCCCGACCCACTTCAAAAGAATAAACAACTTGGAAGAGGCCAGAACCAGTGCGCCCAGTCCTGCCAAAGACGCAGACATGGCAACAAGATCGCCTAGCGCGATCCCCGCAACCGTCGCCAGTGCAACCCGACGGCCCTGGCTAATGGCATAGCTCAAAATCAAAAGCACGGTCGGCCCCGGTATCAACAGCAGAGCGATTGAAGCGGACGCGAACGCGAGCCAGACGTGAAGTTCCATAATTTTACTCCCAACAAATTCGTGTCCGTCGAGCCAGCTATAGATGTCAGGTCAAGTAAAGTGCTTTTTCAGGAAGGCGCGTTTGGGCTCGAAGTGGCCATGCGGCGGCGCGGCATGACTTTCTTGAGGCCCGCGCCGCCGAATCGACGCCCCCGGCCCGTAGCTGCCATTCGTCAACGTGAAAGTGGCTGCAGCGCAGCATCAGAACGTCCATCGCTCTTATGCGACGCCGACAGGCGGAGGCAGGCGGAAGCTTGCATTTTCCACCCTTGCGGTTTTCGTGGCGTTGGAATCTAAACCTACCGAAGCACGCGGGGGTTGTTTGCAAAACAAAGTACAGTATGAGGGCGCTTTGACCAAGTACACATCTATTATTTTCTGTCACGGAATTGGAAGTCCGCGAGAATACCTTAGTGCGGCTAATTTTATAGACGCATTGGATCGACAAGGCAACCGCGAGAATCCATCTGAGCTTGGATACATAAGAGAAATCAGTAGCGAAATTGAGGCATCATCGAAAGACAAGGGATCATTCCGCAACTATGTAGAATTTACAAGATTTCAACGCATCCGGGACAAGCCCCGGCCTGTCAAGAAATACCGTGTCTATGAGGCATATTGGGCTGGTGATCAGCACAAGAACCCAGGGATATTTGGCGTTTTGCTGTGGATTCTCAAAATTGCGTTCACGTTTCTTTTAACCTCTGCTTCGCGCTGGCGGAAGTATCCCACCCACAAACGGCGCATATTGAACAAGATAAAAGTAAGTGGCGACCTCAGAAGAAAGATGGAGAAGAGGTACTCTGAATTTGACAACAGCGACAATAGGGGGAGATTTCCGAAAGGCCGGTTTCGCGATTTTCAAAAGTATTTGTCGGAAAGCTCAAGTGGCCAAGAAAGGGATGACCTTCAGGAGCTGGCTTCGGCTTGGCGGAGAGGGTTGAAGAAAAATAATTTAGAAGCTTTTTTGAAGGCCGTGGTGGTCTCCACACCACTTCTGGCGCTTTTGGTATTCACGTATGCATTTTTTTTCTTTGTATCAAGCAAGCTTGTTGGGACGATCGAATTTGACTTCCTGCAAATCGAAGTGCCTTCCCAAATTGTAGCTTTCCTTGCAACGCTTCTGGTGGCCTCTGGCGCGTGGGTCCTTTCCCGAAGATTGATATCAGACGTCATGGCGTGGACAACCATGCATGAAGGTCATGAAAGGTTTTTGACACGCGAGCGAAGAGTGAATTTAGCCAAAGATTTGATTCAGGATGTCTTGTCGGACAATAACTGTACTCGCTGCGTCTTGGTTGGCCACAGCTTGGGGTCGGCGATAATCCTGGATGCTTTTCTTCGCTTCAATTCCCACTGCAGAGCCACAAATGTCTCTGAAGCTGACCGTGAGAAATCTGTTGCCGAGGTGAGAAAGGTTAGCCACATCTTTACAATTGGCAGCCCGATTCAAAAGATTGCAAGTCTCTTTTATGCAGATAGCGGTGAGAACCATCGCTATCATCGAGTTCGGCATAGCAATCCTTACCTTTTGGATCAGCCAGCTTGGGGTGAACATGGCGGGCCGCGAATAGTCAATTTTTGGAGCAGGTACGATCTTGTGAGTTCAGAGATCAACTGCTTACTTCAAGCTATGGAGTCGAACGGCGACGAAGGGGATGCTATTGGAGTGGATAATATTGAGGTTGCGCCAATCGGAACCCCTTTCCCCCTCGCCGCACACTCTGGCTACTTTAATGATCCATTTTCCATGGCAGTTATTTACCAATCGATAGCATCTGGAAAGATGAGCGAAGCCAGAATGCATCGAGCAAGATTCAAGAGTGAAATATCTGGATGGATGAAATTAATTCTAATGGCGCTTTTTCTTCTCTACGCCGCATCGATAGTCCTCTGGATTTTGGTCGATGTGAATGATGGGTGGCTCACCGCAGGCGTCGCATCTATGGCTCTTATAACTCTGAGTGCCGTTTTCGCGGTGATAAGGGTGGACTACCGACGGCACCGAGGCGACGCCAAAGATTGACACTTGGGAGCTGCTGTGCTTTGCTTGTAGGTAGAGTCAGGCGCATACTCTGTTAAAGCGTCTACAAAGGGGGAGGTGGCTTGCTGCCTCCCCCGCCTTTTGCGGTATGATGGCATTGTTGCACAACAGCGGCTTGAGGTGTGACTTCCCCTTTCCCCGTCGACTTTACGCCACGCGGACGATCTCGGCGGTGCCGAGTGCGTTGAAGCGGTTGATGAGGGCAACGCGGATCTGGAT
>JAQTYE010000172.1 GCA_028749255.1 Paracoccaceae bacterium | reverse complement strand
CGAAAAACGGCTGGGCGACACCTCGGAAATTCTGGTGCAGGCCAAACATCTGGTCGATGGCGACCATGTCTGGCGACGCGAGGGCGGCTATGTCGATTATTACGCGCTGGTGTTTGACCGCCATGAAATCATCTATGCCGAGGGCATCCCGGTCGAGAGCCTGATGGTCAACGCCGCCACCTTGAACCTGCTGCCCGAAGAACTGACCGCCGAAATCCGCGCCCGCCTGCCCGACCTGAGCCACAAACCGCATTTCGGCACCGAAGCCGGGCGCGACCTGCTGGACCGCGTCGGCCGCGAGGCGCTGTTCAAACACCGCGACAAGGACTGAGTGCCGCAAGGGCCCGGTCGCAGTCACACGTGCGAAGGTTGGTGCGCGCATCCGCAATACGGGCATTGCTGTCGTTGACCGACGCCCATGGACTCCACAGAAATCAGATGATGCGGGAACCTGACGTATGAACTTTCGCATAGCGCGCCCGTCTGACGCGCCGATCCTTGCCGCGATTTCAATCGAGGTTTGGCTGGGAACCTGTATTCGGCGAGGGGTAAGAGCAGGGACTGATCTATGCACAGTCTGTCGATGCCCCATCGGTCTGGTTGACAACCAATTCCGAGAACACCCCCGCGATAGCCTTCTACCTGAAACAGGGCTTTGAAAAGGTCGGAACCACGCAGTTCCGCATCCATGACCAAGCCTACCTGAATGACGCGTTCAGACGTGTGCTCCCCCGGTCGACATCAGAACCTGCAACCGGCAGCTTTGGGCCGCCACGCCCTCGGTCGCGAAAAATCCAGCCACCGCGCCTCCCCCCATCACGCTTGCCCGTCGTCGCCCCTTCGGATAAAGGGCGCACATGACCCAGAACGCCGCTCTCCCGCCCGAAATCGCCCGCCGCCGGACCTTTGCGATCATCTCGCACCCCGACGCTGGCAAGACCACATTGACCGAAAAATTCCTGCTGTTTGGTGGCGCCATTCAGATGGCCGGTCAGGTGCGCGCCAAGGGCGAGGCGCGGCGCACGCGGTCGGACTTCATGAAGCTGGAGCAGGACCGCGGGATTTCCGTTTCGGCCTCGGCAATGTCGTTTGAATACAAAGAGTTCCGCTATAATCTGGTGGACACGCCCGGCCACAGCGATTTTTCCGAAGACACCTATCGCACGCTGACGGCGGTGGATGCGGCGATCATGGTGATTGACGGCGCCAAGGGTGTGGAAAGCCAGACGCGGAAACTGTTCGAGGTTTGCCGCCTGCGCGACCTGCCGATCCTGACCTTCTGTAACAAGATGGACCGCGAAAGCCGCGATACGTTCGAAATCATTGACGAGATTCAGGAAAACCTGGCCATCGACGTGGCCCCGGCCAGTTGGCCCATCGGCATGGGCCGCGAGTTTTTGGGCTGTTATGACCTGCTGCACGACCGGCTTGAACTGATGGACCGCGCAGACCGGAACCGGGTGGCCGAGACGGTCACGATCTCGGGGCTGGACGATCCGAAACTGGCCGAGCATATCCCGCCCGCCCAGCTGTCCAAGCTGCTGGAAGAATTGGAAATGGCGCGCGAATTGCTGCCGAAATTCGACCGGCAGGCGTTTTTGGAAGGCCATATGACGCCGATCTGGTTTGGCTCGGCGATCAACTCGTTTGGGGTCAAGGAACTGATGGACGGCATCGGCGAATATGGTCCCGAACCGCAGGTGCAAAAGGCCGCCGAACGCGCGGTGGCCCCAGATGAGAAATCGGTGACCGGGTTTGTGTTCAAGGTGCAGGCCAATATGGACCCGAAACACCGCGACCGCGTGGCTTTCGTGCGGCTGGTGTCGGGGCATTTTGAACGCGGCATGAAACTGACCCATGTGCGCACCAAAAAGCCGATGGCGGTGTCGAACCCGGTGCTGTTTCTGGCCGCCGACCGCGAGTTGGCCGAAGAGGCCTGGGCAGGCGACATCATGGGCATCCCGAACCACGGGCAATTGCGGATCGGCGACGCGCTGACCGAAGGCGAGTCGCTGCGCTTTACCGGCATTCCCAGTTTCGCGCCGGAACTGCTGCAATCGGTGCGCGCGACCGACCCGATGAAGGGCAAGCACCTGGAAAAGGCGCTGATGCAATTCGCCGAAGAGGGCGCGGCCAAGGTGTTCAAACCCGCCATCGGTTCGGGCTTTGTCGTGGGTGTCGTCGGCGCGCTGCAATTTGACGTGCTGGCCAGCCGGATCGAGATTGAATACGGCATCCCGGTGCGGTTTGAACCCAGCCAGTTCACCAGCGCACGCTGGGTGCAGGGCGACAAGGCGGCGGTTGAAAAGATGGTCAACGTCAACAAACAGCACATCGCCCATGACCACGACGGCGACATCGTGTTTTTGACGCGCCTGCAATGGGACATCGACCGGGTCGTGCGCGACTACCCCGGGATCGTGCTGAGCGCGACGAAGGAAATGATGGTGTAACTTTCTCCACGCAGGGGCTTGCGCGCCCGCCTGCCTTCGCCAGCCTCCTTCTTCTTTGAAAAAGGAGGTTTACTTTTCGCCGTCTTGATCCTGAGCGGATGCGCGTCACAGACGCTTGAATCCTATGTCGGAAAGTCGATCAACGAGCCGATCCTTGATTACGGCCCGCCAACTCATGTGCTGGACCTCGACGACCACACACGAGCCTATCAATGGAAAGTTGACGCGTCCGGCGCAATGCCGATCTACACCCCGACCACCGCGACCCGCCTACGGCCCCGCAGGCATGACGACAGTGACCGGCTCGACAACCGCTTGGGTGCCCTACAGCAATACGTGCGTATACACTCTGCTCGCCCAACCTTCCGGCAAGGAATGGGTTGTCACAGGCTATCGCAAACCCTCTCTCGACTGCGAATGACCCACGCAGAGCGGAATGCGCACGCGCAGGTGTCAGGCCCCGCAGACCCGGGCCAGGTCCAGCCCTTTCATCTTGGCACAAATATCCCAAGGGTGAATGGCCGCAGGCCAGAGGGGGCGGCGCCCCCTAACCCTGCCCCGCCACCAGCCGACCATATTCCTGAATCGCGAACCGGTCGGTCATGCCCGCCACATAATCCAGCACCACGCGGGCCAGTTCGGTCTTGCCGCCATTGCCCGGAGCCTGCGCGCGCGCGACGTCGTCTTGCCAGTCGTCGGGCAGCAGGCTGGGGTCGTCCAGAAACAGCGGGAACAGCGCATTGACCATCGCGGTGACGCGTTTGCGTTCGACCACCACGGTCGGCGCGCGATACATCCGCTGGAACAGGAACATCTTGACGACCTTGAGGTTCTGATACAGCGGTTTCGAGAACCGGATGATCGGCCCATCCATGTGCCGAATATCATCAACCGATTGCGGCTGCAGGCTGGCCAGCCGATTTTGCGCGACCGCGATCACGTCCTCGACCATCACACCAAAGACCCGGCGCAGCGCCTCGTGGCGGCGACGGGTGGCGTCAAGGCCGGGATGCGCGCGGTCCACCTGCGCGAAACATTCGCCGATCATCGGCAATTCGCACAGGTCGTCTTCGGTGAACAGCCCGGCGCGCAACCCATCATGCAGGTCGTGGTGGTTATAGGCGCAATCATCGGCCACCGCTGCCACCTGCGCCTCGGCGCTGGCGTTGGTTTCCAGTTCCAGATCCCACTGCGCATCGAATTCGGCCAGCGCATAGGGCAGGCTGTCCCGGTCGGGCACCTGATGCGCACCGCCCTTGTCCGAGATCACCGGACCATTGTGCTTGGCAATGCCTTCCAGCGTCTCCCAGGTCAGGTTCAGCCCGTCAAAGCCCGCGTAATGGCGCTCCAGCTTGGTGACGATCCGCAGCGCCTGCGCGTTATGATCGAACCCCCCGTAGGGCTGCATCAGGATCGCCAGCGCGTCCTCGCCCGTGTGGCCAAAGGGCGGGTGGCCCAGATCATGCGCCAGCGCCACCGCCTCGGCCAGATCGGTGTTCAGCCCCAAGGCCCCCGCAATCGTGCGCGCCACCTGCGCCACCTCGATCGTGTGGGTCAGCCGGGTGCGGTAATAATCGCCCTCATGTTCGACGAAGACCTGCGTCTTGTGTTTCAGCCGCCGGAACGCCGAGGAATGGATGATCCGGTCCCGGTCGCGCTGAAACGGCGTGCGAAAGGTCGAGATGTTTTCGGAATACAGCCGTCCCCGGCTGGCATCGGGATGGCAGGCATAGGGTTGCAGCACGGTGGGTTGCAGCACGGGCATCCTCGTCTTGTCGGCACGTTCCCCCCACCCTATATCGGGATTATAACCGAAATACAGGCCCAAGGTGCGTATCATGCAACTGCCCCCCAAAGTGACCGACCGCGCCTTTGCCCGACTGGCGGCGATCAACGCAGGCCAGGCAGCCCCGCGCGCGCTGCGTGTGGCAGTCGAGGGCGGCGGCTGCTCGGGGTTCCAATACGACCTGAAGCTTGAAGAGACCCCGGCGGCCGACGACATCGTGCTGGAAGGCGCCGGGCAAAAGGTGTTCATCGACCCGGTCAGCCTGCCCTTCCTGGAAAACGCCACGATTGATTTCACCGACGAGTTGATCGGCGCCAGGTTCGTGGTGCAGAACCCGAACGCGACCAGTTCCTGCGGGTGTGGGATCAGTTTTTCGATGTGAGGCGGCCAGCGATCCCAAATCCGTTCGAGCGACGCGTCGGCATGAAAGGGGGCGGATACACCGTTCTCCGGCTCAGCGACGCACAGGTCGCAACCGTTTTGGCGCGCCTGCGCGCGGATACGGCCTTCATGTACTTGATCACACAGTATCGGCAGGGCCTCGCTGCCCCGTCCGACTTTCCCGAAGCAACCGAGATTGCCTTGCGTCAACGGATATTCCCGGTGATCGACACCGAGCTCCGTAAGATCGACCCTACATTTCATATTTTCTCGGCCGGGATTCTGGACCGGCTGCTCAGTGCCGGATTTGACCAATGACGATGACTAGCCCCGGGGACCATGCCCCCGTTGATCACGCCTGGATGATCTCCCCCCTTTTGGATGATACGGCGGCCGAGGATATCGGCCTCGGGTATCAACAGCCGACGCGGGATCAGCGGGATGAGATGGTGAAGTCTTTCCGCGGCCACAGCAAGTGGCTATACTGCCCCTTGCCGGAAGATCACCTGCCTCTCCGCTATTACGCCTTCAAGGGAAATTGGCATGGGCGGGCTTTTGCCCGGGGACCGATGTCGATGGATCTTCTTGTGTCATCGGAGTTGCGCGACCTGTGGGCGGAACTGGACCCCACCGCCGTTCATTTCGAGCCGGTCGAACTTACGCTGCGCGATGGAACGGTGCTGAAGGATCGCTACTGGGTGCCGAAAGTCACCCGAACCCTCGATGCGCTGGTGCCGGAAAAGTCTGCCGTCACGCGGCGCATCTCGCGCGTCGATGGCGCTCCCCTGGGCTGGGGCTACCTGAAGAATATTCCGCCAACGCTCAACAGGGCCGTTGTGGACGGGCATCATATCTGGCGCCTGTCCAATCTGAGCCCCTATGACATATTCGTTTCGGACCGGATGAAGGTCGAGATGGATCGACGGGGTCTGGGACCATTCAGCGCCCGGCAGGCCCCTCTGGATTGACGGACAGAAGTCGCAAACCGTTTTAAGGACACGGTCCGCTCGGAGATGTGACGACGCCATCGCCCCTTCCCATCCCCTCCCCCCTCCCCTACAACTCCCCCAAAGGGAGACGCGCATGAAAATCGCCACGTTCAACATCAACGGCATCAAGGCCCGGGCCGAGGCTTTGCCTGCCTGGCTGCGCGCGGCCGAGCCCGATGTGGTGGTGTTGCAGGAAATCAAGTCGGTGGACGAGGCCTTCCCGCACGAGATTTTCGACGGGCTTGGCTACAGCATTGAAACGCATGGGCAAAAGGGCTTCAATGGCGTCGCGATCCTGTCGAAACTGCCGCTGGAGGACGTGACCCGCGGCCTGCCCGGTGATGACAGCGATGAACAGGCGCGCTGGATCGAGGCGACGGTGATCGGGCGCAGCGCGGTGCGGATCTGCGGGCTCTACCTGCCCAACGGGAACCCGGCGCCGGGGCCGAAATACGACTACAAACTGGCCTGGATGGCGCGGATGCGTGACCGTGCTGCCACCCTGCTGGCCAGTGAAATGCCGTTCCTGATGGCTGGCGATTACAACGTCATCCCGCAGGACGAGGACGCCGCAAAACCCGAGGCCTGGCGCGAGGATGCACTCGCGCTGCCCGAAAGCCGCGCGGCATTCCGGCGTATCCTGAATCTGGGCTTCACCGATGCCTTCCGCGCCCGGGTGCAAGGCCCGGGGCATTACAGTTTCTGGGATTATCAGGCCGGGGCCTGGCAAAAGAATAACGGCATCCGCATCGACCACCTGCTGCTCAGCCCGCAGGCCGCCGATCTGTTGCGCGATGTGGGCATCGACAAGGACGTGCGCGCGGGCGAGAAACCCTCGGATCACGTGCCGGTCTGGGTCGATCTGGACGCCTGAAGGCCCGTGACGCAGCGTCACTTCCGCAGCCCCCCTGCCCCTGTGCATAGTGGCCCCACTCAGGGAGGAGTGACATATGACCCAACATCCGATCAGCCGCTTTCCGGTGCCCCGGCTTGCCGATCTGCCCGAAGATATCCGCACCCGCATCGAAGCAGTGCAGGAAAAGGCGGGTTTCATCCCCAATATCTTTCTGGCCCTCGCCCATCGCCCCGATGAATTCCGCGCCTTCTTCGCCTATCACGACGCGCTGATGGACCGGCCCGGCAATCTGAGCATCGGCGAGCGCGAGATGATCGTGGTGGCCACCTCGGCGGCGAATGAATGCCAGTATTGCGTGGTGGCCCATGGCGCGATCGTGCGGATCCGGATGAAGAACCGCATCCTCGCCGACCAACTGGCCAGCAATTACCGCAAGGCCGATATCACCCCGCGCCAACGCGCCATGCTGGATTTTGCGCTGAAGGTCAGCGCCCGCGCACAAGAGGTGGACGAAGCCGATTATGCCGCGCTGCATG
>JAQTYE010000014.1 GCA_028749255.1 Paracoccaceae bacterium | reverse complement strand
CAAGATCGCCACACGGTCCCCGGCGCCGACCCCATCGCCACCAAGGCCCAGCCCGGTCAGCACATTGGCAAAGCGGTTCGACGCCGCGCGCAGTTCGGCGAAGCTGGTTTTGCGCACCGGGCCATAACCGTCCTCGGCCACCTCGATCAGCGCCACCCGATCAGGATCGCGTGCGGCCCAGCGGTCGCAGACATCGGCGCCGATGTTGTAATATTCGGGTATATCCCACTGAAACGCCGCCACAGTTGCGGCGTAGCTCTCTTTGCAAGACAGCACGCGCTCTCCTCCCCTGTCGTGGCGCCCCCGGTATCGGGGCGCCCTCCTCCGCGGCAAACTGAGCGCATTCGCGGCAGGGTTGTCTATCGCCGGAAAAGTTGACGCCAGGGAATGCAAATTGCGCCTGGGGGACCTAGCTGATCAAAAAGCGGCTACGTTCCTTGCGCGCGACCTGCTGCAAATATTCCGACACCACCCGAACCCGGGCCAGGTCTTCGGTGCTTTGGTGGCTGAGGATCCAGACAGTGCGGGTCAGCACATAATCATCGATCAGAACCGGCTCCAGCCCGGGGTCGTCCAGCGCCATGAACCGCGGCAAAATCGCCAGCCCCGCCCCCTCGCGCACGGCCTCGCGCTGCGCGATCATCGAGGTCGAGGCAAAGCCCACCGGCGTGGTGATCCCAAGCTCTTCGAGATAGCGCAACTCATCGGAAAACAGCATCTCGGGGATGTAGCCGACCAGCCGGTGGTGGCGCAGATCGCGCAGCTTTTCGGGGCGGCCATAGCGGCGCAGATAATCGGGCGCGGCAAAGAAATGCAGGTGGTAGTCGGTCATCCGTCGCGCCAGCAGCCTGCCGCTTGTAGGCAAGGACAAATCCAGCGACAGGTGCACCTCTTGATGCGACATCTGGAACTGGCGCGACCGCACCACCAGGGCCACATCGACGTCGGGATTATCGCGCTGAAACCGGGCCAGCAGCGGGGTGACAATATAGGTGCCCAGACCATCGGGGGCACCTATCCGCACGGTGCCCGCCAGACGCCCGGCCTCGCCCACGATCTGCTCGTGCACGCGGGTGCTTGACCGCTCGACATCCAGCGCGATCGGCAACAGGCGTTCGCCCGCCTGCGTCAGCGCATATCCAACCTCATCGCGGATGAACAACTGCGCGCCCACAGATTTCTCCAACGCCCGGATCCGGCGCGCGACCGTGGTCTGGTCGATCCCCAAGGCACGGCCCGCCACTGTCATCCGTTTCAAACGGGACAGCGCTAGGAAAAACTTCAGATCATTCCAGTCAAAACTTGTCTGCATTTTTGCAACTTACCTCTGCACGTTTGCCCATGTCAAACCGTCGCATCCCGCCCTTTAATCAGACCGAGGGGAGGTGACTGGTGCGGTTCGCGCCGGTCATCGGAGTTTTGGGAGGAAATCTAATGGTGCTGATCCGTCTGATCGACGGGTTGAACGAGATTGTGGGCCGTGTCGTGGCCTTCGTTGCTGTCATCTTTGCGGGCATGATCATCTATGACGTGGTCCTGCGCTATGGCTTCAACGCGCCGACACTCTGGGCGTTCGATCTGACGAAACAACTCTACGGTTTTTACTTCATCTTGCTGGGCGGATACGCGCTGCGCCATCAGGCGCATGTGCGCGTTGATCTGGTGACCGAAACACTACGGCACGGGCCGCGGCGGGTGGTCGAGATCCTCGGCTATCTGATCTTTTTCTTTCCCTTTGCCTGGGTGTTCACCACCCGCAGCTGGGATTTCGCCATGCGTTCGCTGGCGCAACAGGAAACCACCTATGGCGCGATTCAGCTGCCGGTCTATCCGGTCAAGATCGCGATGGCCGTCGCTGCGGGGCTGTTGCTGCTGCAAGGCGTGTCCGAGGTTCTGAAGCTGGCGCTGAACAAGCAGGAGCATCCTCATGTCGGGTGAAGTTATTGGCCTGATCATGGCCGGGTTGTTGCTGCTTGGGCTGTTCATGGGCCATCCGCTGGCCTTCGTTCTGGGCGGCACGGCGGTGCTGGGCGCGCTGATCGCGGGCAAGCCGATGGTGCTGGGCATCGTCATCAACCGGATCTTCGGCGAGGTATTGGACAACTATATCCTGATCGCGATTCCGCTGTTCGTTCTGATGGCGCGGTTTCTGTCGGACAGCGGCGTGACCGACCGGATGTTCGAGACGCTGCGCCTGCTGATGGGGCGCGTGACCGGCGGGCTTGGCCTTGCGGTCGTGTTCATCTCGATCTTGCTGGCGGCCACCACCGGCATCATCGGCGCCTCGATCACCGTGATGGGGGTGATGGCCCTGCGCCCGATGCTGCAATACGGCTATTCCAAGCGGCTGACGACCGGGCTGATTGCGGCCTCGGGGTGCCTGGGCATTCTGATCCCGCCTTCGATCATGCTGATTCTGATGTCGTCGAACTCGTCGCTGTCGGTGGGCGAGCTGTTCGCCGGTTCGATGGTGCCGGGCGTGATTTTGGGGTTGCTGTATGCGAGCTATGTCGCGCTGGTCGCGCTGTTCCGTCCCGATCTGGCGCCGCCGGTGGCGATGGAAGAACGTGTGCCGGTGTCGCAATTGCTGCCGATGCTGCTGCTCGAGGCGCTGCCGCCGCTGGTGCTGATCTTCGGGATCCTCGGCACGATGCTGGCCGGCATCGCCACCGCCACCGAAGCCTCGGCAATCGGCGCGTTCCTGGCGCTGCTGATCGTGATTTTCCGCGGCCGGTTCGAATGGGCGACCTTTGCCTCGGCGCTGTGGGAAACCGGGCGGACCTCGGCGATGATCCTGTTTATCGTCGTTGGCGCCACCGCCTTCACCGGGGTGTTCAACATCACCGGCGGTCTGCATGCGGCGCAAAACATGATGCGCGGGCTGGATATGGAACCGTGGATGTTGATCACGATGATGATGTTCGTGATCTTCATCATGGGGATGTTCCTGGACTGGACCGGCATCGTGCTGCTGTCCTTCCCGATCTTCCTGCCGGTGGTGCGCGAAATGGGCATCAGCGAGCTGTGGTTCGTGGTGTTGACGGCGGTGGTCTTGCAGACCTCGTTCCTGACACCGCCCTTCGGCTATGCGCTGTTCTACATGCGCGCCCTGTCGCCGCGCGACATCAAGACATCTGACATCATCCTGGGCGTGATGCCGTTCATCGCATTGATCGTGATGATGGCGCTGGCCCTGGCCCTGTTCCCGCAGCTGATCACCTGGCTGCCGGATACGCTCTACAAGACCCAATGATCAATCTGCACTGACTGAGGAGGAGAAGTTAATGCATACCAAGACCTTGAAAACCGGGGTGTTCACGCTGGCACTGATCGGCGCGGGGGTTTCCGCGCAGGCCGAAACCAGCTGGCAAATGACCACGACCTGGCCGAACTCGCTCGAACTGATCGAGATGGACAAGCACTTCGTCGAACTGGCGAACAAGCTGACCCCCGGCGATCTGAAGATCGAATTCTTCGAAGGCGGCAGCCTTGTCCCCGCGGGCGAGGTGTTCGGCGCGGTCGAAAGCGGCACGATCCAGGCGGGCGGCGATTGGCCGGGCTATTGGGCGGGGCGTGATGCGGCCTTCTCGCCGCTGGCCACCACCGCCAGCCTGTTCAACGCCGTCGATTACGTGAACTGGATCCAGCAATGGGGCGGCAAAGAGCTGTATAACGAAGTCTACGGCAAATTCGGCATGGTCTATCTGCCCTATGCGGTGACCAACAACGAATCCGGCTTCCACACCAAGGAACCGATCCGCTCCATCGCCGATCTGCAAGGCAAACGCCTGCGTCTGTCGGGTCTGGAGCAGGGCCGTCTGCTGAACCAGCTGGGCGGGTCGCAAGTGTCGATGGCCGGCGGCGAGATCTATCAGTCGCTGGAACGCGGTGTGATCGACGGGGCCGAATTCTCGACCCCGAACGTCGATTGGTCGGGGGGCTTCCAGCAAGTCACGAACTATTGGGCGACGCCCGGCTGGCACCAGTCGGCCTCGGTCTTTGGGGTGATGATCAACAAGCAGGCCTGGGATGCGCTGAGCCCGGAAACCCAGGAAAAGCTGGAAATCGCGGCCGAAGCAAACCTGATGTGGTCGCTGTCCTTCACCGAGCGGCGGGCGAATGACGCCTACAAGCAGTTCAAGGAAGTGAACGAAATCACCCGCATGGATGATGAGGCGCTTGCCAAGATCCAGACCATGGCCAACGCCGTGATCGCGGAAGTCGCTTGCGAAAACCCCAGCTCGGCCAAGGTGTACCTGAGCCAGCTTGAATATCTGCAGGACTATTCGAACTGGCGTTCGGCCTCGGCCCCGTTCAATCTGGGTCGCAACCCGAACGGCCCGGACATCGAGAAAATCCGCGCCTGCGCCACCCAGTAAATGTGGTAAAACCGACCGAAACGGGGCCCATTGTGGCCCCGTTTCTTTTTGATCCGACGACAACGACGGCTTTTGCCAAGAAGATGCGGCCTTTCCGTTGGCGCAGATACCCCCGGGGGGATCAGGCGGTGCGGGCCGCGTTCAGCGTCTGATAGACCGCCGTTTCAAAATCCATATAGCCGCCGAAGGATACCGCGTCGGCAAAGGGCAGGATCTGCGTCGCCCAATAGCCGCCGATCCCCGTCTTACGGTCGATCCAGAAATAGCTGTTGGCAAGCCCGGCCCAACCAAGCGCCCCCGCCGGTCGGCCGGTCGGTGCCTCTTCGGAATTGACCATGAAGGTATAGGCCCAGTCCTTTTTCTGGCCCGGGAAGAATTCGGCATCGTTGGACAGGCTGGGGATCACCCCGGGCAACATCGTCACTTTTTGCGGCGGCACAAGGCCCCCTTTGACGGCCCATTCCACGGTTTCGGGCCTGAGCACCCGGCCCTGCGGACCGGCCCCGTCATTGAGCCACATGCGAATGAACTTCATATATTCGCTCACCGTGCCATACAGCCCGTGCCCGCCCATATCCACTTCGGGATTGTCGGGCAGCGCGAAACCGTCCATCGGGCTCAGGCTGCCATCGGCACCGCGCGCGTGGATCGTGGCGGTGCGCGCCTTCATCTCGGCGGTGCGGGTAAAGGCCATGTCGGTAATGCCCAACGGGGCAAAAACACGTTCCGCCATAACCGCGCCCAGACGCTTGCCGCGGATGCCTTCGACCACCTGCCCGACCCAGTCGATATTGGTGCCGTATTCCCAGCGCGTGCCCGGATCGAACAGCAGCGGCGTTTCGATACACGCCCGCGATCCGGTAACGACCGAGGGCTGGCCATGATCTTCGGCCAGCCGCTTGTAGGTCTCATTGAAGAAGTCATAGCCAAAGCCGCCGGTGTGCAGCAGCAGCTGCCGCGTGGTGACATCGCTTTTGGGGGCGCGCAGGCGCGGGGCACCCGCCGCATCGAAGCCGTCGATCACCTGCAACGCACCGATCGCAGGGGCATAGTCTTTCGCAGGGGCGTCCAGATCCAGCAGCCCGTCTTCGACGCATTGCAGCGCGGTCGTGCCAGCAATTGCCTTGGTCGTGGAAAAGAGCGCGAAGACGGTGTCTTCGGTCATCGGATCCGCGCCGATGCGACGTTCGCCGAAGGCGCCGGAATAGATGTCTGCCTGCCGGTCCGTCACACTTGCAACAACCCCGGGCACCCGCGCCGCGCCTGTGCAGACCCCTGACAGAATGGCATCGCAGCGTGTTTGAAGATTGGTCATGGTTTCCTCCCTTACCAACTCAGACGGGCAGGTTAGCGTGACTGCGGGGCGAAATCTGTCCCGCGTCGGAACCCCCTGTCCGGTTTCGGAAGAAAACTGCCTGCGCGATCACTGCGTGCAGCGGGCACGGGCGCGGGTCTGCGAGGGGAGTTCGGCGAACCGATCCCGATAGGCCCCGGCCAGCGCGCCAAGGTTCACAAACCCCCAACCCGCCGCCAGCACAGCGACGGTGTGGTCCGGCGGCGCGGTTTGCAGATCGGCGCGCAACCCTTCCAGACGCCGCGTCGCCAGAAATGCGGGCGGCGTGAGGCCGCGAAACTGTCGAAATCCCTCGGACAGGGTGCGTGCCGACACGCCCAACCGCCGCGCCACATCACCGATGGTCGGGGCATCGCGCGCCTCGGCAGTCAGAATTTCTTCGGCCTGCCGCACATAGCGGGGCGCAGCACAGCGCGCGCCCTGTTGCAGCGACAGCCCCGCACCGCGGGCCCATTCCATCAGCAGTTCCAGACAGATCACCTCTTCCAGATGCCGCCCCAACGGGCCATCTGCGGCCAGCGGCAGATCGGCGGACGCCGTGCGTGTCGCATAATCCAGCAAGCTGAGCCACCGCGACCCCGCCCCGCCAAACTTCACCCGCCGCGTCCACAACGCGTCGTCGGGGACAAAGCCGAACCATTTTTCCGCCGTGTGTTCCATCACGTCATGCGGGATCGTCAGGTTCAGCTGCATGTGATCGGCATCGCCATCGAGCCAATAGTCGGTGCGCGAACAATCGACCACGAAACTTTCGCCCGGGGCCGTCGTCGCGGGCTCTGCCGTGGCTTGATGGCGCAACGCACCACGCAGGGTGTTGAGCACCAGAATATTGCCCGCCTCCGGGTCGAACCGATCCAGATGGATGCCGGTGCCATAGGAAAACCGGGTCATCGTCACAGCCCCCGAACGCGCCGAAATCATCGTCGCATCGGGCCGCGCCAGCCGCTGCAAGGGGCGCACGCGGTAGGGCATGTAAACACTCTGGCAGAATTCCTGAACTTCGTCCCAATCCTGCGACCGGGTCGGCCGATCATGTTGTATCGGCGTTCCGTGCGCATCCAGGACAAGCGCCTCCTCAAGCATCTTGTCACCCCTCCCTGTCTCCCAGGTCAGGTTAGCCGAATTCCGGGACGGGTCAATTCCGGGGGCAGGCGTCAGCTCAGATGCGCCTCGCACACCTGTTTGAGCAACCGGACATAGCGGTTCGTCCCCAGAAACGCGGTATGCGAGAACCAGATTTTCACTGGCTCGATTTCATGCAGCACGATCTTGTCAAGCTGCGGATCGTCGTCGGGCACCGCCCAGTCGGGTGTTACGCCAAAGCCCAGCCCCGCGCGGATCAGCTGCGTGACCGAGGTGCTGCCCGAGGCCGAGGTCGCGACCCGTGGCGCCCGCCCGGTGCGCCGCGTCAGATACTCGACCGAACGCGTGCGCAGCGCCTGCCCGGTTTCATAGCTGATGAATGGCCGGTCGATCACCGCCTCGAACCCATCCGTGGCGACATCCACCCCCCAGGCGCGCGGCCAGACCAGTGCCAACCGATAGCTGCCCAGTTCGTGCTGCGCGATCGCGGGTTGATTGAAGCTGCGCTCGCTGACCGCCGCATCCAGGGCCCCATCCAGCATCATCGATTCCAGCAAAGTGTCGCGTTCGAAAAACGCGAGGTCGATATCCTGCGCCTCGGCGCGGAAATCCTGCAAGATCGCCGGAAAGAAATGGTGAAACAACGCCTGGGGCACGCCCACCCGCAGCACCGACCGCACATCGTGCAACAGCACCGAAATCCGCGACAGGATGGTGTCCAGTTCTTCGCCCAGCGAGGCATGCAGCGCCTTGCCCTGCGCGGTCAGCGTGACCTTGCGCGAACCCTGTTCGGTTTCCAGCAGCCGCGCGCCATACATCTGTTCCAGTCGGCGCACATGGTTGGCGGCCGATTGATACGACAGGTTCAATTCGCGTGCGGCGGCCGAAAACGACCCGGTGCGCGCGACAAGGTGAAAGGTCTGCAGCAGCGCGATATCGACCTTCGGCTGACGCCGGGTCGAGCCCACCGGACCGTCGTTGAATTCCCGCTCTGCCATGGTGCTGCCCCCTCAGGCCGAGGCGCTGTGTATCGGCGGCTCTGGCGCCAGCAAAGCAAAGGCAGGGCTGGCCTGCAAGCACGCAAGCGGCACATCGCCCGCCATCAGCACCGGTCCGGCCTCCGGGGTCGTGCGCAGATAATCCCACATCGCCACCACATGCGCCGCCGCCAGCGTCGCCATCGCCGAACGCAACTGGCCATCCGGGCCCGGGGCCGCCAGATGGTGCCAGATCCCCCAGCGCGGCCGCGCGCCCGGTGCGCTGACGGTGCGCAGCGCGATCATCACGCGGTCGGCCTCGGTCGCGGGCAGTGCGGTCATCAGCAGGCTCGACAGCCGGTGCAATTGGTGGCGCAGCCCCATGTCATCCAGCAAAAACAACATGTAATCGCGATGGCCCGGGTAGCGCAGCGTCTTGAACCCCAGCCCGCGCAGATCGCCCGCATGGCGCCGCGCCAGCGCGTCGATGCTGCCTGCGGTCGCAAAAGCCTCCAGCTCGATCCCGCCCAAGACCACGGTTTCCAGACCGCTCAGCGGCGCGTCCTGGGCCAGCGCCCCCTCGCGCAGCGTCACCACCGGGCGGGTATATTCCTGCATCAGCCCCTGAATGCCCCAGATATTGGCGTATCCCAGCCGGTTCGCGGGCTTTAACGGCAGCACACCCACATAGGCGGTGATTTCCGCACTGGCCGGGCTGCGCGCGATTTCATCGGCCAGAAGCGCGGTCACAAACCCCGGCGCCAACCCACAGCCGGGCGCAATGCGCAACCCGGCAGGCGCATTCGCTGCAGCCCTTGCCACCTCGCGCGCGCTGTCATCGCTTTCCAGCAGGTCAAGGTAATGGCACCCCGCCTCGGCGCAGAGCGCCGCCAGATCGGGCGCAGGCAGGAACGGATCGACAACAATCATCGCCGCCGCCCCCGCCAGAACCTGCCGCAACGCCACGCGCGAGGCCCCGGGCGGCAGCGGCGCCACGACCAGCCCCGCAGACTGCGCCAGATCAAGCTTGTCGGTGTCGTGATCCACCAGAACGACCGCGGCACGTGGCTGCAACAGTTCGGCGATCCGCCGCCCGATCCGCCCCGCGCCCAGAATGACAACCTGGTCCATTCCCGGCCTCACGCGTGGAACCGGGCCAGAAAGCCCTTGAGACGTTCGGATTTCGGTGCACGCAGGATGTCATGCGGGCTACCCTGTTCCGCAATCATTCCGTTTTCCATGAACAACACACGGCTTGCCACATCGGCGGCAAAACCCATCTCGTGGGTGACCAGCACCATCGTCATGCCGCCTTCGGCCAACCGCCGCACCACCGCCAGCACCTCGCCCACCAGTTCGGGGTCCAGCGCCGAGGTCGGCTCGTCGAACAGCATCACCTCGGGGCGCAGCGCCAGCGCGCGGGCAATCGCCACGCGTTGTTTCTGACCGCCCGACAGATGCGCGGGATAGGCGCGCGCCTTGTCGGCCAGACCGACCTCTTCCAGCAGCTCCATCGCGTGGGCTTCGGCGGGCGCGCGGTCTTCGCCCAGCACGGTGCGGGGGCCCTTGGTGATATTGTCGATCACGCTCAGATGCGGGAACAGGTTGAAATGCTGAAACACCATGCCGACACGGCGGCGCAATTCGCCCGCGCCGATCGCCGGCGCCTTGGCACGGAATTTCGGCGAGACCTCGCGGCCCTGAAAGGTAAAGCTGCCGTCGGTCGGTTCTTCCATCAGGTTCAGACAGCGGATCAACGTCGATTTGCCCGAACCCGAAGGCCCGATCACGCTGAGCACCTCGCCGCGATGCAGATCAAGGTCGATCCCCTTGAGCACCTCGAGCGTGCCGAATTTCTTGCGCAGGCCACGTAGGCGGATGACGGTCTCGTCAGAATGGGTCATGGCTTTGCTCCTCAATCGCTGCGGCGCATCCGGCGCTCGAAATAGTCGGCCACTTGCGTGAGCGGGAACAGCATCACGAAATACAGCACGGCAGCCAGGGAATAGGCTTCGAGCGGACGGTAGGTTTCGGAGTTCACGACCGAGGTCATGTAGGTGAGTTCGGCAATCGAGATCGCATACAGCAGCGACGTGTTCTTCACCTGCACCACCGACTGGTTGATGAAGGCGGGCAGCATCTTCTTGACCGCCTGCGGCAGAATGATGTGGCGCATCGCCTGCACCCCCGACATGCCGACGGCATGGGCGGCCTCGCTTTGACCCTTGTCGATCGCCAGAATGCCGCCGCGGAAAATCTCGGCGTAGAACGAGCCGACATAGAGCGAGAGCATCAAAAGCCCGGCCGCCGTGTTGGAAATCGAGATCCCGAGGATCATCGGCAGCGCGTAATAGGCCCACAGGATCTGCACCAGAAGCGGCGTGCAACGGAACAGTTCCTGATAGGACCGCGCCAGCAGGCGCACTGGCGCGCGATGCGACAGACGCGCGAAACAGGCGGCAAGGCCCACAACAACACCGATCGAGATCGACCCGATCGTGTAAAGAAAGGTCGTCCAGATCCCCATCAAAAACAGGTCAAAGGACTGCAGGACCGTGTAGAAGTCCCAGTGATACATAAGGTCGTCTCCTGCCTCGGGGTGTGGTCGCGTCACGCGCGCCCTTGGGGGGAAGGCGGGGGCCACGAGGGCCCGCCGCCGGGGCACGGCATCAGCCGTTCACATCAAAGCCTTCGGGCAGATCTTCGAGCGTCACGCCAAAGGGTTCGAGCCCTTTCAGAATCCAGGTCTGGTTATTGCCAACGCGGCGGTTGTAATCCGCCCAGGCCGACACGAAGCCTTTCCAGGTCGTATCGCCGTCCAGCTTCATCCCGATCACCGACGGCGAGGACAGCACCGGCTGCGGAATGTACACCTTGCCCAGGGCCGCGTTCTTCTTGGTCATCACCATGCCGTTCAGCACCGTGTTGATCACCGCATCGGCCTTGCCGGTGGTCAGCGCCAGAATCGCCTCGTCACGGGTCTTGAAACGCAACACGTTGGCTTTCGGCAGATATTGCTGGGTGATCAGATCCTGCGACGACCCCATGTCCACCGCGACGGTGTATTTCGGATCGTTCAGCTCGGACCAGGTTTTGCCCTTCAGCTCTTCCTTCGGCGAGATCATCACGAAGGAATTGTAATAGGTCGGGCTGGAAAAGCTGACCGACAGCGCGCGCGTCGGCAATGCGGTCAGCGCGAAGGCCAGATCGACCTTGCCCGACTGCACATCAAGGATCGAATTGGCCCAGCTCGATTCGACCACTTCCAACTCGACGCCCAGCGTCGCCGCCATGTCCTTGCCCATCTCGACGACAAAGCCACGCCATTCGCCACTGCGCGGGTCTTTCGAGAAATAGGGATCTTCGTTAAGGATGCCTGCGATCCGCAGGGTGCCGCGGTCGCGGATTTGATCGACAACCGATTGGTCCTGCGCCTGCGCCGCGCCCAGGCTGGCGCCCAGCGACAACGCCGCCGCCAGAACACTGCCGGCAAGGGTTTTCAGAAAGCTCATGTCACGCTCCGTGTTGGAAGTTTGTTATAGATCTTGTCTGGGCCCCGCAGGCACTGGCATCGACAGCCGCGGAACTACCCTGTCAGGTCAGCCCGTTTCCGGCCGCCATTCAATACAAGATCAGTTGGGCAAAATACAAAAAATTCTATAGGTTGATTACCCGAATTTATATCGACCCGGCCATCGGGCCAATTTTCGGGCACGCAATCTACAAGAAGTTTTGTATGTTTCCGGCACTTCTTTATGTCGCTGGCGCCCCGAACCTCTCCTAGCCTGATTGCAAGAGATACAGGCAGGAGGCGAGCTTGGACGATTTAGGCCGATATGATGCCATTGTTCTGGGGGCCGGGGTTATCGGTGCCTCCACGGCCTGGCATCTTGTGCAGGCCGGGCTGTCGGTGGCGCTGGTCGATGCCGAAGGCCCAGCGGCTGCGGCCTCGGGGGCCTCGGACGGGGCGGTTTCGGTCGCTTCGAAAAAGCCCGGGCCGCTGGCACGTCTGGCGACAGCCTCGTTGCTTTATACCCGCAATCTGGCCGCTGACGGGCCGCTGATGCACGGTTATCACCCACGCCCGACCTATATTTTCGGCTCTGGTCCCGCAGAAGGCGCGGCCATTGATGCGCTGATCGCCAAGCTCGATGCGTTGGGCGATGCGGTGCGGCTGCGGCGCGACGGAGCGGCCGATCTGCTGCCCGGCACCGGCGCTTCGGTCGAACGTCTGGTCGAACTGACCGGCGAGGGGCATATGCCCGGCTATGTGGCCGTGGCGGGCTATCTGCGCGATCCACGCATCGTGAAAATCTGGCCCGCACGCGTGCGCGGTCTGGAAGAAACCGACGCGGGCGTCATCGTCGATCTGGGAACGCGGCGGCTGCATGCCTCCCGCGTGATCGCAGCCCTTGGCGTCTCGACCACCACGCTGTTCCCGCAAATGCCGGTGATCCCGCGCGCGGGCCAGCTGTTCGTGACCGACCGCGGCGCGCCCGGCGCGCTGCCCGGGGCGCTGACCTCGGCGGCCTATCTGCTGGCCAAGACCACCGACATGACGGCACTGCCGCGCCCGCCCGTAGTGATCGACCCGCTGAGCACCGGGCAATATCTGATCGGCTCGACCCGCGAGGATCACGCCGATCCCGGGCGCGTCGATTTCGCGACCCTGCAAAAACTGATGACACGCGCCGCCGAAACCTGGCCCGCGCTGCGCAACCGCCGGGTGATCCGCGCCTTTGCCGGGGTTCGTGCCGCAGTCAGCGACGGATTGCCCATTGTCGGCCTTGCGCCGGGATCGACGCGGGTGACGCTGGCAACCGGATTTGAAGGCGACGGCATTTGCCTGTCAGCGGTGATCGGGCGCGAAGTGGCGCGTATGGCCGCAGACGAAGCCCCGACGCCTGCGCTGAGTGGCGATCTGGCCGCCCTCGCGCCCACCCGATTCACCGCTTTGCAGGAGGGCGCGGCATGAGCGGACCTGTGATCTATTGGCGCGACCGGATACTGGCCTTCACCCCCGGCGAAAGCGTCGCCCATGCCCTGACCCGCGCCGGAATCGCCGCCTTCGGGCCCGGCCCCGTGGGCGTCCCGCGCGCGGTATTTTGTGGGATCGGCCAATGTCAGATGTGCCTTGTGCAGATTGACGGACGCACGGTCGAAGCCTGCCTGACGCTCTGCCGTGACGGCCTGCGCGTTGGCCCCGAACAGGAGATCAACCATGACTAAGGCTCAGGTGCTGGTGGTCGGCGCCGGTCTGGCCGGAGTTGGGGCCGCCGTCGAACTGGCCCGCGCGGGTCAACCCGTTCTGGTCGCAGACCGTGCGCCGCGCGCGGGTGGTGCGATCCACCGCCAACCGCTGCCCGGGCGCGCCGCCATCTCGTCGCATGCCGCGCGCTGGGATCGGCTGATCGCCGAGGCCCAAGCCCTGCCGATCGACTGGGCGTTCGAGACGAAATTCGCCGGGCTCGACCATACCGGCACCGCGCTGCTGTCCGGCGCAACAAACCGGCTGATGCGGCCTGCAGCGCTGGTTCTGGCACTGGGTGCACGCGAGGCGGTGCGGCCCCGCACCGGTTGGACCCTGCCCAACGTGACCACGGCGGGCGCCTTGCAGATCGAGCTGAAAACGCAGGGGCTGGCCCCGCAGGGCCGGGTTTTGCTGGCTGGCAATGGCCCGCTGCTGATCGCCGTCGCGGCGCAGATGACCCGGCTGGGCAACCCGCCTGTGGCGATTGTGGAAAGCGCTGCGCCCTTCGCGCACCCGCTGCACAGCCTGGCCCTGCCGCTCAGCTATCTGCGCGAGGCGGCGGGCTATATGGCCACGCTGATCCGCGCCCGCGTGCCGATCCTGACCCGCGCCGAGGTTGTGGCCATCCGCGCCGAAGGCACCGCGCTGAGCGTGCGGGTCGAAACACCAAAAGGCCCGCGCGTGTTCACCGTGGATCGTGTCGGCCTGCATGACGGCATCCGCAAGAATGATGGCGGCGTGACGGCCTGCGCCGCCGTCCCGGTGCTGGCCTTGGGCGATTGCGCCGAAGTGCTGGGCGCCCGCGCGGCGTTGGCCTCGGGTCGGGCGGGGGGGATCGCGCTGGCCCGCGCGCTGACAAACGGCACCCCGCGCGAGACGGTTCCGTCCACCACGCTGGTCCGCGAACGCGCGGCGCAACAGCGACTGGCGCGGATCTATGCGCATGACGCAATGGCGCGGCTGGCCGATCTGCCCGGTGGCACGGTGATCTGCCGCTGCGAAGGCGGCACGCTGGATGATCTGCGCGCGCTTGGGCCGACGCCGCGGGTGCGCGAGTTGCGCCTGCTGGGCCGGTTCGGCATGGGCCCCTGCCAGGGCCGATCGTGCGGCGAATGGGTCGCCCGGGCCAGTGCCGATGACCCTGGCCTGCCCCCCCCCGATACCCCGCTCGGCCGCGCCCGGTGGCCGCTTGCCCCGATTGCCATTGCCGATTTGATCGCGGCCACGTCCGACACGGGCGCGGCCCCCCTCCCCTCCGAAGGAACCTGATGATGACCCTGTCCTCCCCGATGATCGCCGCCGCCCCCGAATTCGAAGTGTGCAACCCGTTTTCCGGCGCGCGGATCGGGCAACTGCCCGAAACCTCGGACAGCGAAATCCTGGCCACTGTTTTGCGTGCCCGTCAGGCTGCGGCGGCGTTCCGCGCCTCGATGCCCTATGAACGCCGCGCGCTGCTGGACCGTCTGGCCGATCTGGTCGTGCGGGATCGCGAAATCCTGGCCCAGATGATCTGCGCCGAGATGGGCAAGACGATCACCGAAGCCCGCAACGAGTCGCGCCGCGCCGTCAACACCCTGCGTCTGTCGGGCGAGGCGGTGTCGTTTCTGGATGGCGAAGTGCTCAATTGCGCGGTGATCGAGGGCGGCGTGGACCGTCACGCGGCAATCACCTATGTGCCGACCGGCACCGTCGCCGCGATCACGCCGTTCAACTATCCGCTGAACCTTTTGTGCCACAAACTGGGCCCGGCCATCGCGGCGGGCAATGCGGTGGTGGTGAAGCCTTCGCCGAAGGCGCCCTTCGCCGCCGAACATCTGGTGCAGTTGACCCAAGAGGCAGGCTTCCCGCGCGATCTGGTGCAGATTGTGCACGGCGGGGCGGCCGCCGCGACCGCGCTGGCCTGCGCGCCGATCGACCTTCTGTCCTTCACCGGCGGGCCGGTCGCAGGGCTGGCACTGAAACGCGCCTCGGGGTTGGTGCGCTGTCTGATGGAGTTGGGCGGCAACGACCCGCTGTTCGTGTTGCCCGATGCCGATCTGGAGGCCGCCGCCGCAACCGCCATCGGACACCGCTATGAAATCGCCGGGCAAAGCTGCGCCGCGGTGAAAAAACTGTATGTCCACGAAACGGTGCGCGACGCCTTCACCGAGATCTTGCTGAACAAGGTCGCGCAGCACCGCTTCGGCGATCCGTCCTCGGACGACACCCAGATGGGCCCGGTGATCGACGCCCCCGCCGCGCAGGAAATCATGGCACGGCTGGACGAGGCCAAATTGCTTGGGGCGCGGCTGCTGACCGGGGGCACCCGCGACGGCAATCTGATCGCGCCGACGGTGATTGACGATGTGCCCCTGGATGCGAAACTGATCGCGGACGAAACCTTTGGCCCGGTGCTGGCGATCCGCCCGTTCCGCAACCTTGATACCGCGATGGCCGAGATCAACAGCTCTGATTTCGGCTTGCAGGCGGGGGTTTTCAGCAATGACCACGCCGCGATCCGCAAACTGTCGCGCGGGCTGCAGGTCGGCGGCGTGATGATCAACGAAGGCCCCGATTTCCGCGCCGAACATGTACCCTTCGGCGGCATCAAACGGTCGGGGCTGGGCCGCGAAGGCGTGCGGATCGCGCTGCGCGAGATGTCGGAAACCCGCGTGGTGATCGACTGATGCGGGTGGTCGTTCATGGCGCAGGCGGCAAGGTCGGCGCCGCCGTTCTGGCGCAGATCGCCGAAAGTCCCGATTTGACGCTGGGCGAGGCGATCACGGGGCGTGCCGAGGTGCCGGCGGCCACCTTCACTGGCGATGTGGTGGTCGATTTTTCGTCCCCCGCAGGCACGCTCGCGCTGCTTGACCGGATGGCTGGAACCGCGCAGCCACTGGTGATCGGCACGACCGGGTTCGCCGCCACCGATCTGGCCCGGATCGAGGCCGAGGCCCACATCCGCCCGGTTCTGATGGCCGCGAATTTCACCCTGGGGTTCGAGCCGTTCCGCATGGCGGCGCAACTTCTGGCCGCGGCCCTGCCCGACGCCCGGCTGATCGTCGGCGAGGTCTATAACGCCGCCAAGAAACCCCTGGCTTCGGGAACCACGCAGCAGTTGGTGGCCGATCTGGCCAGCCCGGGCCGCACCCCCGACACCGAAATCGGGCGGGTCGGCGATACGCCGGGGATCAACACGATCACCCTCGATCTGGGCGTCAGCCGGATCGACCTGACAATGACCGTCCGCTCGCGTGCGGCCTATGCGGCGGGCGCCCTTTCCGCCGCACGCTGGCTGATCGGCCGCCCGGCTGGCCTTTATTCCGCAACCGATATGTTCAAGGAAACCGCATGACCAACCTCACCCGCTTCGACGGTGTTTTCACCGCCCTTGTCACCCCGTTCAACGCCGATCTGAGCATCGACTGGGCGGCTTTTGATCGGCTGCTGGATCGCCAGCTGGAGGCAGGCATTACCGGGCTGGTGCCCGTCGGCACCACCGGCGAGGCCGCGACCCTGACCGAAGACGAAGCCCTTGCCGTGATCACCCGCACGGTGAAACGCGCCGAAGGCAAAGCCTATGTTCTGGCCGGATCGGGCTGCAACGTGACCGGCACCACGATCACCGCCAGCAAGCGCGCCGCCGATGCGGGCGCCGATGGCGTGCTGCTGATCACGCCCTATTACAACAAACCTTCGCAAGACGGTTTGATCGCGCATTTCGGCGCGGTGGCTGATGCGGTGCCGTGCGATGTCATGCTGTATTCCGTGCCCGGGCGGACCGGGGTTTCCATCACCCCCGCAACCGCAGCCGCGCTGTCGGCAAGCCATGCCAACATCGTCGCGATCAAGGAAGCGGGCGGCGATCCGGCGCGGGTGACCGCGCTGCGGGCCGCCGCCGGCCCCGAATTCGTGGTGCATTGCGGCGATGACGGGCTGGCGCTGCCGTTCTTTGCGCTTGGCGCGCGCGGGCTGACCTCGGTTCTGTCGAACTGGCGCCCGGAAGTCTGCATGGCGTTGTATAACGCCTGGGCTGCAGGCAACGCAGGCGAAGCGTTGGCCCTGCATGAGGCCATTGTGCCGCTGGCCGAAGCGATGTTCGTGGAATCGAGCCCGGCGCCGGTCAAGCACATGCTGGCCCGTGAAGGGTTGATCGCGGAACATCTGCGCCTGCCCCTGATGCCGCTGTCGGCGGCAGGGCGCGGGGCGCTTGACCGTCTGATCGCGCCCGCGATGGCGCTGGCGAGCTGACATCTCGGACGAAACAGGGAGCGGGCAGGCCTGCCGCCTGCCCGCTCCGGTTCACAGAAAGCCCACCTGTCCGGTGCTGATGTCGTAAACCCCGGCCACCGCCCGCAGCTTGCCCGCCCCGTGCAGATCGGACAGGATCGGGCCTTCGGTCTGCGCGCGTTCGGCGTTGCTTTTGGCATTTTGCACCGTCGCTGCGCCCAGCAGATCGGTGGCGCCGTCCCGCATCGCGTCATAGACCGCAGGGCGGATCGCATTGACAAGGCTGGGCAAATGGCCCGGCGGCAAAACGTTGTCCTGAATCGAGGAAATCGTCGCGCCAACCGCCCCGCATGCACTGTGCCCCAGAACCACGATCAGTTTGATACCCAGAACGGCCGCGCCATATTCAAGGCTGGCAATCCCGTCTTCATTCAGAAAATTGCCCGCGACCCGCACCACGAACAGCGCACCCGGCCCCTGATCGAACAGCAGTTCGGGCGCCACGCGCGAATCCGAACAGCTGACAATAGCGGCAAAGGGGCGTTGCCCTGCGGCGCGTTCAGCGCGCCCAACCGAATGGTCGGTGTTGATCGGCGCATTGGCCACATAGCGGGCATTGCCATCGATCAGACGTTGCAAGGCCTCGTCGGGGGATACCGGCGCGGCTTCGGCGGTCTGCGCCACCGCTGATGACATCGGGGCGCCCGCAGCGGCAAGCGCCAGGCTGCCGACAAGCAGGTTACGTCGGCTGACGGATTGGTTGGAACAGTCGTTGCACATGGCCATCTCCTTTAATGCGAGGTCTTGCGCGTGCGGCGCAATCAGGGGGACAGGGTCAGGGATCGGCATAAGTCTGATAGAGATGCTGCATCACCTCACCCACCGCGACATTGGCGGGTTGGCTGGCGAAATTGGTCAGCACCACCACGCCCAGATCCTGATCAGGATCAATCACCAGCCGGGCAAGGTTCATCGAGTTCGAGCCGTTATGCGTCAACAAGGGCTTGCCCGCCCAGTCGAACGCCACGATCCCCCAGCCCAGCCCGTACCCGCCGGTTTCCGGCGTGCCCGGCGGCGGATTGCGGCGCACCGGCGTCTGGACATGGCTGGACTGGATCACGTTCAGCGTTTCGGGTGTGACCAGCGCGGGGCCACGTTTACCCTGCCCCGCATTCCACCCCGCCCATTTCGCGTAATCCAGGACCGACATATTGGCGTTGCCCGCAGGCGCGATCACCGTCGGCACATCGGCCGCAGGCCCCCACAGCATTGGCATGATCGTGCCATCGGGCTGCACCCGGTGCCCGACAGCCGCATCAACCAGACCATAGGTCGCCTGCGCACCCAGCCGCGCCGTTTCCATCCCCATCGGCCCGAAGATGCGCTCATACATCAGCTGTTCCCACGGCGTGCCCGCGACCTTTTCGATCATCGAGCCCGCGATCATGTAGCCGAAATTGGAATACTGAAACGGTGAGCCTTCGGGCATCACCAGATCGTGGTTTTTCCAGGCCGCCAGCGTGTGCAGGCGCAGCGCGGGCGGATTGTAATCAAAGACATTTTCGTTGAAATACAGCGTCAGCATTTCGTCAGTGTCGCCGGGAATGCCGCTCGAATGCGACAGCAGCTGTTCCAGCGTGGCCTTGGCCAGGCTCGGGCTCAGCCCCGGCACGTCGGCGCCCAGAACCTCGCCGACGGTCGAGGACCAGCTCAGGCGACCTTCATCCACCATCATGCCCGCCAGCGTCGCGGTCATGGATTTGGTGTTCGACCCCAGATGAAAGCGGTCATTGATGCTGACCGGCACCTGGCCGTGCCAGACCCGCGTGCCCACCGCCGCCGCCGCAATCACCTGGCCATCCTTGACCACTGCCGCCGCCAGCGCAGGCAGATCGTATTCCTGCTGCACCTGCTGCAGATACGCCGACAGATCCGCTGGCTGCGCCACCGCCGCAGGCCCAAGCCACACGGCACTGATCCCCGCCAAAATCACCCTGCGCAGCAACGCCGTGCCAAAACGTCGCCCGGTGCAGGCGGTTGCGGTCTTTTGCATCGGATCATCCCTTTTCAGAGGAGGGGAACGCGCCCTGCGAACCGGGCAGACCCCGCACGAAGACCCGATCACGATAGGCAGGCCCACCGCAGGCCGCTATCCGAAAACCGCAAACCGCGTGGCTTAACCGGCCAGCGTGGCCGAGGGCGTTTCGTCGAACAAACGCCTGTAGTCCCCCGCGAACCGTCCAAGATGCTCGAACCCGAAATGCATTGCGATCTCGGTGACAGAGCTCGCCTGTGGGTCGGCCTCCAGCAGGGCCGCGCGGGCCCGGTTCAAACGGCACAGCCGCAGATAGGTAACCGGTGACATGCCGATATAGTCACGAAAGGCGTATTGCAGGCTGCGTTCCGAAACGCCGGTGGCCGCACACAGATCAGCGACACTTGGCACCCCTTCGGCATCGTGCCGATCCTCGACAAATGCCCTGGCCTTGCGACAGATGCGAAACGACCGCCATCCCGCCAGCGGCGTGAACGCATCCGCGCTTGCGGCGCTGACAAGGTGCAGCGCCGACAGAAAAATTGCGCGCGCGATTCCCCGGGAATCCAGCCGCTGCCCCGACGCCGCCCCTGAACCCGCCGCCGCGAAACACACGCTCAGCGCATCAGCAAAGGCCGCCTGATGTGGAGTGTGAAAGGTCATCACCTGCTGCGGTGCGCGTTCAAAGGATCGCGGGTTCAGCGCGCGCGCATCCCGCAGGAAGGCGGCCTGATCCAGGCTGACATAGGTGGTCTGCGCGCCCGCCGGAACGAAAAGATCAAAGGCGGTCTGCTCGGGCATCAGAAATATCTCGGTCGCGCTGGCACTGCGGCGGTCAGAAAACCGGAACCCGGGATCGGGGGTGCAAAAGGAAATCGTGCAAAGATTGGCAGGCGTCGCGCCCAGCTTCTGCACCGCCGCGTGTTGCCCCTCGCGCACCACCTGCAACGCCCCCAGATCCAGACTTTCAATATCGCCGACGCGGCTGCCACGGCTGAGCTGGTAATATTCCATCTCGATCCAGGGCTGCATGGCCGCCTGCGCCCCGGCATCTTCCAGCGTGGCGGTCTGCACGGCCACCGGACCCACCGTCGCGGTAGGCAAACGCGGCATGTCGTTCTGGCCCTGGGATTGCTGGTGTGACCTCATCCGTCTCCGCCGCAACGATGCAAAGCAAATCCGCCCCGCGGCCATGCTCTGTGTTTCCGGGGGCGGCCGCAAAATTCAGGCAAACCCCGCACGCGTCTCAGCGGCCCACGCACCGCCACACTCATGGTGAGGCCTGCGGGGATCTGTGTCCACACCGTTTTGAAAAGATCCAACGCCCGCGATCTGCGGCATCGTCCTTGCGGGGCCAGGTGCCAAAAAATCCTGCACGCTGTCGGTTTGCACCGCAGCCGGCCGCTCAGCGCTGCTGCGGGCTCAGCGGCAGAATTCGGGCGATATGCGCCTTGATATCCGCCATCGAATAGGGCGAATGCACACGCACCACACTCGCCGGATGATGCGCCAAGCCCAGCCGTTTTTCTGCGCGCCACGCCCGTTGCGGACGAATCGGGCGCGGCGCAAAGCCACCGCCGCAGGTCGGGCATACATCGTGCAGCACGCGCTCTACGCAATCGGCGCAATAAGTGCATTCGTAGCTGCAAATCCTGGCCTGCCGCGAATCCGGCGGCAAATCGCAATCGCAAAGTTCACAGTTCGGGCGCAATTCCAGCATCTCGGCTCCAACAGGGTTGCGGGACGATCTCTGATTGATAGCCCCCCCGCGATTTGGCAGAAATGACAATATGCCCTCGTTTTGTGCCAAATCAGATCCCCAGCCGCGCAGAATTATCTTCGTGCTGTTCGACCGCACCAAGCTGATTGATGTCACGGGTCCGGTGCAGGTCTTCAACGACGCCCGGCTGCCGTCCGGCGCGCCCGCCTACGCAATTTCCCTCGTCTCGGAAAGCGGTGGCGCGGTGATGACGGACGCGGGCATCGCACTGACGACCCTGCCCTTTGACAGCGTGATCGCCGCGCCCGTGGATACTGTGATCGTATCTGGAGGCGACAGCGCGCTGCAGGCCGCGCGGTCGCCCGCGATGCTGGCCTTCATCGCGGCCATGTCGGGCAGATGCCGGCGCCTCTGCTCGGTCTGTCTGGGCGCGTTCATCCTAGCGGCGGGTGGGCATCTGGACACCCGCCGCGCCACCACACATTGGGAAGGCACCGCCCGACTGCAACAAGAATACCCCGCAATCACCGTCGAACAGGACGCTATTTTCGTCGAGGATCGCGCGGTCTGGACCTCGGCCGGGGTGACCGCGGGCATCGACATGGCACTTGCCATGGTCGAGCAGGATCTCGGGCGCAAAGCGGCGCTTTGGCTGGCACAGTCGCTGGTGCTGTATATCCGCCGGATGGGTGGTCAGAGCCAGTTCAGTGCGGCGCTCCGACGTCAGGTTTCAGGTGGCAACGGGAGTTTCGATGCGCTGCTTGCACATATGACCGCCATGCCTGGCGCGGATCTGTCCGTGCCGAAACTGGCCGCAATGGCCCATATGAGCCCGCGGAATTTCTCGCGGTTATTCACTGCGCAGATCGGGGTCAGCCCGGGACGCTTTGTCGAAGAGTTGCGCGTGCACCTGGCCTGCGAAAGGCTGCAAAATGGCGAGGCCGATCTGCCGAAACTGGCCCATAGCCTGGGCTTTGGCAGCGCTGAGCGGATGCGCCGGGCATTTCACCGGATCAAATGCGTGGCACCTTCGGAGTATCGGGCGCGGTTCGGCGGCCGGTAAGGCGATGTCCCGGGCCCGGGGGGCCGGTCACATGGCACGAAACCATGCGACCGGATGCAGTTGGCGCAGGCCCTGTCAGGCCATCGGCGCCGCAAGCGTCGCGCAAGCAGTGGTGATCCGCGCCAAAGCCTCGGTCAGTTCCGCCTCGGAGGTCGCATACGAGATACGGAAATAGGGCGACAGGCCAAAGGCCGCACCGGGCACCATCGCCACATCCGCCTCGTCCAGCAGCCAGGCGCAGAAGTCGCGATCCGACCCGATCACCCGGCCCGACGGCGTGGTCCTGCCGATCATCCCGGCACAAGAGGCGAAGGTATAAAACGCCCCTTCCGGCACCCGGCAGCTGATCCCGGGAATGGCGTTCAGCGCGCCCACCACCAGATCGCGACGGCGGCGGAAGCTTTCGGTCCGGGCAGCCAGAAAATCCTGCGGACCGGTCAGCGCCGCCAGCGCCCCGGCCTGCGAAATCGAGCAGGGACAAGATGTTGACTGGCTTTGCACCACGGCCATCGCCTTGATCAACGGTTCCGGGCCACCGGCATAGCCAATGCGCCAGCCCGTCATCGCATAGGCCTTGGAGACACCGTTCACCGTCAGGATACGCGATTTCAACCGCGGCTCCAGCGCGGCGGGGGTGACGAAACGAAAATCGTCATAGACAATATGTTCATACATATCATCGACCATCAGCCACAACTGCGGATGGCCCAGCAACACCTCCAGCAACGGGCGATACTCGGCCTCGGAATAGGCCGCCCCCGTCGGGTTCGAAGGCGAATTCAAAATCACCCAGCGGCTGCGCGGGGTGATCGCGGCGGCCAGATCGGTGGCGTTCAGACGAAACCCCTGTGCATCTTCGCAGGGCACGGCCACCGGCACACCACCCGCGATCTGCACGATGTCGAAATAGGACGTCCAGCAGGGCGTCGGGATGATGACCTCATCCCCGGGGTTCAGCGTCGCCATCAGCGCATTGAACAGCACCTGCTTGGCGCCGGTCGCCACGGTGATTTCGGCCGGGGTATACTCCACCCCATTCTCGCGCCTGAATTTCGCGGCAATCGCGGCCTTCAGTTCGGGCGTGCCATCCAGCGCGGTATATTTTGTGCGCCCCTCGGCCATCGCCTGGGTGGCGGCATCTTTCACGCAGTCTGGCGTGTCGAAATCGGGCTCGCCCGCGCCCAGAATGATCACCGGACGGCCCGCGCGTTTCAGCGCCGCGGCGCGCGCGCCGATCTGCAGGATCTCGGAGACGCCAAGCGTGGCGATCCGATCGGCCGGGACGAACCCGGCCGTTTCAGGAAGATGTGCGGTCATGTTCGCCTCAGTCGATGTCGAAGGTGACGCCCTGCGCCAGCGGCAACTCGCGCGAGAAGTTGATCGTATTGGTCGCGCGCCGCATATAGCCACGCCACGCGTCCGAGCCGCTTTCGCGCCCGCCGCCGGTCTCTTTTTCGCCGCCAAAGGCACCGCCGATTTCTGCCCCCGAGGTGCCGATATTGACGTTGGCAATCCCGCAATCGGACCCTCGCGCCGACAGGAAGGTTTCCATCTCGCGCATGTCCAGCGTGAAGATCGACGAGGACAGACCCGCGCCAACCGCGTTATGGCCTTCGATCACCGCGTCGAAATCGCTGTATTTCATCACATACAGGATCGGCGCAAAGGTTTCGTCCAGCACCGGGCCGGTCTGTTCGGGCATCTCGACCAGCGCCGGGCGCACGTAATACGCCGCGTTCGAGGCGACGGATTCGCGTTCGCCGCCATGCACCGTGCCACCCGCGGCCTTGGCCGCCGCCAGCGCGTTTTGCATCGCATCGAAGGCCAGCTTGTCAACCAACGGCCCGACCAGCGCCTGGGTTTCCAGCGGGTTGCCGACCGAAACGCTGGCATAGGCCTTGATCAGCCGCGGCACCAGCGCGTCATAAACGCTGTCATGCACGAACAGCCGCCGCATCGTGGTGCAGCGCTGCCCCGCCGTGCCCATCGCGCCAAAGGCCACCGCGCGCAGCGTCATGTCCAGATCGGCCGAGGGGCAGACGATACCCGCGTTATTGCCGCCAAGTTCAAGGATCGAACGCCCGAACCGTGCCGCCACTTTCGGCCCGACGATCCGCCCCATCCGGGTCGATCCGGTGGCCGAGATCAGCGCGACATCCGGGCTTTCGACCAGCACATTGCCAACATCGCCTGCCCCGATCAGAACCTGGCTCAGGTCTGCGGGCGCGGCGCCAAAGCGGGCGATGGCACGGGCCAAAATCGCCTCGCAGGCCAGCGCGGTCAGCGGGGTCTTTTCCGATGGCTTCCAGATCACGGGATCGCCGCAGACAAAGGCCAGCGCCGCATTCCACGCCCAGACCGCAACCGGGAAGTTGAACGCCGAGATCACGCCGACCACGCCCAGTGGATGCCAGGTTTCCATCATCCGGTGGCCGGGGCGCTCGGTGGCGATGGTCAGACCATACAGCTGCCGCGACAGGCCCACGGCGAAATCGCAGATGTCGATCATTTCCTGCACTTCGCCCAAGCCTTCGGACGGGCTTTTGCCCGCCTCGATCGACACCAGCTTGCCCAGGGCATCCTTCGAGGCGCGCAGCTCTTCCCCCATCAGGCGCACCAGCTCGCCGCGTTTGGGCGCAGGCACCATCCGCCATTCCTTGAAGGCCAGTTTGGCGCGGGCAATGGCGGTTGCAGCAGTGTCGGGCGTATCGGTGACCAGCGTCCCGATTTGCTCGCCCGTCACCGGGCTGAAGCTGGCCATCGTACCGGTCGTGTAACGGGCGGCCTCGACGCCAAGTGTATCAAGCAGGGTGCGGGTTTCGGTTGCAAGCGACATGGAGTGTCCTTCCTTGGGGCTTATTCCAGAAAATAGGTGAGGGTGATCAGCGCCGCCGCCGTCGCCAACCCGTACAGGGTGAAGGCGCGGTTGACGGCAAAGGTGACGCGCGTGGGTGGCAGGTTCAAATGCCGCCCGGTGATGATCGACATGGCCGAAATCGGCGAGGCCGAAATTGCCAGCGCCCATGCAAAGCACAACGCCAGCGCCAGAGCAAACGGGTGTGCAGCGCCGACAGGCCCCGCACCAAACAATTGGGCAGCCATCACCATGACAATCGAATGCGGGATCATCAACGCCGCGGCCAGCGGAATCAGCACAAGACAGCCTAGAATGATCGCCAGGGCCAGCAGCGCACCATTTTCGATCAGTGCCGCGATGCCCAACGCATGGAGCGCCACCGACACCCCGGCACCGATCACGGCGGCGGCCAGAAAAATCGTCGCCTCATTCGCCATCGTGGCCGACGCCTCGGACAGGGCATCCAGCGGGCGGGTGTCTTTGGGCGCGCGGGCGGCGGGTTCCAGTCGCGGCCACAGAACGGCCAGCAGCGGCAGCACCAGACAGGCGGCGACCAGAAAACTGATATCCAGCGCCCGATGCAGCGCCAGCGTCACCGCGATCAGCCCGGCCACAGCCGCCAGAATCGCCGCCAGCGCCCGCCCGCCCCGCCCCGTCGCGGTGCTTTCGGGGTCAGCGGCGGCCGCGCCCCGCCCGATCAGCAGGCTTCCCGCCGAGACCAGCATCGCGGCGCCAAAGCTCAGCGCCAGAAACCGCATCGGGTCCAGCCCCGGGATCGCCGAGGTCACAATCGCAAAACCAACGCCAATCGGATTCCAGACAGTCATCAAAATTGTCCCACGCAACGCCGCCAAGGTGACCGGCACCGGGTCGATGCCCGGCTTGCCTTCGGTGCGGGCGCGGGCGGCGTGATCGGCGGCGATGTCCGACATCATGCCAATGGTGCCGATATTGAACAACACCGACAGGAACTGCGCACCAAAGGTCATCGCGGCACTGCGCATCCTTGCCGGATAGGCAAACAGACGGGACGCCGCCACCCCGATCA
Organism: Paracoccaceae bacterium; assembly: GCA_028749255.1. GTDB lineage: Bacteria > Pseudomonadota > Alphaproteobacteria > Rhodobacterales > Rhodobacteraceae > Rhodobacter. Next base: position 6,554 of record JAQTYE010000014.1, on the reverse strand, counting down.
GACGCGAGGCGCGCACCGGCGCCCGGATCAACCCGAGCGAGGTCAGAAACGCGGAAAACGCGGTGCCCTGAAACAACGCGCGGGTCATCGCCGGCTGCGCTTCGGGGGCGGCCAGCGCGACGAGTGCTGCCACCGCCAGCGCCCCGATCGCAAAGCTCCGCGTGATCGGTTGCACATATGGCAGCCGTATCAACGCCAGCACCACTGCGGCCCCGGCCGCGACCCAGTTCAGCACCGCCCAGCCCGGCACAAACCGCGCGCCGATCTGGCCCACAACGAGCGCGCCGATCATGACCACGGCCAGCACTCCGGCCAGACGCGCGATGATGTCACCGCGCGTCAGCGCCATGCCACTTGCCTGCATATCCGCCATTATCGCCTCAAACCCGATCTGACACGAAATGCAGCAGCCCTGCGCCCGCCGCATAATAGGCAAACTTCGCGTTGCGCAAACGGGCCGCTTCCGACTGCGTCACCGGCAACGGCATCGCCTCCAGCGGCAGATCCCCCAGAATATGCCGCGCCAGCGCCTTGCCAAACACCGTGCCCGGCGCAATGCCGCGCCCGTTGTAACCGCAGAACGTCAGCGCGTGTTCGCCAAAGACATGCAGCCGCGGCAGGTTATCCGAAGTCATGCCAATCCGGCCCCACCATTCGGTTTCAAAACCGATCCCGCGCAACTGCGGGAAAATCCGGTGCATGGCCCGCAGCGCCCAGGCCCGATGCGTCGCGCGGTCAATCCCGCCCAGCCGACCGACCGAACCGAAAATCAGCCGCCCCGCCGCATCCATCCGATAGGACGACAGCACCTCGGGCGTGTCCCAGCAGCCCTCGCCGCCGGGCAGGATCGTGGCGCGAATATCGTCGGGCAAAGCCGGCGTGGACATGTTGAAATAGGGCAGGATCACCTGTTCGCGCACAATCTCGGGAAAGACATTCTGGGTGTAAGCATCTGACGCCGGGATCAGCCATTTCGCCCGCAGGGTGCCGCCTGCGGTGCGCAACCGCCAGTCATTGCCATCGCGTGCCACCGAGGCCACCGGCGAATGGCTGTGAATCACCGCCCCCGCCTTCAGCGCGGCATGCGCCAGCCCGCGGGCATAGGCCAGCGGTTGAATGGTGCCCGCGCGATGATCCAGCAGGGCGCCGGTATAGCGCCCGCCTCCCACCCGCGCCCGGGTCTGCGCGGCATCCAGCAATTCGACCGGCGCGCCGCAGGCCTTCCACTGCGTCATGCGATCCGTGATTTCCTGCAGCCCTGCCTTGCCCACCGCCAGATGCAGCGTGCCATTCGGCACTGCCTGACAGTCGAGCCCGTGGCGACGCACGACGCCGAACACTTCGGCGGGCGCGTTGCCCAGAAAGTCCAGCAGCCGCGCGCCATATTCGGCACCAAGAACATTGGGCAACTCCTGCGGCATCACCCACATGCCCGCATTCACCAGCCCGACGTTGCGCCCGGCACCGCCAAAACCCGGTTCGACCGCCTCGAGGATCGTCACCGACATCCCCGCCTCGGCCAGATGCAGCGCCGCCGACAGCCCAGTGTAGCCCGCACCAATAATCGCGACATCGGTTTCGGCGGCCCCGTTCAGGGGCTGCAACGCGGGGGCGGCGGGGGCGGACAGCTCCCAAAGACCATGGCTGCGGGGATCGTTGCGCATCATCGGGCTCCGGCAAAAATCTGCGGCGACAGTGCCGCGCCCTTTTTGAGTGCCCGAAAGCGTCACGGAAGGCCAGTTCTGTGTGCGCCTGATGTCATTCCAATATGGAATGCCAAACGTCCACCCCAGCGACCCAGAAGTCACAAAAGGCGATCGACCCCGCAACATCTACGCAAAACCGACACAGATCTGCACCACCACGACCACGCAGGCAAAACCCGGAGCGCAACCAGTTAATTATAATAGTAATTTGAAAATAGATTGAGAATCGTCCATGAGCGCCCAAAATGTGCGAAAATTTTACGCACAGATAAAACTGCGCCAAACAACCTGCGCACCGCACATGCTGCAGCGCGGCACCAAGCCCCGGTTTTTCAAGGAAAATCGCGCCAATCATTCCGAATTGGAATGATCTTTTGCCTATCCCTTGATTGTGTTGTGCCCCCGCGCGCCCCCGTTCTGAGGCCAAGCCCGCCGCCACAGGACCGGGTGAGACCGATAACCGCCTCAACAGGGAGCCTCCCGTGACCAACCCGCTCAAACACCCGCTCCGCAGCCTCGCCCTTGGACTGGCCGTTGCCGCAGCCCTGCAAACCCCCGCCCTCGCCGGATCGCCCGAAGCGGGCTGGGGCGGCGTTCAGGCCGAAGGCAAGCTGCGCTGCGGCGCCGCCGTCTATCCCCCCTATGTCATGCGCGACCCGGTGACCGGCGACTATTCCGGGTTTTTCGCCGACCTCTGCCGCCAGTTCGGCGAAGAGGTGCTGAACGTGCCGGTCGAATTCGTCGATACCACCTGGGACAATATCGTGGCCGGCCTGCAGGCGGGCAAATGGGATATGTCGATGGCGCTGAATCGCACGCCGACGCGGGCGCTTGCCGTCACCTTTTCGGACCCTGCCGTGCCCTACGAGGTCACGCTGGTCTATAACAAGGCCAACCCGAAAGTCCCGGCAGATGCCAAAAGCCTGGCCGATTTCGACGTGGCGGGGATGACGATTGCCGTGGCTTCGGGCACCGCGATGGACAAATCGGTCTCGCCGCTGATCCAGCACGCCACGATCCTGCGGCTGCCGTCCTCGGACGAGGCGCGCCTTGCGGTGATGTCGCGCCGCGCCGATGTGCTGGCGGACCCGTCCGACACCAACCGTCTGTTCGTCGAGGCGAACAAGGATTGGGCCGTGGCGCTGGCCCCGACCCCCGCGATCGCCAAACAGGGCGTGGGCTTTGGCCTGAACGCGGCCTTCCCGGCCAAGGACGTGGCCGCGCTGAACATCTTCATCGAGGAGAAGGTCGCGACGGGGCAGGTTGACCGGCTGGTTGACAAGGCCGTGCAGCAGGTTCTGGCCGAAGGCCAGTGACCCCAGACGGCGGGGGCATGCGTCCCCGCCTTTTCCCTTGGCGCAAAGCGACGGAAACGATGGTTCAGAACAAGCTCCTCAAAATTCACAATCTGCATAAATCCTATGGCGATCTGGAAATCTTCAAGGGGCTCAGCCTTGCGATGGACCGGGGCGACCGGCTGGTGATCATCGGCCCCTCGGGCGGGGGCAAATCGACGCTTCTGCGCATCGTGATGGGGCTGGAGGACATCGTCGGTGGTGATGTCTATCTGGACGGCAAACCCTATATCCTGCGCGACGGCGGCAAGACCAAGATCGACCACAAATTGCAGGCCCGCGTCGGCATGGTGTTTCAGCACTACACGCTGTTCCCGCACCTGGACATTTTGCGCAACCTGACGCTGGCGCCGGTGAAAACCCGCGGCACCCCCCGCGCCGAAGCCGAGGCCAAGGCGATGGCACTGCTGGACCGGTTTGGTCTGGCCGCAAAGGCGCGCTCCTATCCCTCGCAACTGTCTGGCGGGCAAAAACAGCGCGTGGCGATTGCCCGGGCGCTGATGCTCGACCCCGACCTGCTGCTGTTCGACGAGGTGACCTCGGCGCTGGACCCCGAACTGGTGGCCGAGGTCGAGGCGGTGATGATGGAGCTGGCCGATCAAGGCATGCCGATGATGATCGTCACCCATGACATGCATTTCGCCCGCAACATCGCCAGCCGCGTGGTCTTTGCCGCGGGCGGCGTGGTGGTCGAAGATGGCCCACCCGAGCAGGTTCTGGACAACCCGCAGGTCGCCCGCACCCGCGAATTCGTCGAGCGCGTCTTTGCCAGGAAGAAATGAGCCATGACTTACGACCTGCAGTTTTTCTATGTCTGGCAGAACCTCGACAAGTTGGGGCGGGGGGTTCTGGTGTCGCTGGAACTGACCGGGCTGGCCAATCTGATTGGCTTGACCGCGGGGTTTGCGATTGCGCTGATGCTGCGCGCCCGCACACCGGTGTTGCGCGTGCCCGCAACCGCGCTGGTCGAGCTGTTTCGCTGCACGCCGGTGTTGATTCAGGTCGTGTGGTTTTTCTATTGCGTGCCGATCCTGTTCAACCTGTTCGTCGATCCGATGGTGATGGCGGTGCTGGCGCTGGGGCTGAACCTGGCGGCGTTCAACGCCGAAGGATACCGCGCCGCGATCCAGTCGGTGCCGCGCGAACAATATGATGCCTGCGCGGCGCTGGGGCTGGGCGGCTGGACCCGGGTGCGCCATGTCGTGCTGCCCCATGCCCTGCGCGCGGCGCTGCCGGTGTTGATGACCAACGGCATCACGATCTTTCAACAAAGCGCGCTGGTCGCGCTCGTGGCGATCCCGGACCTCATGTACGAGGGCAAGATGCTCTCGACCGAAACCTACCGCCCGATTGAGACCTACACCGTGGTTGCGGCGATCTATTTCGCGATTTCGGCGCCGATTTCACTGATCGTGCAACGTATCGAGGCGCGGTTCGACCGCGTCCAAGCCTGAGGAGAGCACCATGCATTTCGATCCGACGATCCCGTTCAAATATTGGGACGCGCTGTTGATCGGCCTGGGCACCAGCCTGCGGTTGACGCTGATCTGTCTGGCCATTGGCATTGCGCTGGGGTTCGTGACCTCGCAGGCGCGGCAATCCCGGCTGTTGCCGGTGCGCGCCGTGGCGACTTTCTATGTCGAGCTGTTCCGCGGCACCCCGGTACTGATTCAGCTGTTCTGGATTTTCTACTGCCTGCCAATGCTGATCGGGGCCGAACCCGGCAACTTCATTTCGGCGGTGCTGAGCCTGTCGCTCTATGCCGGGGCGATCACATCCGAGACCTTCCGCGCGGCGCTGAAATCCATCCCGCGTGAACAATATGACACCTGCCGCGCCTTGGGGATCACCGGCCTGCGGCTGGCGATCTGGGTGGTGTTGCCGCAGGCGCTGTTGCGGGCGATCCCGACGCTGTTGTCGAATGCGGTGGCGCTGTTCAAGGAAAGCGCACTGATTTCGGCGGTGGGGATGGCGGATCTGATGTTCATCGGTTCGTCGATTGCCAACCGCACCGGACGCCCGGTCGAGATGCTGACCGCCGTGGCGATCATCTATTTCACCGTGGCCTTCCCGCTGACCCGGATCGTCGGGCGCATCGAGGCCCGCATTCTGCGACGGCTGGCGGTCTGAGGCGGGGCGGGGGGCAGAAAATGCTTGTCTCGGTGCGAAGCCCGGGCGACATCAGACGGGACAAACTCGGAGCCCTGCTGATGAAAACCCCGCGTCGCTTTCTGCCGTCGCTGTCGCTGTTGCAGGCGTTCGAGGCGGCCGCGCGGCTGCAATCCATCACCGGCGCCGCGCAAGAACTGTCGCTGACACAAAGCGCGGTATCGCGGCAGATCCGCGCGCTGGAAGACCAGCTGGGCACGACCCTGTTTCACCGCGAAAAGCAGACGATCCGGCTCACGCTGGGCGGGGTTTCCTACGCCCGCGAGGTGCGCGAGGCGTTGCAGAAAATCTCGCAGGCGTCGATGAACCTGCGCGCCAATCCGCATGGCGGCACGCTGTCGCTGGCGATCCTGCCGACCTTCGGCACGCGCTGGCTGGCACCGCGGCTGCCTGCATTTCTGGCAGAAAATCCTGGAATCACGATCAATCTGGTGACGCGGCTGACGCAGTTCGATTTTGCGGCCGAGACGGTCGATGCCGCGATCCATTTTGGCCGCACTGACTGGCCCGGCGCCGATTGCACCTATCTGATGGGCGAAGATGTGGTGCCTGCCTGCGCGCCCGAAATGGCCGCGCGGTTTGGTTTTGCCGCCGCCGCCGATCTGCGGGCCGCGCCCTTGCTGCACCTGACCTCGCGCCCCGACGCTTGGGAGAAGTATTTCATCCGCAATGGCGTTGATGCGCAAAATGTCCACGGCATGCTGTTTGACCAGTTCGCCACTGCCGCGCAGGCCGCCGCCGCCGGAATGGGCGTGGCGCTGCTGCCGACGTTTCTGATCGAGGACGAGATCGCGGCAGGCCGTCTGGTGCGGGCGTTCGATGCGCCGATGCGCTCGGACGAAGCCTATTATCTGTGCTGGCCGCGCGATCAGGAAAGCTATGAGCCGCTGCGGCTGTTTTGCACTTGGCTCAGCGCCGAAACCCGCGCCTTTGAAGCGGCGCGGGTGGCAGGGTAGTCAGCGCCGCAGGCTGGTCCACGCCAGAATGGCCGCGCTCAGGTCTTCGACTGCGGACCCCACGCCCTTGAACAGCGTGATCTCGCCGGGGCCCCGGCGCGGGTGCCGGTCGTCACGACACAATGCGTCGAGCGTGCCTTCGATATCGGCCTCGGTGATCGCACCAGAGGCCAGCGGCAGCGCAATATCGCCGCTTTCGACCTTTGCGTGATCGGTATCTACAAAGATCCGCGCGCGCATCATCGCCGCATCGTCCACTTCGCGCATCTCGGGCGTGAACGATCCGATCAGGTCGATATGCTGGCCCGGGTGCAGCCAATCACCATGGATCAACGGCGCTTGCGACAGCGTCGCGCAAGACACGATAT
>JAQTYE010000171.1 GCA_028749255.1 Paracoccaceae bacterium | reverse complement strand
GCCTGCTGCCCGCCGCGGGCAGCCGCCGGGGCAAGCTCATCGCCTCCGCGCTGGATCAACTGGCCCGCAAGGGGGCGGTCACGGTGTTCTTCAGCCGCTGGATGTTTTCGGCGCTGGGACCGTGGGTGAATTTCGCCGCTGGCGCCTCTGGGTTCCGCCACCACCGCTTTACCCTTGCAGGCATCGCCGGAGAGGCAGTCTGGGTCAGCGTCTATGTAGGGCTGGGCATCACCTTCGGTGCGAACCTGCAGGCGGCCGCGGATCTGGCGTCAAACGCGCTGGGGCTGATGGCCGCGGGCGCCGTGGCCGTGGCGCTTGGCTGGTGGCTGTGGCGTGCCGCGCGCCACCCCCGACACCGTTGACGCAGCCCCTCCGCCACCCCATATCCCCCCCATGATCCGCTTCCTGCCCCTTCTGTTGGTGATCCTCTACGGCCTTGTGCTGTGGCATTTCTCGGCGCGTGCCCTGGCACGCCAACTCGACCAGAACTCGCGCCGCTTGCGCGATACCCACCTGCAGCCGGTGCTGGACCGTCTGGCCACCGCACTGAACCTGCCCGAGGTGCCGGTCTATGTTTATCAGGTCGAACCGATCAACGGACTGGCGGCGCCGGACGGGCGGATTTTTCTGACCGAAGGCTTCATGCAGAAATACCGCGCGGGCGAGGTCAGCCCCGAAGAGATCGGCTCGGTCATCGCGCATGAACTGGGCCATGTCGCGCGGGGCCATGCCCGGCGCCGGATGATCGACTTTTCCGGGCAAAACGCGTTGCGCGTGGTGCTGATGACGGTGCTGGGGCGGTTTTTGCCCTTCGTCGGGATCTGGCTGGCCAATGTGCTGACCACCGCATTGGCCGCCCGCCTCAGCCAGCGCGATGAATTCGAAGCCGACGAATTCGCTTCGGCGCTGCTGATCAAGGCGGGCATCGGCGTGGGGCCGCAAATCTCGCTGTTTCGCAAACTCGACGCGCTGACCCAAAACCGCGCGGGGGCCGCCCCCGCCTGGCTGCTGACCCACCCGAAAACCCCGCGCCGGATCGCCGCGATCGAGGCGAATGCGACGCGCTGGGGCAGCTAAGCCCTTACTTTTGCCCGAATGCGCCGCTAGGCTACGGCAAAACGAGGCATCCCGATGGGCGCAGAAATCAACCAACAGGTCCGCCGCCGCCGGGTGTTCTATATCCCCGGCTATGACCCGATTCACCCGCGCCGCTATCGCGAACTGTATCGCAAGGAAGGCGCCGCCCAGGCCGAAATCTCAGGCTACACCATCGCGCTCGCCCCAAAACGCGGCGGCGGGCCCTACGGCTGGCATGTCAACGCGACGCAAGACGGCGCGGCCGTCGAAACCGATGTCGAGGTGCTGGTCTGGTCCGACATCGTGCGCGACAGCATGGGCGCGTCGATCCTGGCCACCTACGGCCAACTGGCGCGCACCGCATGGACCTATATCGCCTCGGGCGCGCTATTCCGGCTGATGCAACTGCGCAAAGGGCCGGTGATTGCCGCGCTCTACCCGATTGCAGCACTGCTTGTGCAAGCCCTGATCGGGTTGGGCCTGGGCTGGGGCGTGGCGACGCTGGCGCTCTGGGCGCTGCCCGAGGTTCCCGGAGGCGCGGCAGTGGCGCTGGCGCTCGGCGCGGCTGGGCTAACCCTGACCCTGCGCTGGTTTCGCCGCCATGACGGAAAATTCTATGCCTATTATCTGATGCACGACTATGCCTTCAGCGCAGGCTGGGGCGGCGCCAACCCGCCCGCGCTGGAAACCCGAATGGCGGAATTTCGCGCCGCCATCGCCGAGTCCCTGACCGAGGATTGGGACGAAGTGCTGATCGTCGGCCACAGTTCAGGTGCGCATCTGGCGGTGTCGATCCTGGCCGATCTGATCCGAGGCGCCCCTCCTGCTTCTTCTTGGCAAAAATACTCAAATCGCACCGCCGAACACGGGCCCGCGCTCGGTTTTCTCTCGCTTGGCCAAGTGGTGCCCATGGTCAGCTTCCTGCCCCGTGCCACCCGGCTGCGCGCCGATCTGGCCTTCCTCAGCGCCCGCCCCGAACTGACCTGGGTCGATGTCACCGCGCCGGGTGATGGCTGCGCTTTTGCGCTGTGCGATCCGGTCAAGGTCTCGGGGGTGGCGCCACCCGATCAGCGTGGCCCGCTGGTCCTGTCGGCCGCCTTCACCCAGACCCTGTCCCCCGAACGCTGGGCCGAGTTGCGCTGGCGCTTTTTCCGGCTGCATTTCCAATATCTGTGCGCCTTTGATCGGCCCGGCGATTATGACTATTTCCGGATTACCGCCGGACCACAGACCCTGGCTGCCCGCTATGCCGGACGCCCCCCGTCAAAAAGCCGCATTGAGCGCGCGGCCAATCGCTATACCACATGCGCATGAGCGTCACCCTGCCCCCGAAACCACCGTCCCGCCCCGCCAGGGTCTCGCTCTGGCGCTATTTCCGGCTGTTTCGCCAAGACATCCTCTCGGCCCAGCCCGCACGGCTTTATCGCGCCTGGATGGCAGAATTTCGCACGCCGTTCTTCCGCTCGTATCTGTGCAACGACCCCGATCTGGTCGATCTGGTGCTGAAACGGCGTCCGATGGATTTCCCGAAATCCGCGCGCGTGCGCGAGGGCCTGAAGCCACTTCTGCGTGACAGTGTCTTCACCACCAATGGCGCACAATGGCTGCATCAACGGCGGATCATCGACCCCGCCTTCGAGGGCGGCCGCCTGCGCGACACCTTCCCCGCAATGTGGGAGGCCGGGCGCGCCTGCGTCGCGCGGCTACACATGAAGATGGGGCAAGAACCCATTGAAATAGAGTCGGAAACATCACATGCCGCTGCCGATGTAATCTTTCGCACCCTGTTCTCGATCCCGATCGAACATGCCACCGCCGGCGCGGTCTTTGCCGAGTTCAAGGCCCATCAGCGCGCCTCGCCCGTGGTCAATCTGGGCGCGCTTCTGCCGCTGCCGCGCTGGGTTCCCCGGTTTCATTCGCGCACCACGAAACGCACCGCCGCCCGGATCCGCGCCCTGATTGAAGGCCTGACCGCCGCCCGCGCCATCGCCATCGCCGCAGGCACCGCCCCCGACGATCTGGCGACCAAGATCATGACCACGCCCGACCCGGAAACCGGGCGATGCTTTGACACGCCCGAGATGGTCGATCAGGTCGCGATCTTTTTTCTGGCCGGGCATGAAACCTCGGCCTCGGCCCTGGCATGGTCCCTTTATCTGCTGGCACTTTATCCCGAATGGCAGGATCGTCTGGCAGCCGAGGCACGCACCATCATCGACCCGGAAAAACAAGATTTTTCAACGATCAACGCGCTGAAGTTAAGCCGCGCCACCTTCCGCGAGGCGCTGCGGCTGTATCCGCCGGTGCCGATGTTCGTACGCGAGGCCAAATGCCCCGAACAGTTCCGCGGCCGCGACATCCGCCCCGGTGCGCAGGTCGTCATCAGCCCCTGGCACCTGCACCGGCACGAACGGCTGTGGGATAACCCCGACGGGTTCGACCCGGGCCGCTGGGAAACCGAGAATGGCAAAACCTGCCTGCGCACCGCCTATATCCCGTTTTCGACCGGCCCACGCGTCTGCCCCGGTGCGGGGTTCGCAATGGCCGAAGGGCCGCTGATCCTGTCGATGATCCTGCGCGAATTTCGTGTCGCCCCGGTGGCCAAGCGCCCGGCGATGCCGGTCGCCCATTTGACGGTGCGCGGGAAAGACGGGATCTGGCTGCAGCTCAGCCCACGTTAGGGGGCGCTGCCCCCGGCTGCGGATCGCAGCCTCCCCCGGGATATTTAGGCCAAGATGAAAGGGCACAGGTTCATCTTGGCCTAAATATCCTGCGGGGGTCCGGGGGTGCAAAACCCCCGGCAGCGTCGTTACAGCCCGTAGATCGCGCTGAATTTCGCCTCCAGATACTCCAGAAGCGGCGCTTCGGTCGGCGCGACGCCGCAGGCGTGTTCGATCGTGGCCGCAGGTGCGCGCAGCCCGCCGTGGCGTTGCAGATTGGCGCGCAACCAGTCAGTCGCAGGCGCGGCACTGCCCCGCGCCAGGCTCGCGTCAATGTCGGGCACCGCCGCACGCATCGCCGTGTTCAGACAGCCCGCATAGACATTCCCCAGTGAATAGGTCGGGAAATAGCCAAACAACCCCACCGGCCAATGCACATCTTGCAAGAACCCGTGCGAGGGCCGGTCCACCGCCACACCGAAATCGGCGGCAAAGCGGGCGTTCCAGGCTTCTTCAAAATCGGCGACTTCAAGCTTGCCGGTGATCAGGTCGCGTTCCAGATCAAAACGCAGCATGACATGCAGGTTGTAGTGCAGTTCGTCGGCCTGGGTGCGGATGAAGCCCGGGTTTACCCGGTTGGCAATGGCGTGGAAGGCCTCGGGGCTGGCCACACCGAAATCACCAAAGGCCTCGACCATCCGCTGATACAGCCAGCCGGTGAAGGGCGCACTACGGCCCAGCTGGTTTTCGTAGATCCGGCTTTGGCTTTCATGCACCCCCATCGACACCCCGCGCCCCAGCGGCGTGAAGCGATAGGCCGGGTCGATACCCTGTTCGTAACATGCATGGCCAACCTCGTGAATCGTCGAATACAGGCAGTTGAACGGGTCGCTTTCGGAAACCCGCGTGGTGATCCGCGCGTCGTTGCCGCCCCCCGACGAGAACGGATGCACCGCCATATCCAGCCGCCCGCGGGTCCAGTCATAGCCGAAGGCGGTGGCGCAGATCCGCGCGATGCGCAGCTGTGTGGCCTCGGGGAAGACGTGGTTCAGCGCGGCGGGCTGGGTTTCCACCCCCAGCACGCGTTCGCGCAGCGCGACCAGCCGCGGGCGCATCCGGTCGAACATCGCCCCTAGTTGGCGATGCGTGGCGCCCGGTTCGTAATCGTCCAAGAGCGCGTCATACAGATCGCCATTCGACAGGCATTCGGCCTCTTCGCGTTTCAGCCGCACCACCTCTTCCAGCGTCGGAAGGAAGGCCGAGGGGTCTTCGGCGGCGCGCGCCTCGGCCCAGATGCCTTGGCTGAGCGAGGTCAGCCGCGCCAGTTCCGCCGCCAGCCGCGCCGGGATCCGGGTGTTGCGGTTATAGCTGCGCGCGACCAGATCGAGCGTGCGGGCCTCGACCTCGGTCGTGGCCTCGGCGCGGGCCAGCCAATCCTCGATCCGCGGATCGGTGCGGCGGGCGTGCAGCACGCCTTCCAGCGCCGCGATTTCATCGGCGCGCTGATCGGTGGCGCCGCGCGGCATCATGGTTTCCTGATCCCAGCCCAGCCGCTCGGCAATTGCGCCAAGGGCCTCGGTGTCATGCTGAAAGGCCACAAGTTCTTGATAAGCCGTCATTTCGACCTCCGAATGGATTGGACAACAGGATAGCGCGCCAGATGACGCGCACGGATAATCAGCACCCAGGCGACGACCGCGCCCAGTTGATGCGCCAGCCCCAGTGCCAGCGGCGCGCCATGCATCACCGTGGCGATGCCAAGGGCGGCCTGAAACAGCAACCAGACCCCCATCAGGGTAAACGCCCCTTGGGTGACCGGATGCGCAGAGCGGCGACCTTTCAGCGCGGTGACCAGCCCAAACGCCAGCAGGCCATAGCCCGCCATCCGGTGGATGAACTGCACAAGGCCCGGATCTTCAAAGAAATTGCGCCACAAGGGCGTGATCGAGAACGGATCGGGCGGCAGGAACTGCCCGCCCATCCAGGGCCAGTCGGTAAAGCCGCGGCCCGCGTCGATCCCCGCCACCAGCGCGCCCAGAATGATTTGCAGGAATGCGAAATGCATCACGCCGGTGGCCATGCCAAACAGCTTGGGCTCCGCCAGACGCCGCGCCTGCAACAGCGCCGCTTCGGGGCGACTGAGGCTGAGCACATACCACGCGATCAGCCCGAGGATTGCAAAGCCTAGACCCAGATGCACCGCCAGCCTATACGAGGCGACCGAGACCATCTGCCCGCTCAGCCCGGAACTGACCATCCACCACCCGATGGCCCCTTGCAGCCCGCCAAGCCCGCCCAGCAGCCAGAACCGTTTCGACCAGCCCAACGGGATCCGTCGGGTCAGCGCAAAGCCCGCAAACCCCAGGGCCCAGACCAGCCCGATCACCCGACCCAGCTGCCGATGGCCCCATTCCCACCAGTAAATACCCTTGAACTCGGGCAGGGTCATGTCGGGATTTTGCAGGGCAAACTGCGGAATTTGTTGGTATTTTGTGAACTCGGATTGCCAGTCGGCGTCAGTCATCGGCGGCAGCGCGCCACTGACGGGGCGCCATTCGGTAATCGACAACCCCGCATCCGACAGACGCGTCGCGCCACCGACCGCGATCATCGCCACCACCAGCGCGAACAGCACCAACAGCCAGACCCGGATCGCCCCGCGTGCGCCACGCGGACGGGCATCAATCATCCCGCCTTTCGGGGCGGATTTCGGCACAGCGGCCTGATCGGGGCTGACCTCCTCGAAAATGCTGCGCTTCTGGCTCATACGTCTCTCCCAAGTTGCGCGCGCAAGACTAGGCCCCGGCGCGCAGGGGGGCAAGGGGGCGCGCGTGGTCTGCGGTGCAGGGGGCGCTGCCCCCGTCCTGCGGACTCCCCCGGGATATTTCGGCTTTGTTGCAACGATCATGGCTTCAACAAAGTGCAAATATCCCGGGGGTGAATGGCCGCAGGCCAGAGGGGGCGGCGCCCCCTGCCCGATCAGGGCAGCACGGCCCCGCTGTGGATCCGCGCGCGCAGCGCCGCCAGCCCGCCATTTTCTTCGGCCCAGTGCACCACCGCGCAGGCGGCCTCGGCGTAAAGCCCGTGATCGCGCGCGGCCATCCGGGCCCAGTCGAAGGTCGATGCAGGCAATGCGGCCCGCGGCGCGCGCAGGCAGCGCGCGGCGCCCGTTGCCGGGCCCAGATAGCGCGGATCGTCCGAGACCAGCACAGACAACCCTTCGTCCATCCAGGCTGGCAGCCGCCCCCGGATCTGCCCGATCACCCCCAACCGCGCGTGGGTTTCGGTATGGGCCAGTTCATGCGTCAGGATCGTCTGGCTCAGCCCGCGTGGTGCCAGGCGCACCACCGACACCGGCCCCAGCGAATAGGTCACCGCCGCCGCCCCGCGCCCGCCAAGGCGGCGGTCACAGGCGCTGGTTTCGCAGGCGAGGATTCGCAGATGCCCCCGGGGCACGCCGTAGAATG
>JAQTYE010000170.1 GCA_028749255.1 Paracoccaceae bacterium | reverse complement strand
ACCAGACCCGCCAAAGACAAGCCCTGGCTGTTCCGCACCTATGCGGGCCATTCGACGGCGGAAAAATCGAACGAACTTTATCGCTCGAACCTGTCAAAGGGGCAGACGGGCCTGTCGGTGGCCTTCAATCTGCCGACCCAGACCGGCTATGACAGTGACCACATCCTGTCGCGCGGTGAAGTCGGAAAGGTCGGCGTTCCGGTCTGCCATCTGGGCGACATGCGGATGCTGTTTCGCGATATCCCGCTGGAACAGATGAACACCTCGATGACGATCAACGCCACCGCGCCGTGGCTGTTGTCGCTGTATATCGCGGTCGCCGAAGAGCAGGGCGCCGATGTGTCGGCACTGCAGGGCACCGTGCAGAACGATCTGGTCAAGGAATATCTGTCGCGCGGCACCTATATCTGCCCGCCGAAACCCAGCCTTGCGATGATCACCGATGTGGCCGCCTATACCGCGCAGCATCTGCCGAAATGGAACCCGATGAACGTGTGTTCCTATCACCTGCAAGAAGCGGGCGCGACGCCGGAGCAGGAACTGGCCTTTGCGCTGGCCACCGGGATTGCGGTGCTGGACGATCTGAAAAACAAGGTGCCCGCCGCGGGCTTCCCGGCGATGGTCGGTCGGATTTCGTTCTTCGTGAACGCGGGCATCCGGTTCGTGACCGAGATGTGCAAAATGCGCGCCTTCACCGAGCTGTGGGACGAAATCTGCCTGGAGCGTTACGGGATTGAGGAAGAGAAATACCGCCGCTTCCGCTATGGCGTGCAGGTCAACAGCCTGGGCCTGACCGAGCAGCAGCCGGAAAACAACGTCTACCGTATCCTGATTGAAATGCTGGCCGTGACGCTGAGCAAGAACGCCCGCGCGCGCGCCGTGCAATTGCCCGCCTGGAACGAAGCGCTGGGCCTGCCGCGCCCCTGGGATCAGCAGTGGTCGCTGCGGATGCAGCAGATCATGGCCTATGAAACCGATCTGCTGGAATATGCCGATCTGTTCGAAGGCAACCCCGCCATCACCGCCAAGGTCGAGGATCTGAAGGCAGGCGCGCGCGCCGAGCTGGAAACGCTTGATGCGATGGGCGGGGCGATTGCGGCGATCGACTATATGAAAGGCCGTCTGGTCGAATCGAACGCCGAGCGGATCAACCGCATCGAGGCGAATGAAACCATCGTCGTGGGCGTGAACCGTTGGCAACAGGGCGAACCCAGCCCGCTGACCGCGGGCGATGGCGGTATCATGGTCGTCGATCCGGGCGTCGAGGCCGATCAGGTCGCGCGTTTGCAGGGCTGGCGCGCGGATCGTGACGCGGCGGCTGTGGCTGCGGCGCTTGACCAACTGAAAGCCGATGCGAAAGCGGGCAAGAACATCATGCCCGCCTCGATTGCCGCCGCCAAGGCCGGTGTGACCACCGGCGAATGGGCGGGCGTGATGCGTCAGGTTCACGGCGAATATCGCGGCCCGACCGGCGTGTCGCGCAGCCCGTCTAACAAGACCGAAGGCCTGGATGACATTCGCAACGCGGTCGATGCGGTCAGCACCCAACTGGGCCGTCGTCTGAAATTCCTGGTCGGCAAGCCTGGACTTGACGGCCATTCGAACGGCGCCGAACAGATCGCTTTCCGCGCCCGCGATTGCGGCATGGACATCACCTATGACGGCATCCGCCTGACGCCCGAACAAATCGTCGCCAAGGCGATCGAGGACGAGGCGCATGTTGTCGGCCTGTCGATCCTGTCGGGCAGCCACATCCCGCTGATCGAAGAGCTGATGGAGCGGATGCGCGCCGCCGGTCTGAGCCATGTGCCGGTGGTCGTGGGCGGCATCATCCCTGACGAAGATGCGGTGAAACTGCGCGGCTTCGGTGTCGCACGGGTCTATACACCCAAGGATTTCGAACTGAACCGGATCATGATGGATATCGTGGCACTGGCCACCCCGGCATCAGCGGCCGCCTGAACCCAAAGCGCGGGGGCTGTCTGCCCCCCCCCCCCCCCCCCGAAATACCTCGGCCGGAGGCTTCCAGCCTTGGGCCATTTCGCGCCTTTCGGTGGGTGCGCGCGCCCTGTAAGGTCGCCGCTATGAATAGCCCTGTTGCAATTACCTTTTCCGAAGATCAGGCCGAGGCTTGGGATGCTGTCGCAGCTGCGCTGCAGGCGGCGGGCGTTGATATTGTTGACGGTGACCTGTCGCCCGATGGTGGCGGCACGCGGGTGCTGTCGGTCATCGGCAAGGCCGGGTCGGGCAAGACCATGCTGTTGGCGGCGCTTTATAAGGCGCTGGATGAGGCCGGGGTTGACCTTGTGTCCGGTGATTTCGAGGGGAAGCGGCGCAAGGATCGGCGCACGCTGGCGATTTTGGCGCCAACGAACAAGGCGGCGTCTGTGCTGCGTTCGCGCGGGGTGCCGGCGACGACGATTCACCGCATCCTGTACACCCCGGTCTATGACCCGGAATATGAACGCATCGCGGAATGGTTGGCCGGGCAGGGCGAACGGCCCAAGGTCGATCTGCTGGGCATCAACGGGTTGACCGAAGAGGCGCTGGACCGCGCCAAGGCGTTTTACGATCTGTACAAGTCGATCCCGGCGGCGCTGGCTTCGGCGGGGTTGCGCGGCTCGGATTTCATCAATGGCTGGAAGCGGCGCGAAGACCCGCTGGATATCGGCTTCGTGGACGAGGCCTCGATGCTTGATGAACGTCAGTTCGACGACCTGCGCGAGATTTTCCCGACGCTGGTGCTGTTTGGCGATCCGGCGCAGTTGGCGCCGGTGAACCAATCGGGGCAGATGTGTTTCGAACGCCTGCCCGAGGCGCAGAAACATGTGCTGCACCGGATCCACCGGCAGACGCAGGACAACCCGATCCTGGATCTGGCGCATGCGCTGGCCGATGAGAGCCTGAGTTTCGAAAGCTTCGAGCGGATGATCGAGAAGGCGGCGGCAAACGACCCGCGCGTGGTCTGGGCCGAGCGGGTGGAAAGCGACCTGATGGCGCGCAGCCCGGTGCTGGTCTGGCGCAACGCGACCCGCATTCGGCTGATCACAGCCTTCCGGGCCGCGCATTCGGCGCCCGCCGATATGCTGCTGCCGGGTGAGCCCTTGATCTGCGACGGGATTGAATTGCCGCTGAAGCACCGCAAGAAGCGCATTGATCTGGAGGCGCGCGGCCTGATCAAGGGCGCGCAGGTGATCTATCTGGGGCCCGGTAAAAAACCGGGGTTCTCGCGGTTGCATGTGATTGGTGCCGAAGACCCGCGATTGTCGGCGGCATCCATCGTTAAAATCGAACTGCCCGACGAGGAAGAGCCCTTCATCCCCTTTGCCGCGCGAATGGGGGCGACGTTCCTGCATGGTGCGGCGGTGACGATCCATAAGGCGCAGGGCAGCCAGTGGCCCGATGTGCAGGTTTTTGCACCCGATATTTATGCCGCCGCGCGCGCCGGACGGGTCGAGGCGGGAATTCCGCTGTGGAAACGGCTGGCCTATGTGGCGATCACCCGGGCCGAACACCGGCTGCTTTGGGTCACGCGGGCGCGGCTGGCGCGGCCCTCGGCGCCGCTGTCGATTGACGATCTGCCCGCGGGGGCGGTCGCGCTGAAACTGGAACGCGAAGAGGACGGCTAAGGAGGGGTGCCATGCCGGTGATGGTGGTGACAGGGGCAAGCGCAGGCATTGGGCGTGCGGTGGCCGAGGCGGCGCTGGGGACGGGCTGGCAGGTGGCGTGTCTGGCGCGGCGGGTCGCGCCCTTGGCCGAAGTGGCCGCGCGGGGTGACGGGTTGGCGCAGGCCTGCGACGTGGCAGACCGGGCGGCGGTTGAGGCCGCCTTTGCCGCCACGGTGGCGCGTTTTGGCCGGATCGACGTGTTGTTCAACAATGCGGGCGTGTTTCCGCAGGGCGCGTTGATCGACGAGATGGACCCGGACGATTGGCTGACCACCCGGGCGATCAATCTGGATGGCATGATCTGGTGCGCGCGCGCGGCCTTTGCGCAGATGCGCGCGCAGGCGCCGCAGGGCGGGCGGATCATCAACAACGGCTCGATTGCAGGTCAGGTGCCGCGGCCGCGGTCACTGGCCTACACCGTGACCAAACATGCGATCAACGGGCTGACCAAGCAGCTGGCGCTGGACGGGCGTGGCTTTGGCATCGCGGCGGGGCAGATCGACGTGGGCAATGCGCGCACCGATCTGGCCGCGCGGATGGAGGCGGGCGTGTTGCAGGCCTATGGCAGCACCCGCCCCGAGCCGATGATGGAGGTGGGCGATGTGGCGGCGGCGGTGCTGCATATGGCCAATCTGCCGCCCGGGGCGAATGTGTTGAACATGACGGTTATGGCGACGGAAATGCCCTTTGTCGGGCGTGGTTAGTTGCGGATCAGCCGGAACACCGCCGCCGCCGCCCAGCCCGCGAACACCGCGATCGCCAGCGACAGCGCGCCGTAAACCGCCGCGTGATCGCGCGACAGGGTATAGAGCCACCGCTCCAGCCCGACTTTGCGCACATAGATCGCGGTACGGTACTGATCGACCAGCTGGCCGTCGCGCAGCAGGAAAATGCGAGTTTTGTAATCGCCCTCGATCAGATTGGCAGGCAGGTCGAAATCGGCGCGAAACAGCGTGTTTTCCAGGATTGTGACGGCCGATTCATCCAGATGATACAGCCCCTCTTTTTCGCGGATACGCAGCAGGGCTTCGGTGAATGGACGTGCATCCGACACTTCGATCGGCCCCGCGAAGGACCGCATCGCCAGCGGGATCGAAATGCGCTGGCTGACATCGACATTGGGGTCGAGGATCTCGGACAGGGGGGCGCTGCTGGCCACGGCGTAATAGCTGGGGGCGGCGGCCACGCCCACGGAATCGGTGTTCACCCAGATCCCCATCTCGCGCGATTTGCGGCGGATGGTGACGGCGCCCGCGGGGCCTTCCAGCGTCACGATGATGCCCATACGGTTGCTGTCGGGTTCAGGTTCAAACCGTTTGATTGCCCCGTAGATCAAGATCTCCGAGCCGTTGAACGAGGCGGTGATGCCGATATTGTCCTGACTCAGGCCGGCCACCACCTCTTCGGCGCGGGCGGGAAGGGCCAGGGCAGGCAGGGTCAACGCCAGCAGCAGGATCAGCGCGCGCATCATTTCAACGCTCCGGGGAACAGCGAGAACAGTTCCGACGGGCGCAGCAGCAGATCAAGGCCCAGTTTCCCAGCGACCAGAATGACCAGCAGGGCCAGCAGAATGCGCAGCTGTTCGGCCTTCAACCGTGCCCCCAGCCGTGATCCGATCTGTGCGCCGATCACGCCGCCCACGATCAGCAACAGCGCCAGCATCACATCAACTGACTGGTTGGTGATCGCATGCATCATCGTGGTGAAGGCCGACACGAACAGGATCTGGAACAGCGAGGTGCCAATCACCACCTTGGTCGGCATCCCCAGCAGATAGATCATCGCGGGCACCATGATGAAGCCGCCCCCGACCCCCATGATCGCCGCCAGAATGCCCACAACGACCCCCACCAGCATTGGCGGAATGACAGAGATATACAGCCCCGAGGCGCGGAACTTGATCTTCAGCGGCAGTTTGTGAACCCACATATGCTGATGCCGCTTGGCACGTTTGCCGCCGCGTTTGGCGCGCCGCATCGCGCGCAGCGATTCCTGCAGCATCAGCAACCCGATGGAGCCGAGGAACACGACATAGGCCAGCTGCACGGCCAGGTCGATCTGGCCCAGCCGGGTCAGCAGGTTGAACACCCAGATCCCCATGCCCGACCCGATCAGACCGCCGATCAGCAGCACGATCCCCATCGGCACATCCACGGCCTTGCGCTTGAATTGCGCCAGAACGCCCGACACCGACGAGGCCACGACCTGATTGGCGCCGGTGGCCACGGCCACGGTCGGCGGAATGCCGATGAAGAACAGCAGGGGCGTAATCAGAAAGCCGCCGCCGACGCCGAAAAGGCCTGACAACAGGCCGACCAGCGTCCCTAACCCCAAAAGCAGGTAGGCACTGACGGAAACCTCGGCGATGGGGAGGTAGATCTGCATGGGCAGTCCGATTGGAGTTGGGGGTTCAGTGTTGCCTGCCCTTGGGCGCGGTGTCAAACCCCGGTTTCCGTGAAGGAAAGCGCGGGGTTAAAGGTTGCGTAAATATCGTCGCAAAACCCGCTCCAGCTTGGCCGCGCCCACAGGCGCCATCGCCTTGGTATGTTCGTGGCTGATGTTTTCGGCGGACAGGCCCGCGCCCATATTCGTCACCACCGACACGGCCGCGACCCGCAGCCCCAGAAACCGCGCGAGGATCACCTCGGGCACGGTGGACATGCCCACCGCATCGGCGCCCAGAATTTTGGCGGCACGAATCTCGGCCGGGGTTTCAAAGGAGGGGCCCGAGAACCAGCAATAGACGCCTTCGGGCAGCGCCACGCCTTCGGCCTTGGCGGCGGCTGACAGGCCCGCGCGGATTTCGGCGTCATGCGCCTCGGTCAGCGGCACGAAACGCGCGTCCGACGGTTCGCCGATCAGCGGGTTGGCGCCCGCAAAAGCGATGTGGTCGTTCAAAAGCATCAGATCGCCGGGTCCGATATCCGCGCGCAGACTGCCCGCCGCATTGGTCAGCAGCAACTGCCCGCAGCCCAGTTCGCGCAGGATTTCCAGCGGCAGGCGCATTTCGGCGGGGTTGCCATGTTCGTAATAATGCACCCGCCCGCCGAACACCGCGACGCGCACGCCTTCCAGTTGGCCGATCACCAGTTTCGGATTGTGCCCCGACACCCCCGCATGCGGAAAGCCCGGCAGATCGCTGTAAGGGATCGCCACGCCCTGCACCTCTTCGGCCAGATGGCCAAGGCCCGAGCCCAGGATCAGCCCCAGCTGCGGCGGCGCATCGCCGGCGCGGGCACGGATCAGGGCGGCGAGTTCAGCGCTCTTTGACATAGGGTTGGCCTCCGGCACGGGGGGGGATGGCGCGCCCGACGAAGCCGGCCAGCACGATTACGGTCAGAATATAGGGCAGGGCGTCCAGCGCAGGCACCGGGATCGCCACGCCAAAGGTGCCCTCGATCACATCGGGGCGCAGCGCCAGCGCCTGAAAAAAGCCAAACAACAGCGTGGCCATCAGCGCATACCACGGCCGCCAGTTCGCAAAAATCAGCGCGGCCAGCGCGATATAGCCGCGCCCGGCGGTCATTTCCTTGCCATTGCCCGC
>JAQTYE010000169.1 GCA_028749255.1 Paracoccaceae bacterium | reverse complement strand
CGCACGCATGTCGGCGCTTTTGGCGGGTCTGCCGGTTGAGGTTTCGGGCACCACGATCAACCGGCTGTGCGGCTCGGGGATGGATGCGATCATCACCGCCGCCCGCGCGATCAAGGCGGGCGAGGCCGATCTGATGATCGCGGGCGGTGTGGAAAGCATGTCGCGTGCGCCCTTTGTGATGCCCAAGGCGGAATCGGCGTTCAGCCGGGCCACCGAAGTGCATGACACCACCATCGGCTGGCGCTTCGTGAACCCGTTGATGAAGGCGCAATATGGTGTCGATAGCATGCCCGAAACCGCCGAGAACGTGGCCGAGGATTTCAACATCAATCGCGCCGACCAGGACGCGTTTGCGCTGCGCAGCCAGCAAAAGGCGGCGGCGGCCCAGGCCAACGGACGTCTGGCGCAGGAAATCACCCCGGTCAGCATTCCACAGCGCAAGGGCGACCCGAAACTGGTCAGCCGTGATGAACACCCGCGCGAAACCACGCTCGAGGTTCTGGCCGGGCTGAAGGCGCCATTCCGCAAGGGTGGCTCGGTCACGGCGGGCAACGCCAGTGGTGTGAATGATGGTGCTGCGGCGCTGATCCTTGCTTCGGCGGCGGCGGCCAAACGCCACGGCCTGACGCCGATTGCCCGGGTTCTGGGCGGGGCGGCCGCGGGCGTGGCGCCGCGGATCATGGGCTTTGGCCCCGCGCCGGCCAGCCAGAAATTGCTGGCGCGGCTGGGGTTGGCCCAGACCGATTTCGATGTGATCGAGCTGAACGAAGCCTTTGCCAGTCAGGGTCTGGCCACGCTGCGGGCGTTGGGCATCGCCGATGACGATGCCCGGGTGAACTCGAATGGCGGCGCGATTGCGCTGGGCCATCCGCTGGGCATGTCGGGGGCACGGATCACCGGCACGGCGGCGCTGGAACTGATGAAGACCGGCGGCAAGCGCGCGCTCTCGACGATGTGCATCGGGGTCGGGCAGGGGATCGCCATCGCGCTGGAGCGCGTCTGACACACGCAATCGCGCCCCGGACCTGATGGCCCGGGGCGCGCACGCACACGTCAGATTATGCCCGTGGAACCGTTGCGCCGGGGGATGCGGGATCAGGCCGCGCCGCACAGAACGTCGATCAGCGTGGCGTTGAAGGCATCCGCCGCTTCGATATTCACGATATGTCGCCCGGGCAGGGACACATGGCGCCCGTGCTGCACCGCCGTGGCAATCGCGGCCAGATCGGCGGGCGTACAGACCGGGTCATCATTGCCTGAAATTGCCAGAAGCGGGTTCGCGATCTGTGCGATCTGGGGGCGCAGATCCGCCCCGGCCAGCGCCGCGCAGCAGCCGACATAGCCATCGACCGACGTTGCCTCGAACTGGTTCAAGACCGCGCGCACGGTGGCGGGCTCGGCCGCGTTGAAGGCGGGCGTGAACCAGCGTTCGGCAGTTGCCGGAACCAGCCCGGCCAGCCCGTTTGCCGTCACATCGGCGATCCGGGCGGTCCAGCCGTCGGGTGTTCCGATCCGCGCCGCAGTCGCGCACACGACGATATGGTCGAAGCGGTCGGCGGCGTTCACGCCCAGCCATTGCCCGGTAAGCCCGCCAATCGAGAGACCGCAAAAATGGGTGCGCGGGATTTCCAGCGCGTCAAGCAGTGCGATCGCATCGCCACCCAGATCCGCGATGCTATAGGGCGGCGGCGGCGCGCTGGAACGGCCATGGCCCCGGCGATCATAGCGCAGGATACGGAAGTGATCGGACAGGCCGGCCACCTGCGCATCCCACATCCGCAGATCGGTTCCGAGCGAATTGCAAAACATCAGCCACGGTTTGGTGGGGTCCGTGCCGTCGATCCGGTAATGCAGGCGGTGGCTGGGCAGGTCGATATGGGGCATGGGTCCGGGTCTGTCATGGTTGGGCCCGCGCGGTATCGCATGGGCCGCAGGAAGAATGGAAAACGGCGCGGGCGTGCTCCCGCGCCGGATAGTGGCATCAGCGGTTACGCGGTTGCAACCTGGGTTGTCGCCTCGCGGCGGGCGTTGCTGAGCGCAAAGATCAGCATCGCCAGTGCGGAAATCGCCGCCGGAATGGCGAAGATCAGGAAGTTTTGCTGCAGCGGCAATTCGCGCGCCAGCAGCACCCCGCCGAACGTCGGCCCGACGATCGCCCCGATCCGCCCCACACCCGAGGCCCAGCCCAGCCCGGTCGAACGGACCGAGAGGTTATAAAGCTGTGCCACGCTGGCATAGAGCAGGATCTGCGTGCCGATGGTGGTGGCGCCCGCGATGAACACCAGCACGAACAGCAACCCTGCCGCGGGCGTCATCCCGATCAGCGCGATCGACAGCGCCGCCGCCGCAAAGAAGCCGACGACGACCTTGGGCAGCCCGAAGCGGTCGCCCATCCATCCCCCGGCAATCGCCCCCGCCATGCCACCGAAGTTCAGCGAGAACAGGCTCAGCAGGCTGGCCTTTTCGGCATATCCCGCCTCTTGCAGCACTTTGGGCAGCCACGACGACAGCAGATAGACCAGCAGCAGGCAGCAGAAGAACGACACCCACAGCATCAGCGTGCGCAGCGTCCGGTGATGGCGGAACAGTTCGGCGACCGAGGCCGACCCGCCCTTGGTTTCGGTAAAGACCAGTTGGTCTGTGGCGCTCATTTGCGTGTCCGGGCAGACCTTGGCAAAGATCCGCCGGGCCGCGTCCTGCTTGCCGCTGCGGATCAGAAAACCCAGCGATTCCGGCAGTTTCCACAGCACCAGCGGCAGCAACAGCAGCGGCACGGCGGCGACGAAGAACATCGGCTTCCAGCCATAGCTGGGGATCAGCCCGATCCCCATGGTGGCAGCCACCATGCCGCCCACCGAATAGCCCGAGAACATCAGCGCAACCATCGTGCCGCGCAGCCGTTTGGGGGCATATTCATTCATCAAGGCCACGGCATTGGGCATCAACCCGCCGCAGCCCAGACCCGCGATGAAGCGAAAGAACTTGAACTGCTCGGGGGTGTTGGCAAAGCCGGTCAGCAGGGTTGCGGTGGTGAACAGCATGAAGCTGATGCCGATGCCCTTCTTGCGTCCGATCCGGTCGGCCAGCGGGCCAAAGACCAGCGCCCCGAACATCATCCCGAACAGCGCCCAGGCCTGCAACGCCCCGGCCTGCGGTTTGGTCAGCCCCCATTCGCCGATCAACGTCGGCAGCACGGTGCCGGCGACGAACACGTCATAGCCATCGACGATCAGAACCGCGCCGCACAGCGCGACCACCATCCATTGAAACCGGCCGAACCGGCCGTTGTCTATCGCCTCGCTTACCTCGATCTGGCGCATAGTATTCCTCCCTTTTTATGCGATATGAATTTTATTCAGCCCAGGTCTCCGCCCGCCACGGGCAGGATGCTGCCGGTGATGTAGCCAGCTTCGTCCGAAGCCAGAAAAAGAATGGGGGCCGTCTGTTCCGCGATGCTGCCATAGCGTTTGAGGAAGCTGGATTGCTTCACCTGATCAACCACTTCGGCCATCCAGGCCTTTTCCTGATCGGTGTCGCCCTCGGCGTTGCGCGGAATGCGGCGCGGCGGGGCCTCGGTGCCGCCGGGCGCGGTGGCGACCACGCGGATGTTTTGCCCGGCCAGTTCCATCGCCAGCGATTGAGTGATGGCGTTGATGCCGCCTTTCGCCGCCGAATAGGGCATGCGGTAGATGCCGCGCGTTGCATTCGACGAGACGTTGACGATGGTGCCGCCACCGCGTGCCGACAGATGCGGCAGGACGGCGTGGCAGCAATAGAGCGTCGGCATCAACGACCGGCGGATTTCGGCGTCGATCTGGGCCGGTTCGAATTCCACAAAGGGGCGCATGCGGATCGCACCGCCCACGTTGTTGATCAAGATGTCGATGCCGCCGAAGGTCTCGGCGGCACAGCGCATCGTGGCGTGGGCCCCTTCCCAGGTTTCCAGATCGGCGGTGAAGGCCGCGGTCTTGCCGCCGGTCGCTTCGGCCGCCACATCGGCCACGAAATCGGCACGATCAACGAACAGGACGTGGCCGCCCTCGGCCGCCGCACGCAGCGCAACGGCACGGCCGATCCCCTGCGCCGCGCCCGTCACGACCATGACCTTTCCGGCAAATCGTCCGGTAAAGACGCGCGCGCTCATGCGCTGGCCTTCAGGGGCATGTTCGGCGTGAACTTTTCGTAATGGAAACTGGCGGGTTTCACGCCGGTTTCCTTCAGATAGGCGCGCACCGCATCCACCATCGGTGGCGGACCGCACAGATAGATATCGACCGCCCCCGAGGCCAGCATGTCGGTGGGCATGTGCTGCGTGACCCAGCCCTTGCGCGGATGGGTCGAGGCCGCGTCCGCGACGACGGTGGCAAAGCTGAAATTCGGCAGGCGCGCGGTGTAGGCCGCGATTTCATCGACCAACACAAGATCCAGATCGCGGGTCACACCATAGATCAGGTGGATCTGCTGCTGCGAACCCGCTTGCGCCAGCACCTCGAGCATCGACAGGAACGGGGCCAGCCCGGTGCCACCCGCCAGAAACAGCAGCGGTCGGTCCGCATCGCGCAGATAGAAGCTGCCCATCGGACCGGTCAGGTCCAGCCGGTCGCCGGGTTTGGCCCCGGCCAGCCAACCGCTCATCAGCCCGCCGGGGATCATCTTGATCAGGAAGCCCAGACGCGCCGCGCCCGGCGCCGTGCTGAACGAATAGGAACGGCTGTCGCCGCTGCCCGGCACGTCGATGTTGACATATTGGCCGGGCAGAAAGGCGGGCGCGGCTGCCCCGTCCGCCATCGCCAATTCCAACACGATGGCCGCGTCGTGATGCGGCGCGACCTTGGTCACGGTGGTGGCGAATTTCTGCTGCCCGGTCTTGCAGGCCCGCGCGGTGCTGGGCACGGCCAGCACGCAATCGCTGGTCGGCACCATCTGGCAGGTCAGCACTTGACCTTCGGCGGCTTCGTCTTCGGTCAGGGCGTCGTCGATGTAATCCGATCCCATCTCGTAGGTGCCACTTTCAGCGTGGCACTTGCAGGTGCCGCAAACGCCGTCCGAGCAGTCCATCGGCAGGTTGACCTTGCTGCGATAGGCCGCATCAAGCACCTTCTCGCCTGGCTTGCAGTCGATGAAGCGGGTCACCCCGTCTTCGAAGTTCAGCGCAATCTTGTAGCTGGACATGAACCGTCCTCCTTTTGGGTCCGTTGTCGGGCGTGGCGGGTCAGACGTGGTAAACGTCGATGACCTGGCGGATGTAATCGTTCTTCAGGACGATCTTCTTGTCCGCGATCACCATCCCTGCCCCGTCCGCGCGCAGGGTCACAAAGATCGTTCCGAAGAACTGATCGGTGATCTTGTAGCGGTGGTTCAGCGTGTGGAAATTGTAGCGCACATCCACCTCGTCCCCGCGCGTGGCCAGGATTTCGACGTTGCTGACGCTGTGCCCGGTGCGCGGCTCGGGCATCGACGCGCCCGACCGTTCGGTCTTGATGCGGAACACCCGATCCTCCAGCCCTTCGCGGCTGGGGTAGTAGATCAGCGAGATCTGCGATTGCGGATCTTCGGTAAGCTGATCGTCGTCATCCCAAGCGGGCATCCAATAGGTGACGTCCGGGGCGTAGCAGGCCAGCCATGCGTCCCATTCCCGGTCATCAAGATGGCGCGCTTCGCGATACAGGAACGCACA
Organism: Paracoccaceae bacterium; assembly: GCA_028749255.1. Taxonomy (GTDB): domain Bacteria; phylum Pseudomonadota; class Alphaproteobacteria; order Rhodobacterales; family Rhodobacteraceae; genus Rhodobacter. Next base: position 1,557 of record JAQTYE010000169.1, on the reverse strand, counting down.
GATCGCATCATAGGACAGGCTCATGCTGCACCCCCGGTCTTTTCAGCGGCCAGCGCATCGCGCATCACCTTGGCCCAATATTCGTGCTGACGGACAAACAGCCCCTCGTCCTCGCTGCGTTCGCCCGACAAAAGCGGGTTCAGACCCATCCGGCGGGCATTTTCATCCGGCCCGTCGATCCACAGCGGGGCGCCACGCGACAGGTCGTTCCACAGCGCGGCGGTGCCGGCATAGCCCGATTGACAGGCGCGGAATTCCTCGAGGTCGTCCGACGTGCCCATCCCCGAGACGTTGAAGAAATCCTCATACTGGCGGATGCGCAGCGCGCGGTCTTCGTCGCTTTCGCCCTTGGGGGCAAAGCAGAAGATGCTGATCTCGGTCTTGTCTACGCTGATCGGGCGGGTGACGCGGATTTGCGTGCTGAACTGGTCCATCAGGAACACGTTCGGATACAGGCACAGGTTGCGCGTCTGATTGACGATGAAATCCGCCTTGTCGGCGCCGACACGCGCGGCGATTTCGTCGCGCTGGCCATAGACCGGGCGCACCTCGGGGTTCATCGTGTTGGTCCACAGCAGGATATGGCCATTCTCGAACCCATAGACCCCGGCGACCGAGCGGCTCCAGCCATTGGCATCGACGGCCTTGGTGCCCTCGTCGCTGCGTCGGCCCATGGTCGCGGCATAGTTCCAGTGAACCGAGCTGACGTGGTATCCGTCGCAGCCGTTCTCCATTTGCAGCTTCCAGTTGCCATCGTAGATATAGGACGAGTTGCCGCGCAGCACCTCGAGCCCGTTCGGGGCCTGATCGACGATCTGGTCGATGATGATCCGCGTTTCGCCCAGATAATCGAGAAGCGGCGCGACATCGGGGTTCAGGCTGCCGAACAAAAAGCCCCGGTAGTTTTCGAACCGCGCAACCCGGGTCAGGTCATGCGAGCCGTCCTTGCCGAATTGTTCGGGGTATTGGGTGGTCTTCTCGTCCTTGACCTTCAGCAGCTTGCCGGTGTTGGCAAAGGTCCAGCCATGGAACGGGCAGGTGAAGCTGCCCTTGTTGCCGTGCTTGCGGCGGCACAGCATTGCGCCGCGGTGGGCGCAGGCGTTGATCACGGCATTCAGGGTGCCGGTCTTGTCGCGGGTGACGACCACCGGCTGACGGCCGATATAGGTGGTGTAATAGTCGTTGTTGTTCGGGATCTGGCTTTCATGTGCCAGGTAAACCCAGTTGGCTTCGAAGATATGCTTCAGTTCCAGCTCGAACAGATCTTCGTTGGTGAAGATGTCGCGGCGGCAGCGAAAGACGCCAGCCTCCTTGTCGTCTTCTACGGCCGTTGCAAGCAACTGGTCGAGGTCGCGGGCTTTGTCGAGGATTGCAGACATGTGTTCTCCCTCAAGGACTGCGCCTGTCCGGGCAGCCCTTGCCAAATTCGAGGACGATGTATGGGGTCGAGGGGCGGGGCGGTCCGTGTGTGACGGACCGCCCCTGGGCCGATCAGGCCGCGGCGCGGCGGCGCTGTTCGTTGACCTGGTTGTCGGTGCCATCGACCAGCGCGGTCAG
>JAQTYE010000168.1 GCA_028749255.1 Paracoccaceae bacterium | reverse complement strand
GAAACAACGGCGTCAGTCGATGCTGCTGCAAAACCCGAATTTCCGCGCGATCAATGACGCGGTCGAGGCCCCCGGCCTGCTGATGGGGCTGTTTGCGGCCGAAAAGCCCGATGTGGTGGTGCATCTGGCCGCTCAGGCGGGCGTGCGTTATTCAATCGAGAACCCGCGCTCGTATCTGGAAAGCAATATCGTCGGCACGTTCGAGCTGCTGGAGGCCGCCCGCGCCCACCCGCCGCAGCACATGCTGCTGGCCTCGACCAGTTCGGCTTACGGCGCCAACACCGAGATGCCCTATGCCGAAACCGACCGCGCGGATCATCAGATGAGCTTTTACGCCGCCACCAAGAAGGCCACCGAAAACATGGCGCACAGCTATGCGCATCTGTTCGGCCTGCCGGTGACGATGTTCCGGTTTTTCACCGTCTATGGTCCGTGGGGGCGGCCCGACATGGCGCTGTTCAAATTCACCAAGGCGATCCTGAACGGCGATCCCATCGACGTCTATAACTACGGCGACATGAAGCGCGACTTCACCTATGTCGAGGATCTGGTGCATGGCATCCGTCTGCTGATCGACACGCCGCCGGTGCGTCCCACGGATGGCGTGGTGCCCGAAGGCGACAGTCTGTCGCCGGTGGCGCCCTGGCGGGTCGTCAATATCGGCAATTCCGATGCCGTTCAGCTGACCGATTTTATCGCCGCAATCGAGGCCGCAACGGGGCGCACCGCCACGCGCAACCTGATGCCGATGCAGGCGGGCGACGTGCCCGCGACCTGGGCCAACGCCGATCTGTTGCGCAGCCTGACGGGCTATGCACCGCAGACCCGTGTGCCCGAGGGCGTGGCGAAATTCGTCGATTGGTATCGCGATTATTACGCGGTCTGAGCACTGCCGAAGATCAGAAATGCCCTGAAATCATTGACATTCGTAAGTGTCGGCCCGGTGACGACCTGCACGCCAAGCCTGTCAAAAAAGCGATGACTGTCATGGGCCGCCAAGGCACCGCTGGGGTCTTTTTCCTGTGCGCGGCCCCAGACCTCGGGGCCGATCACCGCGCCTGCGACCTCGGCCGCGCCATCGACGCCATCGGTATCGCAGGCCAGCGCATGGATCCCTGCGGCCCCCTGCAACGTGATCAACGCCGACAGGATGAATTCCGCATTCGGCCCGCCACTGCCGCCCTCGCCCCGGTGCTGCACCGTGCATTCCCCGCCTGACAGCAGCAGCAAGGGCGGCGCGGATGCCGGGCGTTCGGCAGCCAGCTGCAGCGCCATCCGTGCCTGTTCGGCACCCAGATCGCGCGCCTCCCCTTCCAGCGCATCGCCCAGCTGGCGCACCTCGACGCCCGCCGCACGCGCCAGATCCGCCGCCGCCGCCAGCGACTGCCCCGGGGCGGCGATGATCCGCGTCTCGGCCTGCGCCAGCCGTGCGTCACCCGGCGCCAACACGCCCGAGCCTCGCGCCAGAACCGCCCGCACCGCAGGCGGCAGCGCGATACCATGCGCCTGCAACACCGCCCGTGCCTCGGCGACGCGGCGCGTGTCACCCACCGTCGGCCCAGAGGCGATGAAGGCCAGATCGTCGCCCGCCACATCCGAAATCACCAGCGCCAGCATCCGCGCAGGAAACGCCGCCGCCGCCAGTTGCCCGCCCTTCACCGCGCTCAGATGCTTGCGCACCGTGTTGATCTGGTCGATCGGGGCACCACTGCGCAGCAGCGCGCCCGTTACCGCCTGCTTGTCCGCCAGCGTCAGCCCCGGCGCCGGGGCGCACAGCAGCGCCGAACCGCCCCCCGAAATCAACGCCAACACGAAATCGTCGGGGCCAAGCCCGCGCAGCAGATCCAGCATCCGCCGGGTCGCATCGACCCCGATCGCGTCCGGGACCGGATGCGCAGCCTCGACAATTTCAATGCCCTCGCAGGGCTGCGCATAACCGTAGCGGGTAATCACCAAACCCTCACAGGGCCCCCAGGCCGCCTCGACCGCCTGCGCCATCCGCGCCGAGGCCTTACCCGCGCCGACCACCACCACCCGCCCCGCGGGCCGGGGCGGCAGTGCGGCGGGCACCACCCGCATCGGGTCCGCCGCCGCAACCGCCGCGTCAAACAACGCCCGCAGAAAAGCGGAGGGATCTTGCACGGTCATACTGGTCTTTCTTTGGCTTGAAAAATGAAGCGGGCCGCAGCCCCGCCTCTTGCACAGTTTCGCCAGCCCTGCGCCATGACAAGAAAAATCCGCGCATCGTGGACAGGCCGCTAAGAAAACATGAAAAAGCGGGGGCATCACTGCCCCCGCCCCTGCCCCTTGCGAGGCTATTCGACCCGAAACTCCGGCTTATTTCTTGGTGATACGGCCGTCAGTATAGGGCGTATAGGCGCCCATTTTGGCCAGATAATCCGCCGTGACATCGGCCAGATCGGGGCCGAAATCATAGGCGTTCATGCCCTCGGTCGCGAACATCTTGTAGCCGTCACCGCCGTTGCGCACATAGTTGTTGGTGACCACGCCATAGACCGTATCGGCCGCGATCGGGGTCCAGGTGTCACCCGATCCAACCAGAACCTCTGACACCCGTTCACCCGCCGGCTTGGCCGCATCCCAGGTGAATTTCAGCCCGGCGACCTGCGGGAAACGACCTGCCACCTCTTCGACCTGGCTCAGCCCGTTTTCCAGCGCCGCGATGACGGTCGAGCCCTTGGCCTCGAACGTGGACAGCGTGTTCTGGAACGGCATCACGGTCAGCACCTCGCCCATGGTCACCGGACCCGCGTCAATCGACGACCGCAGCCCGCCGCCGTTCTCAATCGCGATGGTGACACCCTGCCCCTTCACACGGTCCAGCATCGCATCGGCAACAAGGTTGCCCATCGCGCATTCCATCAACCGGCAGCTATCGCGCGACCCGTCAATCTCGGCGGTTGTTTCGGCAACCACCTTTTCGCGGATTGCGTTCAGCGGCAGGGCCATTTCGGTGATCTTCGCCGCCAGCGTCGCATCCGGCGTGACCGAGGCATCAAGCAGGATCGTGTCACCACCCGCATCCTTGAGGTTGCCCGCATCGTCAAAGGTCAGCACCAGATGGCCCAGGTATTTCGAATAGGCATAGGCCGACACGACCGGCACAGCGCCAACCATGGTCGGATATTTCTCGGCACCCTCTTCGGTGTTCGAAAACAGCGTGTGCGAATGCCCGCCCACAATCGCGTCGATCCCCGGCACCGCCGCGGCCAGCGCCTGATCTTTCACAAACCCGGTGTGCGGAATCGCGATGATCTTGGTCACGCCTGCCTCGGTCAGCGCCGCGACATCGGCTTTCAGGCTCTCGGCCTCGTCCTGAAAGATCACGTTCGGCCCCGGCGACGAGGTTTCCACCGTATCGGTCGCCAGCGCCGAAATGATGCCGATCTTTTCACCCCCGACGTCCAGCACGACGGTGTCGTGGATCTTGCCCTTCAGAAGGTTCGACTGGCTGACATCCAGATTGCCCGACACCAGCGGAAATTTCACCAGATCGACAAAAGCCGACAATGCTTCGGGGCCATCGTCGAATTCGTGGTTGCCCACCGCCATCGCGTCATAGCCGATGGCATTCATGAACTCGGCCGTGTCCTTGCCCTTGTAGGTCGTGTAAAACAGGCTGCCCTGAAACTGATCGCCCGCATCCAGCAAAATCACGTTCTGGCCGTCCAGCTCCTTGCGCATTTCGGCAACCTTGGTGGCCAGCCGCGCGATACCGCCAAAGCATTTGCCCTCGGCCTCGTCCTCGGCACCACAGGTCGAGTCGTATTTGTTAATGGATTCAATGCGCGAATGCAGGTCGTTGGTGTGCAGAACATGCAGCGTGTAATCGGCCTGCGCGGTGCCTGCACTCAGGGCCAGCGCGGCAACAGATGCCAGGAAACGGGCGTTCATGAATACCTCCAAGGATTGTCACATGGGCGTTACAGTGCTGTCATGCGGGCGCGCTGTCAAAACCCGATTTGCGCCTTCGGCGTAATCATGCAGCATGACGTCGCGATGACAGGCCTGCGAAACAGGCCTTTGTACGGCGCAAAGCGGGATTGACCATTTACCGGGCACAGGGCATGTGAGGGTCATGCTGATTTACAAAATCTTCCGCCGCCCCGAATGGGATGCGTTCCGCGATGCCGGGCATACGCTTGGCGCGCCCGTCGATCTGGCAGACGGGTTCATCCATTTTTCGACCTCGGCGCAGGTCACCGAAACCGCCGCGCGGCATTTCGCGACCGAAAGCGATCTGGTTCTGGTCGCTTTCAACGCAGACGCCCTGGGCGCCGCGCTGAAATGGGAACCCTCGCGCGGGGGCGCCCTGTTCCCGCATCTTTATCGCCCGCTTGATCTGGCCGAAGTGGTCTGGGACACCTCCCTGCCCTTGGGCGCGACCGGCCACATTTTTCCCGAGGCTTTGCTGTGACCCCGATCGAACGTGCCGGACTGGCCCTGTTTCACCGCTTTGATCCCGAACTCGCGCATGGTCTGTCCCTGCGTGCACTGCGCGCGGGCCTGACCGCCCTGCCGGGGCCGGTGTGCTCGGCACGGCTGGCCACCGATCTGGCCGGGTTGAAACTGCCTAATCCCATTGGTCTGGCAGCCGGATTCGACAAGAATGCCGTGGCGCTGCCGCAACTGATGCGCGCGGGTTTCGGCTGGCTCGAGGTTGGCGCCGCCACCCCCCGCCCGCAAGACGGCAATCCGCGCCCCCGCCTGTGGCGCCTGACCGAGGACCGCGCCGCGATCAACCGCTTCGGCTTCAACAACGAGGGGATGGAGCCGATCACCGCGCGCCTCGCCGCCCGGCCTGCGGGCATTCCGGTGGGTCTCAACCTCGGCGCGAATAAAGACAGCGCCGACCGCGCCGCCGATTTCGCGCGCGTGCTGGCCCATGCCGGGGCGCATCTGGATTTCGCCACCGTCAACGTCTCGTCGCCCAACACAGAAAAGCTGCGCGATCTGCAGGGCAAAGAGGCGCTCTCGGCCCTGCTGGCGGGCGTCATCGCGGCGCGTGCGGCCCTGCCCCGCCCGATCCCGGTGTTTTTGAAAATCGCCCCGGATCTGAGCCCGGCGGAATTGGAAGATCTGGCCGACGTCGCGCTGTCTTCTGGTATCGACGGGATCATCGCGACCAATACCACGTTGTCGCGCGAAGGTTTGAAAAGTGCACATGCGGGGCAGCAAGGCGGGTTGTCCGGCGCGCCCTTGTTCGAAAAATCCACCAGGGTGCTGGCGCAGCTGTCGAAACTGACCGCTGGAAAACTGCCGCTGATCGGTGTCGGCGGCATCAGCACCGCCGAGCAGGCCTATGAAAAGATCCGCGCGGGCGCCGCAGCCGTGCAGTTGTATACCGCGATGGTCTATGGCGGGCTGTCGCTGGCGGCGGACGTTGCGCGCGGGCTGGATGCGCTGCTTGCGCGCGACGGGTTTGCCTCGGTCGCCGAGGCCGTGGGCACAGGACGCGAACGGTGGCTGTAACGATCTGGCACAACCCGCGGTGCTCGAAATCGCGCGAGACGCTGGCGCTGCTCCAGGCGCGCGGGATTGACCCGGTGGTGCGGCTTTACCTGCAAGACGCCCCAAGCCAGAGCGACCTGACCGCAGCGCTTGCCAAGCTCGGCCAGCCCGCAGCGGCACTTGTGCGTTGGAAAGAGGCTGACCTCCCTGCTGGCCTGACCAAAGACAGCCCGGAGACCGCCGTTCTGGCAGCCCTTGCCGCCAATCCACGCCTGATCGAGCGCCCGCTGGTCTTGACCCAAGACGCAGCGGCCCTTGGCCGCCCGCCCGAGGCGGTTCTGGACATCCTGTAACGGCTGAGCACGCGGGGGCTGCCTGCCCCCGCCCCCCCGGGGAGTATTTTCGCCAAGAAGAATGCCGAGGTTTTCTTGGCCCAAATACTCAAATCACCCGTTCAAATCTTTGATCAGCCGCCCATGCTTGCGCACCTCATCCACCACCGCACCAAAGGTGGTCAGGCCCCGCGCCTTCAGCGCGGGCAGCAATTTCAGGAATGCATCTGCAGTCGCCACGGTGTCGCCAATCGCGGTGTGGCGCGCCTCTTCGGGGATGGTAATGCCCAGCCGGTGGGTCAGCGCATCCAGGCTGTGGGTTTCGGACTGCCCGAACACAACGGCCGACAACAGCACCGTATCCAGGATCGGGTTGTCGAATGTCTGCCCGATGGCGACTTCCTTGCGGCGCAGGAATTCCATGTCGAAGGGCGCGTTATGCGCAACCAACACGGCACCTTCGACGAATCTGTGGAACTTGCGCCCGACCTCGACGATATCGGGAGCATCGACCACCATCGCGTCGGAAATCCCGTGCACTTCGGTCGAGCCCGGCGGGATCCGGCGCCCCGGATTGACCAGCGTGTCGAACACCTCGGCCTCGACACGGCGTCCATTGACGATGCGCACCGCGGCGATCTGCACGATCTCATCGCCTTCGGTCGGCAACAGCCCCGTGGTTTCGGTATCAAATACCACATAGGTCAGCCGTTCCAGCGGGGTATCGGCAAATTCCGCATCCCGCGCGTGGCCCAGCAGATCGAAATCATAGACCACAGCCCGCGGCACGGGTTTGGGCCGCTTCGACACCCGCCGCGCCTCGCGCAGAGGCACACATAGCCGTGCGCGCCCGTCATTGAGCACTTCAGGCCAGATTTCCGAGGCATGCGTGGTCAACACGCGCCGCCCCGTCACATCAGCCATGCCGATTTCCAAAGGCTCATCCAACCAGCGTTCCAATTCGCCGATCGGCACCGGCGCGCCCAGCCATTCCAGTGCAATCAGCGCGCCCGCGCCGTCTTCGGTGATTTCCAGCCGGAATTCGCGGCGCCCTTCCAGCCGCCCGACCAGCGCGGCCAGAAACGCCACCATTTCAAAGCCTTCGCAGCGCAGCATCAGAGCGGCCGCGACGCTGAGCACCTGGCCACCCGCAGCCTCGACCCGGGCACGCACCGCCTCGCCCAGATCCGAGGCACGGATCATCGACAGCGGCCACCAATCAACGCGGTTTTGTTCGTGGCGTTCAAACAGCGTGTGGATTGCGCTGCTCAGCAGCCCGGCTTCGGCGCGGGCGGCCTCGCGCACACGGTCGCGCGCGGCCCCTTGCGGCCCGTCATCGGCCGTCAGCACACCGATCAGCGATTGCAAGGCGGCGGCGGGGCGGCGGATGCGGTCAAACAATTCATCCATGAGCTGTTCACGCTGTGCGTGCGCACGCATATCCCCCGACACGTCGCGCAGCGTCAGCACATAG
>JAQTYE010000167.1 GCA_028749255.1 Paracoccaceae bacterium | reverse complement strand
GCATCAAGCTGGGCCATCGGGCAAGACGGGGTGGCACGCGCGGATCGCGCCGCGCTGGAAGATCGGCTGACCCGCGCCGACAGTTTCGTGCATGCGCAGGATCTGCCCGAATCCGACCTGCTGCTGGCCGCCGATTACGCCGCGCATGAGGCGGGTTTTGCCGCCGCCATGGCGCGCCTGGGCCATGCGGCCCCTGCCCTTTACCATCTGGATGCAACCCGCCCCGGCCGTCCGCAGGCCCGCAACCTGACCGAAGAAATCGCGCGGGTCGTGCGGGCGCGGGCAGCGAACCCCGCCTGGGCCGACGGCATGCGCCGCCACGGGTTTCGCGGGGGGGCGGAAATTGCCGCGACGCTTGATCACATGGCGGCGTTCGCGCATCTGGCCGGGGTCGTGCCCGCGCATCTGTTCGATCTGTATCATGCGGCAACACTGGAACGCCCCGAGGTCTACGCCTTTTTGCAGGCGGAAAACCCCGGCGCGCTGGCCGCAATGCAGGATCTGTTTGCCAGACTGCGCGAGGCGGGGCTGTGGCACAGCCTGCGCAATGCCAGCCTGGCCTTGGAGGGCGAGGGATGAGTTTCACGGTGCAAGGTTGGTGCCCCGGCGCATTGCGCCCGATGCAATCGGGGGATGGGCTGGTGGTGCGGGTGCGGCCCCCATTGGGGCAACTGTCTCCGGCGCAGGCGGTGGGCATCGCCACGGCCGCACAAGCGCATGGCAATGGGCTGATCGACCTGTCAGGGCGCGCGAATGTGCAGCTGCGCGGTGTCACGCCCGGCACACATCCCGCACTGATCGCCGATCTGACGGCGCTGGGGCTGGTTGACGCGGATGTTCGGGCCGAGACCCGGCGCAACATCCTGGTCACGCCCTTTGCCGACGCGCAAACCCGAGAATTCGCCGCCGAATTGGTGCATAGGCTGCAAGAGCTGCCTGATCTTCCAGGAAAATTCGGCTTTGCGTTTGATTGTGCGCCGCAAAGGGTATTAAGCCAGACCCCCGCTGATATCCGGCTGGAACGCGCGGTGGATGGTCGGCTGACTGTGCGCGCCGAGGGGGCGGATCTGGGCGCTCCGGTCACCGAAGAAACTGCGGTCTCGACGCTGATCGCGCTGGCGCAGTGGTTCGTCGATATGGGCGGCGTGCAGGATGGGCGCGGGCGCATGACCCGATTGATCGGTCGGGGCATCTTGCCAGAGGGGCGGCTGAGCGGAACCCTGCCCCCCGCCGAGGCGCTGCCCCCGCCCTGCCCCGGCCTGACCGATCACGGCGCGCTGGTCGGCTTTGAATTCGGGCAGATGCGGGCCGAATTGCTGGCAGTTCTGGCGAGCCTCGGGCCATTGCGCGTCACGCCATGGCGGATGCTGCTGATCGAGGGGCTGCAGACGCTGCCAAACCTGCCGGGATTGATTGTCACCGACACGCCGTTGTTGCGGGTTTTCGCCTGTACCGGCGCGCCCGGTTGCCTGCAGGCCGTGCAGGCAACGCGCGATTTGGCGCGGGCGCTAGCGCCGCGGCTGCCTGCCCACTCGGTGTTGCATGTCTCGGGCTGTGCCAAGGGCTGTGCCCATCCCGGCCCCGCCGACCTGACGCTGGTTGCAACGCCCACGGGCTTTGATCTGGTCGCTTCCGATACCGCGCAAGGCATTGCCCGACACCACGCCGTGCCGACACCCGAAATCCCTAACCTGCCGGAGTTCCGTTGATGCCGTATGACTATGAAAAGGATGGCGCGCAGATCTATCTGCAATCCTTCCGCACGATCCGGGCAGAGGCGGATCTGGCGCGCTTCACCCCCGAGGAAGAAATCGTCGTGGTGCGGATGATCCACGCCGCGGGCATGGTCGGGCTGGAGGCCTTTGCGCGGTTTTCACCCGGCATGGCGATTGCCGCGCGCGCCGCGCTGGAGGCAGGTGCGCCGATCCTGTGCGATGCGCGGATGGTCTCCGAAGGGATCACCCGCGCGCGGCTGCCCGCCGAGATTGCGGTGATCTGCACCTTGCACGATCCGCGCGTGCCCGAAATGGCGCGGGCGATGGGCAACACCCGTTCGGCCGCCGCGCTGGAGCTGTGGCGCCCGCATCTGCAGGGCGCGGTGGTGGCGATCGGCAATGCGCCGACCGCGCTGTTTCACCTGCTCAATATGCTGGAAGACCCCGCCTGCCCGCGCCCGGCGGCGATCATCGGCTGTCCCGTGGGCTTTATCGGGGCGGCGGAATCGAAAGCCGCGCTGATGCAGGCGCAGCCGGTGCCCTGCATGGCCATCGAAGGGCGGCTTGGCGGGTCGGCAATCACGGTGGCGGCGGTCAATGCCCTCGCCAGCCGAAAGGAGTAAACAATGGGCAAGATCATCTGTGCGGGGTTGGGCCCGGGCGACCCCGATCTGATTTCGGTGCGGGCGGATCGGGCGATCCGCAGCGCAAGCCATATCGCCTATTTCCGCAAGGCCGGGCGGCAAGGGCAGGCACGGCGCATTGTTCAGGGGATGCTGGCCGCGGGGGTGCAGGAATACCCGATGGAATACCCGGTCACGACCGAAATTCCCTTCGACAGCCCCGAATATAACCAAATTCTGGCGGCGTTTTACGATGACTGGGCCGCGCGTCTGACCGCGCTGTGCGAAACCCGCGATGTGGTCGTTCTGTGCGAAGGTGACCCCTTCTTTTACGGCTCTTTCATGCATCTTTACGTGCGGCTGCGGGACCAGATCGAGATCGAGGTGATCCCCGGCATCACCGGCATGACCGGCTGCTGGAACGCCACAGGCCAACCGATCACCTGGGGCGATGATGTGATGAGCGTGCTGATGGGAACCCTGCCCGAAGCCGATCTGGTGCGACACATGCACGGCGCAGACGCATTGGTAATCATGAAAACCGGGCGCAATCTGCCCCGCGTGCGGCGCGCGCTAAAGACGGCGGGGCGTTTGCAGGACGCTTGGTTGATTGAGCGCGGCACGATGCCAGGGCAACGCGTGGCCCGGTTGACCGAGGTTGATGACGCCGATTGCCCCTATTTCGCGATCGTTCTGGTGCATGGCCATGGCCGCCGCCCCGCCGCGACAGAGGCCGCAGAATGAACGGCTGGCTGGTTGTGGCGGGGCTGGGCCCCGGGTCTGACGCACTGGTTACCCCCGAGGTTCAGGCGACGCTGGCCGAGGCCACTGATATTGTCGGCTATATCCCCTATGTCGCGCGAGTGGCGCCGCGCCCGGGGCTGCGGCTACACGCCTCTGACAACCGGGTCGAGTTGGACCGGGCCCGCCACGCGCTGGACATGGCCGCCGCAGGCCATCGCGTTGTTGTTGTCTCGTCGGGTGATCCGGGCGTGTTTGCAATGGCGTCGGCCCTGTTCGAGGCGCTGGAGGCCGCGCCAGACTATCACACGCTCGATATCCGCATCCTGCCCGGCATCACCGCGATGCTGGCGGCCGCCGCCCGGATCGGGGCGCCGCTGGGGCATGATTTCTGCGCAATCAACCTGAGCGACAATCTGAAGCCCTTCGAAGTGGTTGAACACCGCCTGCGCCATGCCGCGCGGGGGGGCTTTGCGATGGCGTTCTACAATCCGCGCTCGGCCTCGCGCCCGCATCAGTTCGCCCGTGTGCTTGAGATTTTGCGCCAAGAGTGCGGCGATGATCGGCTGATCAGCTTCGCCCGCGCCGTCAGCACCCCCGACGAACGGATCACGACGGTTTCACTGGCCGAGGCGCGCCCAGAAATGGCCGATATGCGCACCGTGGTGATTGTCGGAAATGCCGCAACCCGGCGCGTGGGCCCTTGGGTTTACACCCCGCGTTCGGTCGAGGCCCCGTGATGATGCAACCAGTCCAGAACGTGCGGCACCGAGCCTACCGTTTCGCGGGACGGCAGGGCAGGCCGGTCGATCAAGATCACCGGCAGGGTCAACTTGCGCGCGGCGATCAGCTTGGCCTCGGCGCCGCTGCCGCCCGAATTTTTAGCCACGATATGCGTGATGCGATGGGCGCGCAGCAGGGCTTCGTCGCCCTCGGGCGTGAACGGACCGCGCGCAATCACTGCCTGTGCATCGGGCAGGGGCAAGGCGGCCTCGGGCGGATCGACCAGACGCAGCAAATAGTGATGCTGGGGTTTCGCGGCAAACGGCGCAAGGGTCTGTTTTCCGATCGCCAGAAACACCCGCGCGGGGCAATCGGGCAGGGCGGTGATCGCGGTTTCCAGATCGGGCACCCGTTGCCAATGGTCATCCACACCTGCGCACCAGGCCGGACGTTCCAACCCCAGCAACGGAGTTTTCGTCTCTATACAAGCGGAAATTGCGTTTTTACTCATTCCGGCGGCGAAGGGATGGGTGGCGTCGATCACATGGCTGATGCCTGCGGTCCGCAGATAGTCCACCAGCCCGGGCACACCGCCAAACCCACCGATCCGCGTTGGCAGCGGCTGGGCGAGGGGGGCCGCAGTCCGGCCTGCATAAGAAAACACCGCGTCAAACCCGGCCATGTGCAGGGCGCGCGCCAGCTGGCTGGCCTCGGTCGTGCCGCCCAATATGAGGAGTCGTGTCATGGCTGATCCGTGGCTGACCATCGTCGGTCTGGGCGAAGATGGCCTTGAAGGCTTGCCGAATGCAAGCCGTGCCGCCGTGCAAACGGCAGAGGTGATTTTCGGCGGCCCGCGGCATCTGGATCTGGTGGCGGCGGGCGTGCGGGGGATTGCGTGGCCAGTGCCCTTCGATCTGGCCCCGGTTCTGGCGCGGCGCGGGCAGCGCGTGGTGGTGCTGACTTCGGGCGATCCGTTCTGGTTTGGGGCAGGCGGATCGCTGGCACGGCATCTTGCGCCTTCGGAATGGCGTGCCTTGCCCGTCGCTGGCATATTTTCTCTGGCGGCGGCACGGCTGGGCTGGCGGATCGAAAACAGTCTCTGTTTTGGCCTGCACGCGGCCTCTTTTGCGCGGCTGCGCCCGGTGCTGGCCCGAGGGGCCCGGGTGATTTGCACGCTGCGCGATGCCCAGGCACCCGCAGAGCTGGCGCAATGGCTGGTGCAGAACAGATTTGGCGCGGCCCGGATGATCGTGCTCGAAGCGCTGGGTGGCCCGCGCGAACGCCTGCGCTCAGTCGCTGCGGATGCGTTTGATCTGACGGGCATCACGACGCCGGTCGCCGTGGCGCTGGAATGCAGCGCGCTGCCGGCCTCTGCGGGTCAAAGCCGTGCGGCAGGCTTGCCCGACGATGCCTTTGCCCACGACGGGCAGATCACCAAACGCCCGATCCGAGCACTGACCCTGTCGGCGCTGGCGCCGCGCGCGGGGGAAATGTTGTGGGATATTGGCGGCGGATCAGGCTCTGTTTCAGTGGAATGGTGCCTTATGGGAGGGCGTGCAGTCACCATCGAGCAAAGCGCGGCGCGCAGTGCCAATATTGCAGCCAATATCGGCAGCTTTGGCGTGGACGCGCAAATGACGTTGATCGAAGGTCGCGCGCCCGGTGCCCTGGCCGGGTTGCCACTGCCCGATGCCGTGTTTGTTGGCGGGGGCGGCGATGCCGAGCTTTATCAGACCTTGCTGCCGATGCTGTCACCGGGCACGCGACTGGTGGCGAATAGTGTCACACTAGAGACCGAATCCGTTCTGGCCGCCTGTCACGCGCAGCATGGCGGCACCTTGATGCGGATCGAATTGGCGCAGGCCGAGGCCCTGGGCGGAATGCGCGGCTGGAAGCCCGCGCGTCCGGTCGTGCAATGGAGTGTCATGCTGTGAAGGTCGCCGGAATCGGATTTCGCACAACGGCCAGCCTGGATTCGCTTCGCGCCGCCCTGACTGCGGCCGAGGCCCGGGGTGGCCGGGTCGATGCGCTTGCGACCACGCCACACAAGGCCGCAGCCTTGCGCCATTTTGCGCAGGAACAGGGTCTGTTTTTGTATGCGGTTGATGTCGCGGGCGTGCCCACGCCGACCCAATCGCCGCGCATCCGCCGGAGCTTTGGCACCGGCTCGGTTTCCGAAGCCGCAGCCTTGGTCGCGGCGGGGCCGGGGGCCCGCATTGTGGTCGCGCGCATGACCTCACCCGACGGTCTGGCGACCGCGGCCATCGCTGCCAGCGCAGATGAAATCATGAAAGGAGCCGCGAAATGACGGTGCATTTTATTGGGGCGGGGCCCGGCGCGGCCGATCTGATCACCCTGCGCGGGCGCGATCTGATCGCCGCCTGTCCGGTCTGCCTGTATGCGGGCAGTCTGATCCCCGAGGCGCTGCTGGCGCATTGCCCACCGGGCGCGCACATCGTGAATACCGCGCCCCTGAGTCTGGATCAGATCATTGATGAAATCGCCGCCGCCCACGCCCGGGGGCAGGATGTGGCGCGGCTGCATTCCGGCGATCTGTCGGTCTGGTCGGCGATGGGCGAACAGTTGCGGCGGCTGCGCGCGCTGAACATCCCCTATGACGTAACGCCGGGCGTGCCCGCGTTTGCCGCGGCGGCCGCCGCGCTCGGGGCCGAGCTGACGCTTCCGGGGGTCACGCAATCGGTGGTGCTGACCCGCACTTCGGGACGCGCAAGCGCCATGCCCGAGGCCGAAACGTTGGGGAATTTTGCACGCACCGGTGCTGTGCTGGCGATTCACCTGTCGATCCACATTCTGGATAAGGTGGTGGCCGAACTGACCCCGCATTACGGCACCGATTGCCCGGTCGCCGTGATCTGGCGCGCCAGTTGGCCCGACCAGCGCGTGGTGCGGGCGCAATTGGGCACGTTGCAAACCGCGATTGGCGCGGAGATGGAGCGCACCGCGCTGATCCTTGTCGGGCACACGCTGGGGGCCGAGGATTTTGGTGAAAGCAGGCTCTATGCTGGCGATTATGATCGCCGCTATCGCCCGGTGGGCACCGCGCCGCGCTTCCCCGACACGGCGCCCGAATGACGGCCGGTCTGATCATTTCGGCGCCCGCGTCCGGGACCGGCAAGACCACGCTGACGCTTGGCCTGCTGGCAGCGCTGCGCGCGCGCGGGATGCAGGTGCAGCCGTTCAAAAGCGGACCGGATTACATCGACCCCGCGTTTCATACGGCGGCGGCGGGGCACCCATCGGTCAACCTGGACGCCTGGGCCATGACGGTGGGGCAAATCACCGGGCTGGCGCAGACCCAAGCGGATCTGATCGTGGCCGAAGGCTCGATGGGGCTGTTCGACGGCGTGGCCCGGCCGGGCGAGGCGGGCACCGGCGCCAGCGCCGATATTGCCGCGCTGATGGGCTGGCCCGTGGTGCTGGTTCTGGATGTGTCAGGACAGGCGCAATCCGCCGCCGCTGTGGCGCGCGGGTTTGCAACGATGCGTCCAGGGGTTACGGTGGCGGGGGTTGTGCTGAACAAG
>JAQTYE010000013.1 GCA_028749255.1 Paracoccaceae bacterium | reverse complement strand
GGCGTTTGCTTTGGGAACCTGGTCCACGCTCCCGCTGGCCTGTCTGGCCCTGGGCACGGCGGAATACCCCGACCGTGCCGCCAGCGTGATTGTCGGGACCGCCGCGCTGGCCCCGGCCAATGCCCGGCTGCGCGGCCCTGGCATCGCGACCGAGGCCACCGCACGCCTGCCCGAAACCACATTCTTCCAGACCAATCGCGGCCTGTTCCCGCTGGGTCTGGATTTCTATTTCACCTGCGGCGATCAGGTTCTGGGCCTGCCCCGCTCGACCCGAGTGGAGGCGCTCTGATGTATGTGGCCGTGAAAGGTGGCGAACGCGCCATTGAAGCCGCGCATGACTGGCTGGCCGAGGAACGCCGCGGCAACCCCGAGGTGCCCGAACTGAGCATCGCGCAGATCCGCGAACAGATGGCGCTTGCGGTGAACCGGGTGATGGCTGAGGGATCGCTCTACGACCCCGATCTGGCGGCGTTGGCGATCAAACAGGCGCGTGGCGATCTGATCGAGGCGGTATTTCTGATCCGCGCCTATCGCACCACCCTGCCGCGGTTTGGCGGCTCGGTTCCGGTCGATACCGACAAGATGGCGCTGACCCGACGGATCAGTGCGACGTTCAAGGATGCGCCCGGCGGGCAGGTTCTGGGGCCGACCTTCGATTACACGCACCGTCTGCTGGATTTCAAACTGATGGCCGAGGGCGAGACGCCGCAGGCGCAGACCCGGGATAGCGCACCCGAACCCGCCCCGCATATCCTGCACCTGCTGGACCGCGACGGGCTGATGGAGCCGCAACCGCGCCATGACACCGCGCCCCCGGCTCTGACCCGC
Organism: Paracoccaceae bacterium; assembly: GCA_028749255.1. GTDB lineage: Bacteria > Pseudomonadota > Alphaproteobacteria > Rhodobacterales > Rhodobacteraceae > Rhodobacter. The sequence goes on along the minus strand of JAQTYE010000013.1, from coordinate 32,629 downwards.
GCACCGCTGGAACTGCCCGCCACCCGCCCCCTGCGATTGCAGGCGCTGACCCGGGGCGACGAGGGGTTTGTGCTGTCGATGGCCTATTCCACGCAGCGCGGCTATGGCCGGACCCATGCCTTTGTCGGCGAATTGCGCATCGGCACCGTGGCGGTGGAAATGGACATCCCCGAGCTGGGCTTTGCCGTCGAAATCGGCGAGATCGAGCTGACCGAATGCGAAACGGTGAACCAGTTCACCGGGTCAAAAACCGAACCGCCGCAGTTCACCCGTGGGTATGGGTTGGTGTTTGGCCAATCCGAACGCAAGGCGATTTCGATGAGTCTGGTGGACCGCGCACTGCGCTGGAAGGAACTGGGCGAGGAAGACACCGGCGCCCCCGCGCAGGATGAGGAATTCGTGCTGTATCACTGCGACAACATTCAGGCGACCGGGTTTCTGGAGCATATCAAACTGCCACATTACGTCGATTTCCAGTCCGAGCTGGAGCTGATCCGCCGGTTGCGCCGCGAAGCGATGACCGCACATCAGGAGGCCGCCGAATGAACGCCCCCCATCACGACCCCGATTACAACTTCGCCTATCTGGACGAGCAGACCAAGCGGATGATCCGCCGCGCGATCCTGAAGGGCATCGCCGTTCCCGGCTATCAGGTGCCGTTCGCATCGCGCGAAATGCCGATGCCCTATGGCTGGGGCACCGGCGGTGTGCAGGTGACGGCCGCCTGTCTGGTGCCCGAAGACCGGCTGAAGGTCATCGACCAGGGCGCCGATGACACGACCAACGCGGTCTCGATCCGGCGGTTTTTCCAGCGCACGGCGGGGGTCGCGGCCACCGAAAAAACCACCGAAGCCAGCGTCATCCAGACCCGCCACCGAATCCCGGAAACACCCCTGACCGAGGGCCAGATCCTTGTTTACCAGGTCCCGATCCCGGAACCGCTGCGCTTTCTGGAACCGCGCGAATCCGAGACCCGGCGGATGCATGCGCTGGCTGATTACGGGCTGATGCATGTGAAGCTGTATGAAGACATCGCGCGGCACGGGGCGATTGCCACCGCCTATGCCTATCCGGTCGAGGTCGAGGGTCGCTATGTCATGGACCCGAGCCCGATTCCGAAATTCGACAACCCCAAGCTGGGCGACAACCCCGCGATCCAGCTGTTCGGTGCCGGGCGCGAACAGCGGATCTATGCGCTGCCGCCCTATACTGCCGTGCGCAGTCTGGACTTCGAGGACTACCCGTTCGACCCCAGCAAGGCCGACCACGACTGCGATCTGTGCGGCGCGTCCGGCAGTTATCTGGACGAGGTGATTACCGACGATCAGGGCAGCCGGATGTTCGTCTGTTCCGATACCGATTATTGCGAAACGCGCCGGGATGCGGGCCATCGCGGCCGGTTTTCCCCGCCGGAGGTGCAGGCATGAAAGATATGCAACCCCATACGCCCGCCCATGCCCCCGACGGCCCGCTGCTGCGTGTCGAAGGGCTGAGCAAACACTATGGCGCGCGGATCGGCTGCGCCGATGTCAGCTTCGATCTGTGGCCCGGCGAGGTGCTGGGCATCGTTGGCGAAAGCGGCTCGGGCAAGTCCACGCTGCTCAGCTGTCTGGCCGGGCATCTGACACCCGACGCGGGACAGGTGATTTTCGAAACCCGGGGCGGGCCCCGCGACACGGTGCAGATGGCCGAACCCGAACGCCGCCTGCTGGGCCGCACCGACTGGGCCTTTGTGCATCAAAACCCGCGCGACGGGCTGCGGATGGGTGTCAGCGCGGGCGGCAACGTGGGCGAACGGCTGATGGCGGTGGGCGCGCGCAATTACGGTGCGATCCGCGAAACAGCCACCGACTGGCTGGGCCGGGTCGAGATCGACGCCGCCCGCATCGACGACCGCCCGCGGCAGTTTTCCGGCGGCATGCAGCAACGCCTGCAGATCGCGCGCAATCTGGTGACCGGACCGCGGCTGGTGTTCATGGATGAACCGACCGGGGGGCTGGATGTCAGCGTGCAAGCGCGGCTGCTGGACCTGTTGCGCGGGCTGGTGCGCGACATGGGGCTGGCGGTGATCATCGTCACGCATGACCTTGCCGTCGCGCGGCTGCTGGCGCATCGGCTGATGGTGATGAAGGATGGCCGGGTGATCGAACACGGGCTGACCGATCAGGTTCTGGATGATCCGCAGGCCGCCTATACCCAGCTTCTTGTTTCCTCTGTCTTGCAGGTCTGAGCCAATGATCGAAATCGAAAATCTTTGCAAAAGCTTCACCCTGCACAATCAGGGCAGCGCAGTGATCCCGGTGATGGCGGGCGCGCATCTGCGCGTGGGACCGGGCGAATGCGTGGCCCTGACCGGGCAATCGGGGGCGGGGAAATCCACGCTGATGCGGATGATCTGGGGCAATTACCTTGCGGCCTCGGGCACGATCCGGGTTGGCACGCTGGATGTGACCCGCGCCACCCCGCGCGAGATCATCGCGCTGCGCCGCGACCGGCTGGGCTATGTCAGCCAGTTCCTGCGCGTGGTGCCCCGGGTGCCGACGCGCACAGTGGTGGCCGAGCCGCTGTTGGCCCTGGGCGTGGCACCTGATGTCGCGCTGGCCCGGGCCGAGGATCTGCTGCGCCAGCTGAATATCCCCGCGCGGCTGTGGGATCTGTCGCCCACCACCTTTTCGGGCGGCGAGCAGCAGCGGGTGAACATCGCGCGCGGTTTCGCGCATGATTATCCGGCGCTGTTGCTGGATGAACCGACCGCCTCGCTGGATGGCGCCAACCGCGAGGTGGTGCTGGGCCTGATCGAGGCCGCCAAGGCGCGTGGCGCGGCAATCGTCGGCATCTTCCACGACGACGCCGCCCGCGCGCGGCTGTGCGACCGCGAAATCGACGTGACGCATTTCACCCCGAAAAGGGCCGCCTGATGACCAAAGGACGTTTGATAGCCATCGTTGGCCCCTCGGGGGCGGGCAAGGATACCTTGTTGCGGCTGGCGCTGGCCGCCGATCCGCGGCTGCATTGGGCGCGGCGCACCATCACCCGGCCCCCGGCCAGCTCGGAACCTTTCGAAAGCGTGACCGAAGCAGAGTTCCTGCATCGACAAGAGGCCGGAGATTTCGCGCTGCACTGGGGCGCACATGGTCTGCGCTACGGCATCGCGCAGGCCGAAATCGCCCGCACCGAAACGGGTCAGACGGTGGTCTTCAATGGCTCGCGCCGTGCCTTGCCGCAATGTCTGGCGGCGTTCCCGCAGATGTCGGTGGTCGTGGTCAGCGCGCCGCCCGCGGTGCTGGCCGAGCGTTTGATCGCGCGGGGCCGCGAAAGCGCCGAAGACATTACCGCGCGTCTGGAACGCGCCACGTTCGAGCTGCCCAAAGGCGTGGTCGCGCAATGGCTGATGAACGACACCACCCCCGAAGATGGCGCCCGCCGCCTTGCGCGCCTGCTTCAGCCCGAAAGCGTGTGACGGGACAGCAGATGAAACCGCCCCGCCTGATCTTCGCCATAAAGACAGATCTGTCCGATCACGAAAGGCCGCGTCAGATGCGGGCCGAACCAAGCCTGCGCCTCGGCGCCCAGACGCGCCAGTTCGGGCGCGGGCAGATCGCCGGTCAGCGTCATGTGGAAACGGAATTCTTCCAGCACATAGGGATAGCCGAACTGCGCCGTCAGCTCCTGCTGGCGCGGGCTGAGCGCAGACAGGTTGCGGCGCGCGATCTCTTCGGTGGTCAGGGCCGCACGGAACGGCTCGAACCGGATCACCACCTCGGCGCACAGGTTGCGCAGGGCAGAATCGTCGCCCTCGGGGCGCAGCGCCAGAAACCGCCCGGCCAGCGCCTCGATCCGCACCCCCTGCAACATCACGGGCGGCAGATGCGCGGCCTCGGCGCCCAGGGCCTCGGTCAGATCGTCGGGCTGCACCCCTTCAGCCAGCCGGAACGGCGCCTTCAGCGTGGCGTGAAAGCCGTATTTGCGCGGCGCGGCAGTGGCGTCGGTCAGCCCGGCAATCGGCGGCTGGGCCACGGCCCGGCCCGCCTCGACATCCCACCCCAGCCATTCGGCCGCAGCCTGCATCAGCGGGCCTGCGGGCGGGGCAAAGTAAATCGCGTATCGTTTCATCTGTTCCATGTGCCCGCTATCGCGCCTTATTGTCACCTGAGTGTGACACATCCCGCGCAATAAGCGCCCCTGTCGCTCCTCCGTCAATCCAAGGCCTGATCCCATGACCGAAACCATCCTCGCCAATGCCATGCTTGTTCTGCCCGAACAGTGTTTCACCGGATCGCTGCATCTGGCCGACGGGCGGATCACCGCAATCGAGCCCGGCGATGCGGTGCCCGCAGGCGCCATCGACTGCGGCGGCGATCTGGTGATGCCGGGGCTGATCGAATTGCACACCGACAATCTGGAACGCCATATCGAGCCGCGCCCCAAGGTTGACTGGCCCCATGCCGCCGCGATCATCGCGCATGATGCCGAACTGTGTTCGGTCGGGATTACCACGGTGTTCGACGCGCTGCGGGTGGGGTCCGTGGTGTCGAATGGCCGCGCGAATTACGGCGAATATGCCCGTGCGCTGGCCGATGAGATTCTGGGCCTGCGGGCGCAAGGCGCGCTGCGGATCAGCCATTACCTGCATCTGCGCGCCGAGACCTGTTCCGAAACCCTGATCGAAGAACTGGCGAAATTCGGCCCCGAGGATCGCGTCGGCATCGTCAGTCTGATGGACCACACCCCGGGCGAACGGCAGTTCCGCGATGTGACCAAACTGCGCGATTATGTCTGCGGCAAGCACGGGCTGAGCCATGACGAGTTTGAAAACCACGTCGCCCAGCAGGTGGCGCTGAAAAACCGGCTGGGCGCCGCGCACGAGGCCGCCACGGTGGCCGCCGCCGGGCGCTTTGGCGCGGTGCTGGCCAGCCATGACGACACCACCGCAGATCAGGTCGCGCAATCGGCCGCGCATGGCGTGCATTTCGCGGAATTCCCGACCACGGTCGAGGCCGCGCAGGCCTGCCACGCGCATCATATCGCGGTGATGATGGGCGCGCCGAACCTGATCCGGGGCGGGTCGCATTCGGGCAATGTCGCGGCGCATGATCTGGCGCGGGCGGGGTATCTGCACATCATCTCGTCGGATTATGTGCCCTCGGCGCTGCTGTCGGCGGCGTTGGTATTGGGCGATCTGTGGTGGACCTGCCGCGCGGCGTGGCCACCGTTACCCGCGCGCCGGCCCGTGCCGTGGGCCTGACCGACCGCGGCACGCTGGACATCGGCGCGCGGGCCGATGTGATCCGGGTGCGGCGGATCAACGGCGCGGGCGCGATCCGCGGCGTCTGGGTGCAGGGCGTGCGCGTCGGCTGAAGACCCTGGCGCCGGTGCGCCGCCCGCGGCGCACCGTTACAAAACCGTAACCAACTGGTCAAAAAACCGTCAGGCGCGGCTGCTATGGGCACAGGCATCGCGCCGCAGGGGGCGCAGCTTCCAAAGGGAACACCATGTCGATTACGCGTCGCACCGCACTGAAACTGACCACCACCGCGCTGGCCGCGCCGATGATCCTGCGCGCTTCGGACGCGCTGGCCTCGTCGGGCAGCGTCAAGGTTCTGGCCTGGCAGGATTACATCCAGCCCAATATCGCCGAGAAATTCGAAGCCGACACCGGCATCAAACTGGAACTGACGACCTTCGGCTCGAACGACGAGGCGGAATCGACGATCCGCGCCAATGGCGGCAAAGGTTTCGACATCGTGTTCCCGTCGATCACCAACTCGGCCAGCTATGTTGATGGCAATGGCGACAGCTATTTCGCCGCCGTGCCCGCCGATGTGAACGTGGGCGCCGTGATCCCGTCGTTCCTGCGCGACAGCGCGACCTTGGGCGGCCAGCACAACGGCGAACAGATCCTGCTGCCGTTCGACTGGGGCACCGAAGGCCTGACGCTGAACCGCAAGGAGCTGAACATCGCCGACGCTGATCTGTCCTATGGCGACATGTTCCGCCCCGAGACCAAGGGCAAGGCCGCGTTCCGCCAGAAATCGGCGATCATGGGTGTTGGCCTGTATCTGGTTGCGACCGGCGAAGTGCCGTCGAACCGCATGCTCGACGTCTACAAATCCGAAGACGACGCCCGCCGTGTCTGGGGCAAGGTCGCGGAATGGATGGTGGCGCACAAGGAAAACTTTGGCGCCTTCTGGAACAACGCGACCGAGGCGACCGCCGCGTTCAAGGATGCGGGCTGCATCATCGGCCAGACCTGGGATACCACCGGCCTGCTGCTGAACCGCGAAAACGCCGATTTCGTCTATCGCGCCCCGAAAGAGGGTATCATCACCTGGCTCGACAGCTTCGGCATGCTGAAACAGGCGGAAAACCCGGCGCAAGCGGTGGCCTTCATGAACTTCATGCTACAGCCCGAAGTCGGCGGCATGTTCGCCAACAACACCGGCTACAACTCGGCCGTGGCGGGTTCGGCGGACTTCGCGTCGGATGACTTCAAGCGTCAGTTCAACGAAGTCTACACCGATGCCGTTCTGTCGAACATGTGGTGGTGGCAGGCCGACACCCCGTTCTTCGCACCGATCCGCAACGAGATGGTCGAGATCATCACCAACGCCTGATGTCAGGCCGGGGCGCGGTGGATCGCGCCCCCAACATCCGGCGCGCGGTTCCGGCCGCGCGCCCATTTCTTGAAACGGATCACAACGATGCATGGCCAGGACGTTCGGCTCGAGACGGTCGAGATCACCTATCCCAACGGATTTCGCGCGGTGCAGCCCACCGACCTGACCATCGAGGCGGGCGAGTTCTTTTCGATCCTCGGCCCCTCGGGCTGTGGCAAGACCACGCTTCTGCGGGCGGTCTCGGGGTTTGTTGAACCCAGCCGCGGGCGTGTGCTGATCGGCGGCGCCGACATGGCGGGCAAGACCCCGAACCAGCGGCCGACCGCGCTGATCTTTCAGAACCTCGCGCTGTTTCCGCTGATGAGCGTGCGCGACAATGTGGCCTTCGGGCTGGAGGCGCGCGGCGTGCCGAAAGCGCAGCGCCACGCCCGGGCCGAGGAATTGCTGGCGCTGGTGGCGCTGGCCGATCAGGCGGGCAAGAAACCGACCGAACTGTCGGGCGGGCAACGCCAGCGCGTGGCGATTGCGCGGGCCTTGGCGGTGGAGCCGGCCGTGTTGTTGCTGGACGAGCCGCTGTCGGCGCTGGATCTGAAACTGCGCCAGCATATGCGCGCTGAATTGCGCGCAATTCAGCGCAAGACCGGCGTGACCTTCATCTACATCACCCACGATCAGGGTGAGGCGCTGGCGATGTCGGACCGGATCGCGGTGATGAACGCGGGCCGGATCGAGCAGGTCGGCCCCTGCGACGAGGTGTATTCGCGCCCCGACACCGCCTTTGTGGCGTCCTTCGTGGGCGAGGTGAACCGCCTGCCCGGCACGGTTTCCCGCAGTGCCGAAGGGCTGGCGGTCATCGACACCGCGCTGGGGCCGATCACCGCGCTGAACCCAAAGGCGCTGCCCGATGGTGCGCAAGCCTTCGTTTTTGTCCGTCCCGAGGCCCTGAGCCTTGCGCCGCAGCCCGGTGACAACCGGATCACCGCGCGGGTGGAACGGCGCGATCTGGAAGGCCCGTTCATCACCTTGCACCTGCGGTCCGATCCTGCGGGCGTGGCCCTTGCGGCGCAAATGGCCAATGTCGGCCTGCCCGTCGCGCCCGGTGCGTTGGTCGAGCTGGGCTTTGCCCCGCAAACCGCCATTGCCCTGCCCGAAGGGGCGATGGCACGCACCGGAACCGAAGAACTGGCCGCCGAATGAAACAGCTGATCGACAGTTACGGCAGACTTCTGACCACGCTCTTCGTTCTGGCGGTGGGGTTCTGGGCGCTGCTGCTGATCGTGTTGCCGCAGGGCACGATTCTGGAACGCGCGCTGACCCTGCCCAAGCGCCAACTTGACAGCTCGGTCGCGGCAACGCTGCGCGGCGATGCGGTGACCTGCATGTCGGTGTTGGGCAACTATCTGGAAACCGACGCCAAGGATGCCACGCAAAACGGGGGGCTCGCGATCCCTTCGATGAACAGCGCACCGAAGGCCACGGTGATGGCGGTACCGTCGTTCGGGGCCTCGGCCACAGCCTCGCGGCCCTATATCCTGCAATGCGACCGTACCAATACGCATCAACGGCTAAGCCGCGATGCGGACGAAGCCTGGCTGGACGAGGCTTTCGATCTGCCGCCGCTGCGGGTCATCGACACCGACCCGGTCGCCCGGCAGATCGACCAGGCAGGCAAGATCCGCGACATGGCCGAAGCACTGGCCACCCGTCTGCGCACCGAAGAGGCACAGCGGTCCAACCTGTCGCTGAACAACTTCCGGGTGCTGGTTTCCGCCACGCGCATTCCGCTGTCGGCCGAAATGAAGGCCGCCGAGGACGCCGCGCTGTCGAACCGCCTTTATGGCCTGCTTGGCCTGCGGTTTGAACAGGACGGGCAGGTTTACGAACGCCTTGGCCTGACCAACCTGACGCGCACGCTGTTTTTCGCAGTGATGGTCACCGGGCTGGCGCTGCTGATCTGCTATCCGATCGCGTTCAAGGCGGCACTGGCCACCCCGGCGGATCGGCAGATCTGGCTGATGCTGGGGCTGATCATCCCCTATGCGATTGTCGAATTGATGCGGATCTATGCCTGGACCACGATCATCGACAATCAGGGCCTGATCAATGCGGTGCTGGTCTGGGCCGGACTGGTGACCGAACCGATTCAATTCACCCGAATGCCCGGCACCGTCTTTGTCGTCATCGCCTACACCTATGTGCTGTTCATGGTGTTCCCGATGCTGAACGTGATGAGCACGCTGGACCGCAATCAGTTGGAAGCCGCCCGCGATCTGGGCGCGTCCAGTTGGCGGATGCATCGCCGCGTGGTGATCCCCCATGCCAAGGCGGGCATCGCGGTGGGGTGCATTTCCACCTTCATGCTGGCGGCAGGGGCGTTTTCGGTGCCCCGGATCATTTCACGCGGATTGCAAGCGGAATGGTTCAGCCAGACGATCTATAACAAGTTCTTCGAGAGCGAGAATTCCAACGTCGGCGCGGCCTATTCGCTGGCCTACACGGTGGTGTGTTTCGGTCTGGTGGCGCTGTTCATGTGGGCCATGCGCACCCGGCTGCGCGACTTCGCGAGGGTGCAATGACATCGAACCGGCTGCTCAACGCCTATACCTGGGCCTTTCTGATTTTCATGTTCGCACCGCTTTTGCTGATGGTGCTGAGTTCGTTCAACGACATCTCGCCGCCCTCGGTCACCGAATGGCACGGGTTCACGACGAAATGGTATCGCTTCTTCTGGATGCCAGAGGCCGAATTGCGCGCCGACCCGGTGTTGCGGGTGCTGGACCGGGGCCGCTTCATCGGCTGTTTTGGCAATTCGCTGAGCGTGGCGGCGATTGTCGTGCCGCTGGCCTTGCTGATGGGGCTGTCGGGGGCGGTGATGCTGACGCGCTGGCAATCGCGCGCGAACGGGCTGCTGTGGTGGGTGCTGCTGTCGCCAATGCTGGCGCCGGGTATCGTGCTGGGCCTGTCGGCGCTGGTGTTCTGGGGGCGGCTGGGGGTGAATGCGGGGCTGTTCACCATCATCATGGCGCAGGCCACTTTCGTTGCGGGCTATCCGATGTTGGTGTTGATGGCGCGGCTGCAACGCCAGCCCATCGAGCTGGAGGAAGCCGCGCGCGATCTGGGCGCCTCGGCGTTGCGCAGCTTTTTCCGCATCACCTTGCCGTTTCTGGCGCCTGCGCTGATCTCGGCCGGGGTGATTTCATTCATGGCCTCGTTGGAGAACTATAACACCACGATGTTCGCCAAGGGTGGCGCCTGCACCTTCGCCACCGAAATCGGCGCGATGGCACGCAACCCCAACGGCCACCCGCCGGTGATCAATGCGGTGGGCACGGTGATCATCCTGTTGACGGTCAGCGTCGCGTTGGGGCATGCCCTGTTGAAACGCCGCGAAGCCACCAAGGGGCCCTGATGCAGATCACCGCACGCTGTCATCCGGCGCTGGAACCGATCTTGCCAAAACCGCAGCCGGCGGCGCGGATGCTACCCGACTGGCTGCGTGAAATGCCCGCGCAGGTCGAAGCCCCCAGCCTGGGCGGCGCGCCGATCCGCACGTTGAAACATTGCCCACCGTTTCTGGATGCAATGGGGCTGGGACTGATGATCCCGCTGGCGACCGATCTGCATATTTCTGGCGGGCAGATCAGCTGGGATTGGGATCCGCCCGTGATCACCGATGCGCCGATCACCCGCGCGCCGCTGGGCGCCCATGTGCCCGAACAGGCGCAGGGCGCGCCCTTGCCGCTGGCCCCCGGGGCGCTGGTGCTGAAATTCACCAATTTCTGGACGCTGCAGGCGCCCGAGGGGTGGGACCTGCTGTTCACCCATCCGCTGAACCGCGCCGACCTGCCCTTTGTCACCTTGTCGGGTCTGGTCAGCGCGGATCGTTTCGGGTTGGGTTATGTGCATTTTCCCGCGCTGTGGACGGCGCCCGATTTTGAAGGCACCCTGCCCGCGGGCACACCGGTGGCGCAGGTGATCGCTGTGCCGCGCACCCAGCCCACGCTGCAAATCACCACGATGAGCCCCGATGACATCGCCCAAAGCCGTGCCATTCAAGAAGCCCTGCAGGAGGCCCCCGGCCACTACCGCAAGACGTTCCGCGCCTGACCCTCAGCCAAGCCGTAACGGCAATGATCCTTTCGCCACCCGGGTCAGCGCCTTGAGCGCCACGGGCCGGATCTGCGGATCGGCCAGCAGGCGGGCGCGCAAATCCTCCGCCGCCTCGCCCAATTCACAGGCACAGCGATAGCGCGCGGCCAGCGCCTCGGCATCGCTTTGGGGCAAGGCGCGCGCCGCCTGCCTCGCTTGCGCCCAATCGCCCAGCCGCAGCGCCACGCGCATCAGATTGCGCACGGCATCGTCATCGCGCGGGTCCAGCGCCCAGGCCCGGGCAAAGGCCACTGCCGCGGCAGACAGATCACCCGCCGCAATCTCGGCCCGCCCGATTTCAAACCAGGCCAGCGCATAGCTCGGATCGCGTTGCACCGCGCGGTGCAGCCACGGCAGCATCTGCGCGCCTTCGCCCTGCGCCTCCAACACTTTGGCCAGATTGTAATGCACCTGCGCGGGGGCGCCCGGATGCGCCGCCACCCGCCGCAGCAGATGCGCGGCGCCCGCCCAATCCTGCGCGGCGATCATCTGTGGAAGGCGTGCCAGATCATTCATCCCGCCTTGATCGCAGAATTTCATAACACCGGCATGACACTGTCACACCGCTGTCGCGATCCCGCGCGATGACCGCGCCAACCAATGAGGACCTTCATGCACCAGCTTTTCGACACCACCCGCCCGTTCTTTCGCGGCAACCTGCATACCCATTCGACGCTGTCCGACGGCGTGCTGGAACCGGCCGAGGTTTGCCGCCGATACCGCGCCGAGGGCTATGACTTCATGGCCTTGACCGATCATTTTGTCGGGCTTTACGGCTATCCGATTGCCGACACCGTGCCGTTTCGCACTGAAGGCTTCACCACCCTGCTGGGGGCCGAACTGCATTCGGGCCCGCTGCAGAACGGCGAGGTCTGGCACATTCTGGCGGTGGGCTTGCCCGCCGATTTCACCCCCGCGCGCAGCCCCGATTTCTTTCCGACCGCGACGCAGGAAACCGGCCCCGAAATCGCCCGCCGCGCGGTCGAGGCCGGCGCCTTTGTCGCCATCGCCCATCCGCATTGGTCCGGCCTGACGCAGGACGATGCCCGCAGCCTGGAAGCCGCGCACGCGGTCGAGGTTTATAACCACGGCTGCGCCACCGGCTGTGATCGGGGTGAAGGGTTCCTGACGCTGGACCTGTTGCTGAGCGAGGGTCGCCGTCTGACCGCCGTCGCCACCGATGACGCGCATTTCTCGGAACCCGATCATTTCGGCGGTTGGGTCATGGTGAACGCGCCCGAAAACACCCCCGAGGCGCTGCTGGCGGCCCTGAAGACAGGCGACCATTATTCAACCCAAGGCCCCGAATTCCGGCAGGTATCGTGGGATGAACACCAGATCGTTGTTGAATGCAGCGCGGTCGCCTCGGTCATCGTGCAGGGCCATGGCTGCGCGGCGCTGGCGCATCACGGCCATTCGATCACCCGCGCCACCATCACCCTGTCGCGTTTTGCGCATTCGCCCTGGATCCGCGTCACGCTGATCGACGCGGCGGGACGGCGGGCGTGGTCGAACCCGATCTGGCGCGACATCGCCTGAGCGCTCGGGGCCTGAGCGCTCGGGGCCTAAGCGTTCAGGCTGCCCATCGCCAGTTCGACAATTTCATCGGTGATTTCCTGCTGGCGCAACTGGCGCCCGCGGGTAATCAGCCCGTCCAGCGTGTCGTTGACGTTGCTTTGGGCGGCGATCATCGCGCGCATCCGGGCACGGTTTTCGGCGGCGAAAGACAGCATCACCGCCTCGCTCAATTCGGCAAAAACATATTCCTCGACCAGCCGCGCCAACAGGGCGGGCGCAGGCAAGGCGATGCGCGGCGCGGTGGCTTGCACCGGCAGGGCAAAGCGGCTCAGGTCAAACGGCAGCAGTTGCCGGGTCTGCGCCATGCCTTCGTCGGGCCCGTCGGGCTGCGCGCAAATCACGGTGATCTTCACCAGCTGTTCCTCGGTCATCCGACGATAGAGCGCCTCGGTGATCCGGTCGGCCAGCGCTGCCGCCTGATCGGGGTGGGCAATCATCGGCGCAGACCACGCCACCGCCAGCCCATGGGACTCGGCCGCCAGCAACCCGCGATCTCCGACGATCAGCAGATCATGCCGCCGCGCCGGATCTTGCGCGATCAGCGCCTGCGCCGCTGTCAGAATTCGGTCGCTGAACGCCCCGGCAAAGCCCTGCTCGGCGCAGAACGCCACGATGGCATGGCTGCCCGGCCCGGCAGGCCCCACCGTCCCCCCCGGCGCCGCGTGATCGGTGGCTGGCATCAATGCCAGCGCCTGGCCGATGGCACCGCCAATCGTATCGGAAAAGGCGCGGATGCTGGCCAGATGATGCTGCGCCTCCTGCACCCGCGCGGCCGCAATTCCACGCATCGCGGAAATCACCGCCGAGAGTTTGTGGACGGTGTCGATCCGGCTTTCGACATCGACCAGCCGCCCGGTCATGGCGTGGGCGCGGGCGCAGCGTCCGCCGGAATCATTTGCCGCGCCAGACCGGCGACAACAGCGACCAGTGCCGTGCGCGCCTGCGCGTCCAGCTGGCCGCTTTGCGCCAGATCGGCCAGCACCTGACCGCCCTGCGCATCCAGATATCCGGGCAGTTGCGCGCGCAGATCGGCCAGTGTCTCGGGGGGCAGCGTGTCGAACACGCCCTCGGCCAGCGCGGCCAGAAGCGCGACCTGATCAACCATCCGCAGATTGGCATAGCGCGGCTGGGTCAGCAGCGCGCGGATCCGTTCGCCCCGCGTGATCTGCGCCTTGACGCGACTGTTGGAGATGCCGCCGAACCGGGTGAACATCTCCAGCTCCAGAAACTGCGCGTAATCGAGCCGCACCCGCCCCGAAACGCTGCGCAGCGCCGCTTTCTGCGCCTTGCCACCGACACGGCTGACACTCAGACCAACATCGACCGCGGGGCGCTGGTTGGCGGCGAACAGATGGCTCGACAACACGATCTGCCCGTCGGTGATCGAAATCAGGTTGGTCGGGATATAGGCTGACAGGTTGCCCGCATCGGTTTCGGCAATTGGCAGCGCGGTCAGCGACCCGCTGCCCTTTTCGACCGACATCTTGGCCGCCCGTTCCAGCAGACGGGCATGCAGATAGAACACGTCGCCCGGGTAAGCCTCGCGTCCGGGCGGTTCGCGGGTCAACAGCGCCAGTTCGCGATGGGTTGCGGCGTGATGCGTCAGATCGTCGATCACGATCAACGCGTGCTGGCCACGGTCGCGGAAATATTCCGCCATGCTCATACCCGCGAAGGGCGCGATCCATTGCAGCCCGGGGGCCGCAGCGGCGCCCCCCCACGACAAAGATGCAACGCTCGGGCGCGCCATATTTTCGCACCGCTTCGATCACCCGCTCGACCGCCGTGGCACGCTGGCCGATGGCGACATAGACACAGATGACGTCGCTGTTTTTCTGGTTGATGATCGTGTCCACCGCCAGCGCGGTCTTGCCAGTGGCACGGTCGCCCACGATCAGTTCGCGCTGACCACGGCCCAGGGCGAACAGGCTGTCCACGACCAGCACCCCGGTTTCCACCGGATCGGCGACCAGATCGCGGTCGATGATCGCCGGGGCCGGGCGTTCGATGGGCCAGGTCTCGGTTTGGCCCAAAGCCGGGCCACCATCCATCGGCCGACCCAGCGGATCGACCACGCGGCCCAGCAAGGCCTCTCCCACCGGCACCTGCAACACCTCGCCGGTGTCGGTCACGCGCTGCCCGGCGGTGACCGCAGTCGTGTCATCCAGCAGAACGACGGCAATGTCGTCACGGTCCAGCGCCTGCGCGAACCCGTATTGCCCACCTTCGAACCGCAGCAGCGCGTTCAGCCGCACATCGGGCAGGCCGGTGACATGGGCGATGCCATCGGCGGTCTGCCGCACACGGCCGATGGCATCGGCTTGTGGGGCCAGTGCGGTGCGGGCCAGCGCATCGCGGCTGTGCCCCAACCAATCGGGCACCAGTTTATCGTGGCTCAGCGGAGCGGGGGCCCTGTCCTCAGTCATGCCGGGTCAGCTCCTGTGCGATGCGGGCCAGATCGGCGTGGAAATTATTATGCACGACCGCATGCGGGGTCTCGAGTTCAAGCCCCGCGATCAGTTCTGGCGCGACCTCGGGGGCCAGCGCAACAGGGCGTCCCAGAACCTGCGCAAGCGCGGTGTTCACGGCCTCGGTCTCGGGCGCGGTCAGCGCCCGCGCGGTGCGCAGGCGCACGGGGCCCTCGCGCCCGATACTGTCGCGGGTGGCATCGGGCAGCGCGGCCACCGCCGCCGCCAGCCCGTCGATGAACCCCAGCACCCGCGCGTCGTCGGGCAGGCGTTGCAGCAACCGCGCGGCGATGTCACCGGCCAACTGCGCCGCCTGATCGGACAGCGCGCGCGCCTCGGTCGCGCGGGCCTGCACCAGATCGGCCAGCGCGGCACGGCGCGCGGCCTCGGCCTCGGATTGGGCTGCGGCCAGCAGGGTTTCCTTCTGGTGTGCCGCCTCGGATTGCGCGGCCGCCAGCATCTGTTGGCGTTGCGTCGCCAAATCGGCAGTCGCGGCCCGGGCGGCATCGCGGCTGGCCTCGGCCTCGGCCAGCGCGGCCTTGGCTTTGGCCAGGTCGGCCCCGGCCAGCGCCTGCCGGTCGGAAATGATCCGCGCCACGGGCCGGAACAGGAACCGTCCCAGCACCCAGATCAGCACGGCCACGTTGACCGTCTGCAACCCCAGCGTCCACCAGTCGATATGCATCACACGCGCCCGGTCAATGGATGAACGGATTGGCGAACAGCACCAGCAGCGCAATCACCAGACAGTAGATCGCCATCGTCTCGATCATCGCCAGACCGACGAACAGCGTGCGCGACAGGGTGCCCGCGGCCTCGGGTTGGCGCGCGATGGCATCCATCGCGGCAGCCACCGCGCGGCCCTCGGCCAGGGCCGGGCCGATTGCGCCAAAAGACACCGCCAGCGCGGCGGCGAGGATAGAGACGATTTCAATCAGATTGGTCATGCGCGGTCCCTTTCGGTTCGGACGGATGGGGGGTGGGGGTTTCGCCCGCGGCGGCCCCGATGAACACAGTGCTGAGCACGGCGAAGATATAGGCCTGCACGGCGCCGGTCAGAAAATCGAGCGCCATCAACGGGATTGGCACCAGCAGGCCAGCCAGCGACAGAATGATGCCGACGACGAAAACGCCGCTCATCACATTGCCGAACAGCCGCACCACCAACGAGAAGGTGCGGGTGATCTGTTCGATCAGATTGAGCGGGATGATCACCCAGCTCGGCTCGGCGAAGGTGCGCAGATACCCCGCCAGACCGCGCGCGCGAATGCCAAACCAGATCGTCGCGACAAAGACGATCAGCGCCAAGGCGGCATCGGTTTCCAGCGCGGCGGTGGGTGGCTCGATCCCCGGGATCAGCGAGGACCAGTTGGCCAGCAAAACGAAGATGAAGATCGTGCCGATCAACGCGCGGTAGGGCCCCGGGTCGCGTTGCATCGTGTCGCGGATCTGGCCCTCGATGCTGGTCACCAGCAGCTCCAGCACCAGTTGCAGCTTGCCGGGCGTCACGCTCAGGCGGCGGGTGGCGAAAAGGCAAAACAGCGTTGTCACCGCGATGATGCCCCAGGTGATGACCACAGGCGAAGTGATCGGCACCGGGCCGATGTGGAACAGCGTTTCGAGGCTGAGCGGGGAATTCATGCGCGCGCCCTCCGCATTACCCAGGCGCGTGCGGCCAGAATGCCCAACGCACCCGCCAACAAAGGCGCCGCCCCCAGTTTGGCCAGCACCGCCAGCCCCGCGACCAAGACGCCAAACCGCGCCAGTTGCAACGCCAGCGCGGGCAACATCGCGCCACCCGCGACATACATCCGCGTCACCCGGCGCAGACTGAGGAAATGCACCGCGCCCAGCACCAGCCCGAGAGCAAAGCCCAGTGCGGCCAATGCAGGCAGCGGCAGCGTGGTCAGGGTGTCAAACGCAGACCTCATGTCCGATGCATCCATTTCCATGCGGCATGAAAGCCGATCACCGCGCCCAGGCCGATGCCCGGGGCGGTGAAGAACACGCCACTGCCAAACCGATGATCCAGCCAGCGGCCCAGCACAACGCCCAGCAAGATCGGCACAACGATGGCCCAGCCCAGAATCCCGATCTGCCCCAGCCGCGCGCCCAGTGAAGGCTCGGGGTCGGACTGCCCCAAGGCGGCGCGTTCGGCGGCGCGGCGGGCGGCTTCTGCCAGGTGATCGGGGTCTTGCGGGGTCTGGCTCATGCGCTGTCCTCCGCCTGCATCGTGGCGGCCGGTCCCGATGTCGGGTGGTCCAGCGCGCTTATCGCGCCGGGCCGCAGGTAGCGCATCATCTGCCGCACCGCATTGGTATGCAGCCGCATCTGTTCAGCACGGGCACGGCGGTCGGCATCGGCCTCGTCGGCGCGCAAATGGGCCACCTCGGCTTCCAGCGCGCCCAGATCGGCGCCCAGCGTTGCCTGACGGCAGGCGACCGAAACGCGGGTGCCGCCGGACACGCTGAGCACGCCACCGCGCAGCGCGCAAAACTGCGGCACACCATCGCGGCCATGCCAGCGCAGAACCGAGGCGGGCAAAACGGTCAGAAAATCATCATGCCCGGGCAGGATGCCGAAGCTGCCTGTCTCATCTTCGGCGCGCAGGGCGGTGACCCCGGGCGCGTCCACCAGCAGGCGCATCGGCGTGGTGAGGGTCAGATGCAGGGTGCGGTCGCTCATGCCGCCCCCTTTTGGGTCGCCGCACGCGCGGCCTGTTCCTTGGCGCGGCCCTCGTCGAGATTGCCGATCATATAGAGCGAGCTTTCATCCCAATCGTCGCAATCGCCCGCCAGGATCGCCTTGCAACCGGCGATGGTGTCGGCCACCGGCACGGACCGGCCCGGCATGCCGGTGAAGGCCTCGGTCACGGTGAAGGGCTGGGTCAGGAAGCGTTGCAGGCGGCGGGCGCGTTCGACGATCTGACGGTCGTCGCGGCCCAGCTCCTCCATCCCCAGCAGGGCGATGACATCCTGCATCTCGCGGTAGCGTTCGATCGCGCGGCGCACATCATTGGCCACCTGCACATGGTCAGCGCCCAGCACCAGCGGATCGAGCAGGATCGAGGAGGACGCAATCGGGTCAATCGCCGGATACATGCCGTCCGCCGCCATTGCGCGCGACAGCACCACCATGCTGTCAACATGGGCGGCGATGGCCATCACGGCAGGGTCGGTAAAGTCGTCAGCGGGCACATAGACCGCCTCGATCGCGGTCACCGCCGCGCCCCCCACCGAAGCGATACGTTCCTGCAATGCGGCGACCTCGCTGGCCAGCGTCGGTTGATACCCCACGCGCGACGGCAGCCGCCCCAGAAGGCCCGACACCTCGGCCCCCGCCTGCACAAACCGGAACACGTTGTCGATCAGCAGCAGCACGTTCTTGTGTTGCTCGTCACGGAAATATTCGGAAATCGCCAGCGCGGTCATTGGCACCCGCCAGCGCGCACCGGGCGGCTCGTTCATCTGGCCATAGACCAGAACGGTGCGGTCCAGAACGCCCGCATGGGTCATGTCCTGCAGCATCTCGTGGCCTTCGCGCGAGCGTTCGCCAACGCCTGCGAAAACCGAGATGCCCTGATAGCCCGCGACCATGGCATTGATCAGCTCCATCACCAGAACGGTCTTGCCGACACCCGCGCCGCCAAACATCGCGGCCTTGCCCCCCTGCGCCAGCGGGGTCAGCAGGTCGATCACCTTGATTCCGGTCTGGAAGATTGTCGAAGCCCCACTTTGCGCGCGGAAATCCGGCGGCGCATGATGGATCGAGCGGCGCGGCACCTCGGCGCCCAGCGCGGGTTTGCCATCGCCCATATCCCCCGTCACATTCAGCAACCGGCCCAGCACCGCGTCACCCACCGGCACCTGCAGCGGTCCGCCTTGCCGCAGCACGGGCACCCCGCGTTTCAGCCCCGAAGTCGCCTGCAACGCGATGGTGCGCACCGTGACAGGGTCCAGATGCGCCTGCACCTCGACGGTGACGGGCGCCATTTCGGGGTCAGCGATCCGTAGCGCATCATTGATCGCGGGCAGATCGCCCGCGGCAAAGCTGACGTCAATGATCGCCCCGCGAATTGCGACGACGGTTCCAAGGGTTGGCTGCAGCTCTGTCATCTCTGGCTCCGTTGCGGTTCGCAGAAGCGGACAGGCCGACTTTGCGCCCGCAGCGCGGCGGGGTCAAACGGATTACGGCCCGCGTCCGGGTCACGTTTTCTTGCCCGCGCCCACGCTTAGCCGCCCTCGCCGTTCGGAAAGGTCTCGCGCCAGCGACGGATGAATTGCGCGCGTTTCTGGGCGTCGCGCGCGACCAGCAGCGCGGGGGCAATACGGATCGGCCGGGTGTTCGTGTCATGGGTTCCCACCTGCGCCGCGCCGTCTTGCGCCACCAGACCCGAGGCCGCCAGAATCGCCTGCCCCTGCGTGGACAAAAGGAAATCCAACAGGGCTGCCGCGGCGACCGGATGCGCCGCCGCGCGCGGAATCATGTAACCGCGCGACAGCACCAGCGTGTAATCCGACGGCCAGATCCGCGCCACATCGGGCGCCGCCGCACTGTCGGCATAAGAGCCCAGCACGTTATAGGCGACCAGATAGCGACCCTGCGATACGCCCTGAATGATCTCGGCCGAACAACAGGTGGCAATCGCCCCCGACCGTCCGAAGCCTTCCAGCAGCGCACCGAAGGTTGTGGCCTCCAGGCTGTCAACAAAGGCAAACAGATAGCCCAGCCCCGAAGCCTCGACATCATATGTCGCGACCCGCCCGGCATAGCGCTGATCGGCGCGACGCAGCAGATCAAGCAGATCGAAGCGCGAAGTGGGCACATCCTCGGGGGGCACAAGACGGGTGTTATAGATGATCACCGCCGGTTCGCGCGTCAGCCCCCACAGCTCGTCCCGCCAACGTCGGGCGGCAGGCAGGGTGGCGGTCGCGGCTGATCGGTGCGGCTGCGCACACCCCAGATTGACCAGTTCAACCAGCTGATCCACCGCCGAAGAAAACAACGCATCCGTAACACCGCCCCCCGCCATGCATTCGGCCCGCGCCCGATCATAAAGCGCATTCGAGCCCCATTGTTCATAGGTCACTGCAACACCGGGATGGACCGCGACGAAGGCCTCGATTGCCGGTGCCAGCACGGCGATGTCGGTGGTCGAACGCAGCAACAGCGTGGGCGCATCGGTCGGGCCGAACTGCGCCACCGCCTCGGGGGTGGCGCCCTGGCTGGATTGCGCAGCGGCGCTGCCCGTCCAAAGAAGTGCGATCAACATCAGATGAAGTATCAGCCTCACGCCACCTCCTCCGCCAGCGGCAAGGTCAGCGCCACGCGAAACCCGTCCGCCCCCGGCTCCAACACCAGTTGCCCGCCGAAGGCATCGGCCACCGCCCGCGCGATCGACAGGCCCAGCCCCGCGCTTTGCCCGCGCGAGGCGGCGTTGCGTTCGAACCGCTGCCCGATCCGGGCCAGCGTCGCCGGGTCGGGGCCAGGCCCTGCGTCGGCCACCCACAGCACCGCCTGCCCGGCCTCGATGCCCGCGCCCACGCGCACCCGCCCCGCACCATGGCGCAGCGCATTTCCCAGCAGGTTCTTGGCGGCTTCGGACAGCGACAGCTCGTCGGCCAGCACCATCACCGGGGCGTCGCAGATCTCCAGCACCACCTCGCGGCCCGGGGCCACCAGTTCGTGGTCGCGCATCTCGATCACCTCCAACGCGATGTCGCGCAGATCCAGCGCCGCGCGCCGCGCGGAATCGGTGCGGTGAATAACCAGCGCGCGTGACAACATCTGATCAAGCAGATCGCCCAGTGACCGGCTGCGACCGGCGATCCGGTCCAGCATCTGCCGGGCCTTCGCGGGGTCGGGTTCCTCGGCCGCCAGTTCGGCCTGCACCCGCAGGGCGGCGACCGGGGTGCGCAGCTGATGCGCGGTGTCGGAAATCAGATTGCGCATCGAGGTGATCTGCCGCTCCAACCGCCGCATGAAACCGTTCATCGCCCCCACCATCACCGCCATTTCGGCCGGCACGGCGGTATCCATCGGCGTCAGGTCATGCGGGTCGCGACTGGCCAGATCACGGGCGATTTCCGACAGCGGGCGCATCGCCCTGTCGATCACCCACAGCGCAAAGCCCAGCAGGGCCAGCCCCGCAAGACCCGCAACAACCAGCGCATCCCGCGTCAGCCCCAGCGCCATCGCATTGCGCGCATTCAGCGTCTGGCCCACGGTGACCAGCAACGTACCGGAAAAATCCCGCTCGGCAAAACGGCGCGGCACGGTGACAAACCGCGCCCGCTCGCCACCGAAGGTGGAATCGAAAAACCCCTGCCCCGCGGCGCTGATCGAGCCGGGGATCGGTTGGTCATAGCCGGTCAGCAGCGCCCCCCCGGGGCCACGCACGCTGTAGGAAATGCGGTCATCGGGTGCCAGTGCCAGCAGATCAAACGCCGAGACCGGCAGATCCACCACCGGGGCACCGTCGATCACCGCAATCGCCTCGGCGATATCATTCGCGGCCCCGACGAGCAGCCGGTCATAGGCCTCGCGGGCGGCCTGCCTGCCATAGGCGAAACTGGCCAGCGCCACCACGATGCCGCCCACCGACAGGAGCGAGAGCACCCCCATCACCACCCGCAGCCGCAGCGAGCGCGGCATCGGCGCAACCGCCTCAGCCATCGGCCTGCATCCGATAGCCCAGCCCGCGCAAGGTCTCGATACTGACGCCCGCCCCGGCCAGTTTCTTGCGCAGCCGCGCGACATAAAGTTCGATCGCGTTCAGCCCGACATCGGCATCGGTGAAAGAAAACAACCCTTCATACAGCCGTTCCTTGCTCATCACCCGCCCGGCGTTGCGCGCCAGAAGCCACAGCAAAGCTAATTCACGCCGGGTCAAATCCAGCCGCTCGTCACCGACACGGGCCTCCATCGTGCCGGGGCTGAAGACCAGCGCCCCCAGCCTGATATCGGGGTCTTTCTGCTCGGCCTCGCGGCGTTGCAGGGCGCGCAGCCGGGCCTCCAGTTCGCGGTGGTCAAAGGGCTTCACCAGATAATCGTCGGCGCCCAGATCCAGTGCCGACACCCGGTCATCGACGGCAAAAAGCGCGGTCAGCATCAGCACCGGCGTGCGGTCGCCCCGCGCGCGCAGCTGCGCCAGCAGATCCGTGCCCAGACCGTCGGGCAGGTTGATGTCCAGGATCAGCACGTCATAGCGCTGCACCGCCAGAAAATCCCAGGCGTCCAACAGGCTTTGCGCGATGTCGCAGGCCATACCGACGCGACCCAGACGGATCGCTACCGCCTCGGCCATATCGGCTGCATCCTCGACAATCAGAATGCGCATCGCGCCCCTTTCCCATGGTGGCCCTGCGGTCCCGTCTGGCGTGACAGGTTGGTGACAGGTTGCCGCCTTACACAGCCTTCATAGCCCAGCGCGAGGAGACCGCAAAGTGCGGTGCGCGGGCATGCGGAGCGGGGCCGTCATCCCCCGCGCGTTTGAGGAGGAGACACCGATGTTTCACGCAACCCGCCTTTCGCTGGCTGCCCTGCTGCTGGGCGCCACCGCGCTGAGCGCGCAGGCCGAAGGCTTCATGCCCGCCAACCCCGAGTGCATCGCGCCCGCCAACCCCGGCGGCGGCTGGGATTTCACCTGCCGTCAGGTTGGCAAGACGCTGCAGGATCAAAAGCTGATCGACAAGACGATGCAGGTGGTGAACCTGGCAGGCGGCGGTGGCGGCGTGGCCTTTGCCGAAGTCGTCAACAAGCGCAACACCGATGACGACCTGATCGTGGCGGCATCGTCGGCAACGGCCACGCGTCTGGCGCAAGGCGCGTTTCCGGGCAATACGATGGGCCAGGTGCGTTGGGTTGCTTCGGTCGGCGCCGATTACGGCGTGATCGCGGTCGCCGCCTCCAGCCCGGTCAACACCCTGCCCGAGCTGCTGGACATGATGAAAAACGACCCGACCTCGGTTGCGGTGGCGGGCGGTTCGGCCGTGGGCGGCTGGGATCACCTGAAGGTGCTGATCGCCGCAAATGCCTATGGCATCGAGGATGTGCGCAAGGTCAAATACATCGCCTTCGACGGCGGCGGCGAGGCGGTGACGCAGCTGCTGGCCGGGTCTGTTCAGGCCTTCACCGGCGACATTTCCGAAGCCAAGGGTTTTGTCGATTCGGGCGATATCAAGGTGCTGGCGGTGCTGGCGCCCGAGCGTCTGGAAGGCGAATTCGGCAAGTTCCCGACCGCCAAGGAACAGGGCGTGGATGCGATCGGGGCGAACTGGCGCGGGTTCTATGCGCCGGGCGGCATGTCGGACGCGGCCTATGAAGGCTGGGTCGAAAAGATCGGCGCGCTTTATGCTTCGGACGAGTGGAAAACCACGATGGAGGCCAACGGCATGGCCCCGCTCGATTTGCAGGGTGCCGCATTCGAAAGCTTCGTGACCGACTCGGTTGCGCAAATCGAATCCATCTCGCGCGAGATTGGCATCATCAAGTGATCTGAGCCTGCAGATCACTCGACGGGCGGCGCCACACCGGCGCCCCCGTTTGCATATCGGGCACGCCGCCCGCCCCCTCCGTCCGCCACAAGGAGACCCCCATGAGCGACCGCATCTTCGGTATTTTCGGCGTTCTGCTGGCCATCGGCTATGCCTTCGCGGCACTGGCCATTCAGGAAAGCTTTCTGTCCGATGCTGTCGGACCCAAGGCGTTTCCGCTGATCATCGCTGCCGTGCTGGGGCTGGCCTCGGCCGCCATCGCCCTGCGCCCCGACCCGGAACCCGTCTGGCCCGGGCTGATGCGTCTGGTCGAGATCATCGCAGCCATCGTTGTTCTGGTGCTTTATGCCGAGCTGCTGCCGGTGCTGGGCTTCATCATCGCGACGGCGTTTGCCTCGGGCTATCTGACTTGGCGGCTTGGGTCGAAACCGCTGGCCAGTGTCGTGATCGGCGTGGCCACCTCGCTGAGCATCTATGCAATTTTTCACCTCTTGCTCGGGCTGGCGCTGGCCACCGGGCCGTTTGGTTTCTGACGGAGGGCTGAATGGACACTCTCAATTCCCTTGCCGATGGGTTCGCGATTGCGATCACCTGGCAAAACATGTCGCTGGCCCTGCTGGGCTGTCTTTTGGGCACGATCATGGGCGCGCTGCCGGGGCTCGGGCCGTCGAATGGCGTGGCGATCCTGATTCCGCTGGCCTTCACGCTGGGTCTGGGCGCGACGCCCGCACTGATCTTGCTGACCTCGGTCTATTACGGGGCGATGTATGGCGGGCGGATCAGTTCGATCTTGCTGAACATTCCGGGCGATGAGCCCGCGATGATGACCTGCCTTGACGGCTATCCGATGGCGCAAAAGGGGATGGCGGGCGAAGCCCTGTCACTGTCGGGGATCGCGTCCTTCGTGGGGTCGTTTCTGGCAACCTGGGGGCTGATCCTGCTGGCACCGCAGTTGGTGAAGATCGCGCTACTGTTCGGGCCTGCGGAATATTTCGCGCTGTTCACGCTGGCCTTCGCCACGTTGGGCGGGGTCAGTTCGACCAATCAGGCGAAATCGGCCTTTGCGGCAGCGCTGGGGCTGGGCCTGGCGATGATCGGCGTTGACACGCAGACCGGCGTGCCGCGGATGACCTTTGGCGAGGTGCATCTGTATGACGGCATCGACTTTCTGGTCGCCATTGTCGGACTGTTCGCACTGTCCGAGGTGTTCATCTTTCTTGAACACCGCCATGGCGAATCGGATGCCGCGCATCGCAAGATTGAAATCGGGCGCCTGTGGCCGCGGCTGTCGATGCTCAAGCAAAGTTTCGGCGCGATGTTGCGCGCCTCGGGGTTGGGGTTTCTGGCAGGGGTTCTGCCCGGTGCGGGGGCTTCGCTCGGCGCGTTCCTGAGCTATTCTGTTGAAAAGAAGATCTCGGATCGGGATGGCACCTTCGGCAAGGGCGATCCGCGCGGCGTGGCCGCCCCCGAGGCGGGCAATAACGCCGCCGCGGGCGGGGCGCTGGTGCCGATGCTGGCGCTTGGCGTGCCGGGGTCGGGAACCACGGCGGTGCTGCTGGCAGTTCTGCTGAGCCTGAACATCACACCCGGGCCGTTGCTGTTTACCCGCAACCCCGATGTGGTCTGGGGCCTGATCGCGGCGCTGTTCATCGCCAATTTCATGCTGCTGCTGCTGAATATTCCGATGGTCGGGTTGTTCACCCGCGTGCTGATGGTGCCGCCGCGCATCCTGATGCCGGTGGTGGCGATGGTCAGCTTTGTCGGGATCTATGGCATCTCGGGGTCAAGCTTCGATCTGCTGGTGATGGTGGGCTTTGGCGTTATGGGGTGGGCGTTGCGAAAGCTCGACGTGCCGCTGGTGCCGATCATTCTGGGCACGTTGCTGGGCAATGCGATGGAATCGAACATGCGCCGCGCGATCACCATCAAGGATGGCGATTGGTCGGCGCTGGTGGCCAGCCCGTTGTCGATCGCGCTTTGGGCGATTGCGCTGGCGGGGTTCGTACTGCCCATCGTGGTGGGAAAACTGGTCAAGACCCGGATGATCGGCGCACGCCGCACCGAACAGGCCGAAGAGATGGACGTCACCGACTGAGCCCTCCTCCGACGGGTGACGTCTACAATACGGCGGCAGAAATGCCGCCGTATTTTCATTTTTACAAACTCTCCCCTTGATTTCATAAGCGCGCTTATAATATCTCTGCTTACCTCTTGGTAGGCGATGATATGACCGATAGTGAAGTTCCCAAGGAAAGCCTTGGCTTTCTGCTCAATGACGCGACGCGCGCAATTCGGCGCCGGTTCGAGGCCGGGGCCGCCGAACTGGGCCTGACCTCGTCGCAATGGCGGCTTGTGGTGCATCTGATGCGCAACGGGCCGATGCCGCAGGCGCGGTTGGCCGAGGTGCTCGAGATCGAACCGATCTCGGTCTCGCGTCTGGTGGACCGCATGCAAGAGGCAGGCTGGGTCGCCCGCACTGCCGATCCGAACGACCGGCGCGTGCGGATCGTCTCGCCGACGCCCAAAACCCGTGCCGCCCTGGCCGAAGCCAAGGGCATTGCCGACGGCATATACGACGAAGCGCTGGCCGGGCTGCCCCCGGGCAGCCGCGATTTCCTGACCGACGCGCTGCGTCAGATCATCCAGAACCTCTCCAACACGCCCGAGACCGATCATGACCGTTGAAATTGTGAAACCGAAACCGAAGAAATGGCTGATGGCCGCGCTGCCGCTGGCACTGGTGCTGGGCGGCGGCTGGATGTGGCTGGATGCCGGGCGCTATGAAGCGACCGAAAACGCCTCCGTGCGTCTGGCGCGCATCGCTGTCGCGTCCGACCTGTCGGGCCGCGTCACCGAAAGCTTCGTGCAGGAAAACGGCACGGTGAAAGCGGGCGATCCGCTGTTCAGCGTGGATGCCGAGCCCTATAAACTGGCGCTGGAACAAGCCGATGCGGCGCTGGCGCAGGCACGGCTGGGGGTTGCGCAGTTGCGCGCCGCCTATCAGGTTGCCCGCGCGCAGGAAACGCTGGCGCAGGACAACGCCGATTACCTGATGGCCGAACTGAAACGGCAAGAGGCCATCACCGGGCGCGGGGCGGGCACCACCTCGGCACTGGATGCCGCGCGGCATGACGCCTCGGCCGCGAACGAAGCCCTGGCAGCAGCCCAGCAGAATGTGCAGGCGGCGCTGGCGGCGCTGGGGAATGACCCCGAAATCAAGACCGAGGCCCACCCGAGCGTGCAGGCCGCCCAGGTTGCCCGCGACAAGGCCGCCTATAATCTGGGGCTGACGACCGTCACCGCCCCAGCCGATGGTGTGACCTATCAGGCGGCGTCGTTCAAACCGGGGCAGTTTGTCTCGGCGGGGTCGTCGCTGTTCACGCTGGTCGAAACCGGCGATCTGTGGATCGAGGCGAATTTCAAAGAAACCCAGATCGAAAGCATGAAGCCCGGACAGCAGGCAACCATTGAATTCGATACGTTCCCGGGGCGTGAATATGACGCCGTGGTCGAGGCGGTGGGTGCGGGCACGGGCGCGGAATTCGCGCTGCTACCCGCGCAGAATGCCACCGGCAACTGGGTCAAGGTGACCCAGCGGGTGCCGGTGCGGCTGCGGTTGATGCCCGACTCGGACGCAAGCGGTCTGCGCGCGGGCCTGTCGGCGCATGTCACCGTGGATACCCATGCCGAAACCCGACTCGATGCGCTGTTGGCGCATGCGGGCACTGTGTCGGACAACTAAGCCATGGCCGCCCCGGAACCCACGCCCCATGGTGAGATCAAGCACCATGGGCTGATCACGCTGTCGTTGATGTTGGCGACCATCATGCAGGTGCTGGATACCACCATCGCCAACGTCGCCCTGCCCTCGATGCGGGCCGATCTGGGCGCCTCGTCGGACACGATCAACTGGGTGCTGACGTCCTATATCGTGGCTGCGGCGATTGTGACGCCGCTGTCGGGCTGGATGTCGGAACGCTTTGGCCGCAAAGAGATTTTCGTCGCCTCCATCGCGGGTTTCGTGCTGACGTCAATGATGTGCGGCATCGCGTGGAGCCTGGAGACGATGGTCTTCTTCCGCATGGCACAGGGCGTCTTTGGTGCCGCCATTGTGCCGCTGTCGCAGACCTTTCTGCTGGACATCAACCCGCGCGAGAAACACGGCTCGGCGATGGCGATGTGGGGGGCCGGGATCATGGTCGGGCCGATCATCGGGCCGACGCTGGGTGGCTATCTGACCGAAACGATGAACTGGCGCTGGGTGTTTTTCATCAACCTGCCGCTGGGGGCGATCGCGCTGGCGGGCTGCCTGGCCTATCTGCCGAACATGGCGCGGCGGGTCCGGCGGTTTGACTTCATGGGCTTTGCGATGCTGGCGCTCGGTGTGGGCGCGCTGCAGCTGATGCTGGACCGCGGCGCCGAGGTTGACTGGTTCGCATCGACCGAGGTCTGGATCGAGGCCGGGCTGGCGCTGACCGGGTTCTGGGTTTTCGTGATCTGGATCGCCGGGACCGAGCACCCGTTTCTGGACCCCCGGATGTTTCTGGACCGCAATTTCGCCACCGGGCTGGTGTTCATCTTTGTCGTGGGCATCGTGTTGCTGGCCTCGCTGGCGCTGCTGCCGCCGATGCTGTCGGTCATCTTCAACTATCCGGTGATGACCACCGGTATGGTGATGGCGCCACGCGGCGTGGGAACGATGGTGACGATGATCATTGCCGGCAAACTGGTGCGGGTGGTGGACCCGCGCAAGATGGTGGTGGCGGGGCTTTTGTTCACCTCGTTGTCGTTGGAAATCATGACCGGCTTCACCCCGCAGATGGACGCGACGCTGATTGTGGTGTCCGGGCTGGTTCAGGGGCTGGGGCTGGGGCTGGTGTTCGTGCCGCTGTCCACCGTGGCCTTCGCCACGATCAATCCGCAATTTCGCGGTGATGCCACTGCACTGTTCAGTCTGGTGCGCAACATTGGTTCCTCAATCGGGATTTCGCTGGTGACCGTGCTGCTGACCCATAACGTGGCTGTCAACCATACCGAGCTGGCCTCGGCGATCACCCCCGACAATCTGCGCGGGTTGGGCACAGGCGGATCTGCGCTGACGCAATACGGGCAGACGGCGACGACCTATGTGCTGAACCAGATGGTCACGGTGCAGGCGCTGATGATTTCCTACGTCAACGACTTCAAGGCGATGATGTGGGTGACGCTGGGCGCCGTGCCGCTGGCGCTACTGTTGCGCAAACCCGAAGCGCAGCCCCCCGGCGCCGGGGCCGTTGCCCATATGGACTGAGCGGTGCGCCCCACCACCAAAGCAAAAGGCCCGGGGAAATCCCCGGGCCTTCCGTTTTGCATCCCGTGGGGGATTACATGTGGTAGGCGCTTTCGCCGTGCGAGGTCTGGTCCAGGCCCTGACGCTCGTCGTCGGCGGAGACACGCAGGCCGACAACCATATCCACCACTTTATAGAGGATGAACGACACCACGCCGCTCCAGATGATGGTCACGCCAACGGCTTTCGCTTGGATGATCACCTGGCCAACGATCGAGAAATCGTCGCCCATCGCGCCGCCCAGCGACGGAGCCGAGAGGACGCCGGTGGCCAGCGCGCCGACGATACCGCCGATGCCGTGGATCCCGAACACGTCGAGGCTGTCGTCATAGCCGAACTTGTTTTTCACGACCGCCACGAAGAAGTAGCAGATCAGCGAGGCAACAGCGCCCAGCACGATCGCACCCATCGGGCCGATGGTGCCGCAAGCCGGGGTGATGGCAACCAGACCGGCAACCATGCCCGAGGCAGCGCCCAGCATCGAGGCCTTGCCGCGTGCCAGACCTTCGATCAGCGACCAGGCCAGAACGGCGGCGGCGGTGGCGATGAAGGTGTTGATCATGGCCAGCGTTGCGCCCGAGTTCGCCTCAAGGTTCGAACCCACGTTGAAGCCGAACCAGCCGACCCACAGCATGCCCGCGCCAACCAGCGTCAGCGTCATCGAGTGCGGCGCCATCATGTCTTTGCCCAGACCGATACGCGGACCGATGACAAGGCAACCGACCAGAGCGGCAACACCGGCGTTGATGTGCACAACCGTGCCGCCAGCGAAGTCGATGGCACCCCAGTTGAAGATCATGCCCGCGCCGTCCCAGACCATGTGGGCAACCGGGAAGTACACGAAGGTGACCCAGAGCGCCGAGAACAGCAGCACCGCCGAGAATTTGACGCGCTCAGCGAAGGCGCCGATGATCAGCGCCGGGGTGATCGCGGCAAAGGTCATCTGGAAGGCCATGAACAGATATTCCGGGATGACAACGCCATCCGAGAAGGTCGCCGACATCGAATCGGTGGTCACGCCCGACAGGAACAGTTTGCCCAGGCCGCCCCAGAACGGCGAGGTCGAGCCGCCGAACGCGAACGAATAGCCATAGACCACCCAGATCACCATCATCAGCGCCGCGACGACGGTGGTCTGCATCAGGATCGACAGCATGTTCTTGGCGCGCACGAGGCCACCGTAGAACAGGGCCAGACCCGGGATCGTCATGAACAGAACGAGGACCGTCGAGGTCATCATCCAGGACACGTCGCCCTTGTCCATGGTCTCGGTCACGGCCTCCACGACCTCGGCTACCGGCGTTTCTTGCGCCAGCACGGGCAGACCAGCCAGCGCAAACGCCGCCGCCAGACCCGTGATTTTCGAAAGGTTTTTCATGTTTTCACTTCCCCTGATCGCGTCTCAGAGCGCGTCGTCGTTGGATTCACCGGTCCGCACGCGCACCGCCTGGTTCACGTCCAGCACAAAGATCTTGCCGTCGCCGATCTTGTCGGTCTTCGCCGCCTTGAGGATCGTATCGACAACTTCGTCCGCCAGAGCGTCGTTCACCACGATCTCGAGCTTGACCTTCGGCACAAAGTTCACCGCGTATTCCGCGCCGCGGTAGATTTCGGTGTGGCCCGATTGCGCGCCAAAACCTTTGATTTCCGTCACCATCATGCCACGCACGCCGATTGCGGTGAGCGCTTCGCGCACCTCCTCGAGCTTGAACGGCTTGATTGCTGCAATGATGAGTTTCACCGGTCATCCCTTCCTATGTCAGCAACTCCTGATGTCCCGTGAGACACCGCACGCCGACAGAAGGCCCATTCTGCATCTGCAGCACAAGAAATCACCGCCTATGGAACAGGCATCACGCGACGGTTACCGCACAAGAAACGCACAATTTGTGCACATTGCACAAATTTTAATCATGTCAAAAACCGAATCGTGATCTTTCGTCGCTCCACAAGACCGGTCTGGCGGTGTAACCTGCGCAAAACGACAGGCACCGGATCAGACATATGGCAGGAACAGGCGGGCGGCGCAGGCCGCTGGTGGCGGACAAACGATATTTGGCAGCGGCCCCCGCGCCGAAGCCGAAACCCACCACCAAACCGGCCAAACGTCGCAAGGCCCCGCGCCCGCCGCGGCGGCACGGCCTGATCGTTGGAACGATCCTTGGGCTGGCCCGGCTGCTGTGGCGCATCCTGTGGGGCGTCGGATGGCGTCTGGGACTGGTGACCGGGCTGATTCTGGGGTTGGCGACGTTTTATTACTATTCCGGCCTGCCCGAAGTCAGCGCGCTGCTGGATGGCCGCAACCGCGGCTCGGTCACGTTGCTGGATCGCAATGACAAGGTTTTTGCCTGGCGCGGCGAAACCTTTGGCGGGCAAATCACCGCGGCCAATGTCTCACCCTATCTGAAAAACGCGATCCTCGCGACCGAGGACCGCCGTTTCTATCACCATTTCGGTGTCAGCCCGCGCGGCATTGCCTCGGCGGTGCGCATCAACCTGTCCGAAGGCCGCGGCCCGTTAGAAGGCAACGGCGGCTCGACCATCACCCAACAGGTGGCAAAACTGCTGTGCCTGGGCGTGCCCTTCGACCCGAAACAATGGAAGACCGAAGCCGCCTATGAAGACGACTGCCGGTCTGGCGGGGTCCAGCGCAAGATCAAGGAAATCCCCTACGCGCTTGCGATGGAGGTGAAATACACCAAGGACGAAATCCTGACGATCTATCTGAACCGCGCTTATCTGGGGGCGGGGGCGCGCGGGTTCGAAGCCGCCGCACAGCGCTATTTCGGGGTGTCCGCAGCCAATGTGACCCCGCAACAGGCCGCGATGCTGGCCG
Source organism: Paracoccaceae bacterium (assembly GCA_028749255.1). Taxonomy (GTDB): domain Bacteria; phylum Pseudomonadota; class Alphaproteobacteria; order Rhodobacterales; family Rhodobacteraceae; genus Rhodobacter. The sequence goes on along the minus strand of JAQTYE010000013.1, from coordinate 1,157 downwards.
GCCTGCTGAAGGCGCCTTCGCGCTATGCGCCGACCTCGAACCTGAAACGGTCGCAAGAACGTGCCGGGATGGTGATGGCGCTGATGCATGATCAGGGCTTCCTGAGCGATCGCGAATGGCTGGATGCGCGCGCCAATCCCGCAACCCTGTCCGAGGCCGCGCAGGCCCGTGCAGGCGGCTATTTCGCCGATTGGGTGATGGGCACGATCCCGGATTTCCTGTCGAAAGACACGACCGAAGATGTGGTGATCCACACCACGCTGGACCAGCGCCTGCAAACTGCCGCCGAAGAGGCGATGAAGGCGATCTTTGAAAGCAAGGTCAAAGCCGGGTCCGAGGCCGAGGCCGCCGTGATCGTGATGTCCGCGGATGGTGCGGTGCGCGCGATGGTAGGGGGGCGCACAACCAAGGTGTCAGGCGCCTTCAACCGCGCTACCCAAGCGAAACGGCAGACCGGGTCCACCTTCAAACCCTTTGTCTATGCGGCGGCGCTGGATCTGGGCTGGACGCCCGACACGATTGTCGAAGACGCGCCGCTGACGTTGAACGTCAAGGGTTCGGGGCCATGGTCGCCACAGAACTACACCAAGAATTACAAGGGCCCGATCCCGTTGTGGCAGGCACTTGCGGAATCGATCAACACCGCGACGGTGCGCGTATCCGAAACCGTGGGCCGCGATGCGGTGCGCAAGGTCGCGCAGGATTTCGGCTTCGCCTCGGATCTGGCGGCCGGGCCCGCGGTGGCGCTTGGCGTGTCGGAATCGACGCTGATCGAGATGACCGGCGCCTATGCCGGGATCCTGAATGGCGGCTCGTCCGTGCGGCCCTATGGCCTGACCGAGCTGCGCCTGAAGGGCGATTCGGAGCCGCTGTTTGGCAAAGGCGGCGGGATTGGCGAACGGGTGATTTCGGAGAAGGCCGCGCGTGAATTGATCTACATGATGCATCAGGGCGTCGAACGCGGCACCAGCCGCCGCGCGCGACTGGACGGGCGCGAAGTCGCAGGCAAAACCGGCACGACACAGGCCGCGCGTGACGCCTGGTTCATCGGCTTTACCGCCGATTACGTGGCAGGCGTCTGGATGGGCTATGACGACAACCGCCCGCTGTCAGGCGTGACCGGCGGTGGACTGCCCGCCGACATCTGGCACGAAGTG
>JAQTYE010000012.1 GCA_028749255.1 Paracoccaceae bacterium | reverse complement strand
TGCCCTTTGCGCTGTTCACCGAAGGCTATCGCAAAACCCCGGTGGCCGAGTTGCCGCATGCCATCGCGTTTTCCGATTTCGCCATGCTGGGCGGAATTGTCGCGCAGTTTCCCTGGGCTTGAGCGCCCAATCCGCCTGGGCGCCCGATTGATCCGCACGGCCCCCGGCCCCATATCTAAAGACAAGACCACGCCACAATGATGGAGACCGACATGTTGAACCCAGAGGTCAAAGCCTTCTTCGACGAGGCCACCTTCACCGTGACCTTTGTCGTCAAGGACCCCACCAGCACCGCCTGCGCGGTGGTGGATAGCGTTTTGGATTTCGACTATGCCTCGGGGCGCACCGATACCCGGTCGGCGGATGCGGTGATCGCCTATATTCGCGATCAAGGCCTTGATGTGCAGTGGATTTTGGAAACCCATGTGCATGCTGACCACCTGTCCGCCGCGCCCTATATTCAGCAACATCTGGGCGGCAAGATCGGCATCGGCGACCGGATCAAGGTGGTGCAGAACACCTTTGGCAAGATCTTCAACGAAGGCACCGAATTCCAGCGCGACGGCAGTCAGTTCGACAAGCTGTTCGTCGAGGGCGACAGGTTCGAAATCGGCGCGCTTACTGGCCATGTGCTGCACACGCCCGGTCATACCCCCGCCTGCCTGACCTATGTGATCGGCGACGCGGCTTTTGTGGGCGACACGCTGTTCATGCCCGATTTCGGCACCGCGCGCTGTGATTTCCCCGGCGGTTCGGCCGAGGCGCTGTTTGCATCGATCCAGAAAATTCTGGCGCTGCCAGATGCGACCCGGATATTTGTGGCGCATGATTACAAGGCCCCGGGGCGCGATGAATACGCCTGGGAAACCACCGTGGCCGAGGAAAAGGCCCGCAATATCCATGTCGGCGCCGGCAAATCGGCCGAAGAATTCGTCAAGATGCGCACCGAACGTGATGCCACACTGGCAATGCCCCGCTTGATCATCCCTTCGCTGCAGGTCAACATGCGCGCAGGCCAGATGCCGCCCCCCGAAGATGACGGGCGGACCTATCTGAAGGTGCCGGTCAACGGCCTCTGAGCTGGCAATACCGCCCGAGGGAGAACCGGGCCAAGGGAGACAGACATGGATTTGCGGCAGATTACGCCGGAATTTGCGGTCGCGCCGCAGATTACCCCCGAAGAGGTCGCGCAGGCGGCCGCCTTGGGATATCGCACCTTGATCAACAACCGCCCCGATACCGAGGTCGAGGAACAGATCGACAGTGCGGCGATGGCGGCGGCGGCGGCGGCGGCGGGGATGGCCTATCACCACCTGCCCTATTTCCCCGGCGCGCTGACCCCCGATCTGGTCGCCGATTTCGAGGCGGTGATGGCCGATGTCGCAACCCCGGTTCTGGCCTATTGCCGTTCGGGCACGCGCAGTTCGCACCTGTGGGCGATGTGGCAGGCGCGCGAAGGCACGCCGGTCGGGACCATCGTCGCCGCCGCTGAACGCGCGGGATATGATCACTCGGGTCTGGCGCCCCTGCTGCGCCAGCACGCTGAAGGCCACTGAAAGAACGCATCGCATCCCCATGATAAAACGTTATTTTCCGATTTTGACGTGGGGGCGCGACTATAGCCGCGCAACACTGGAGGCTGATCTGGTCGCCGCGATTATCGTGACGATCATGCTGATCCCGCAGTCGCTGGCCTATGCGCTGCTGGCGGGGCTTCCGGCCGAGGTCGGGCTTTATGCGTCGATTGCGCCCTTGCTGATCTATACGCTTCTGGGCACCTCGCGGGCGCTGGCGGTTGGGCCGGTGGCAGTGGCCTCGCTGATGACGGCGGCGGCCGTCGGGGAAATCGCGGTCAAGGGCACGCCCGAATATCTGGGGGCCGCGATTGCGCTGGCGTTTTTGTCCGGGGCAATGCTGCTGGCGATGGGGCTGCTTCGGCTGGGGTTTATTGCCTCGTTCCTGAGCCATCCGGTGATTTCGGGCTTCATCTCGGCCTCGGGAATTTTGATCGCCGCCAGCCAGATCAAGCACCTTCTGGGGGTCTCTGCCAGCGGCAAGACCCTGCCTGATATTCTGGCCGGACTGGCCGGGCATCTCGGCGATATCAACATCCCGACGGTGCTGATCGCGATTTTTGCGACTGGTTTTTTATTCTGGTCCCGCAAGGGCTTGAAACCCGTTCTTGAAGCGCGTGGCGTGACGCCGCGTCTGGCCGCCCTGCTGGTGCGCGCGGCCCCCGTGGTGGCGGTGATCGTGACAATCGTGCTGACCTGGGCGCTGGGACTTGAGGCGCGCGGTGTCAAGGTTGTCGGTGCGGTGCCGCAAGGCCTGCCGATGCCTGCGCTGCCGCCCTTTGATCTGGCGCTGTGGGGGCAACTGGCCCTGCCCGCGCTGCTGATTTCCATCGTGGGCTATGTCGAAACGATTTCGGTGGCGCAAACCCTGGCTGCCAAACGCCGCCAGCGGATCGACCCGGATCAGGAGCTGGTGGCCCTTGGCGGCGCGAACCTGTCTTCGGCGCTGTCGGGTGGGTTTCCGGTGACGGGCGGTTTTGCCCGCTCGGTCGTCAATTTCGATGCCGGCGCCGAAACCCCGGCGGCGGGTGCCTTTACCGCCATTGGCATGGCGTTGGCCACGCTGGTGCTGACCCCTGCGCTGTACTACCTGCCCCAGGCGACGCTGGCGGCCACGATTGTGGTGGCAGTGTTGACACTGGTCGATCTGGGCGCGATCCGGCGCACCTTCGCCTATAGCCCGGGCGATGCGGCCGCGATGGTCGCGACGATTGTGGTGACCCTGACGATGGGCGTCGAGACCGGGATTTCCGCGGGCGTCGGCCTGTCGATCCTGCTGCATCTGTGGCGCAGTTCACGCCCCCACTATGCGGTAATGGGCCAGGTGCCCGGGACCGAGCATTTCCGCAACGACCGCCGCCATCGCGTGATGTTGGCCCCCGAAGTTCTGTCGATCCGCTTTGACGAAAGCCTGTGGTTCCCGAATGCCCGGTTTGTGGAAGACACGATCTATGGCCATGTCGCAGCAGACCCGGCGATCCGCCATGTGGTCCTGAATTGTCCGGCGGTGAATTTCATCGACGCCTCGGCGCTTGAGGCGTTGGAAGCTGTGAATACCCAGCTCAAAGATGCGGGCGTCCGGCTGCATCTGTCCGAGGTCAAGGGCCCGGTGATGGACCGGCTGGTGCGTTCGGATCTGATCACCCATCTCGGCGGGCAGGTCTGGCTGACGCATTTTGATGCGCTGAACGCGCTGGCACCGGCGTTGACGCAGGAAACCCTGGCCCTGGCGCGGTGCGAAACGGCGCGCTGAGCCCCGTTGTGCCCCAAACCGTTGCAAGATTGATCCTTCTTTCCGCAGCGACACATCACCCGGGCGCCAGACCTTCACAAATGCTTGATTGAGCCCTGCTATGCGTGCAAAACAGCCTTTGGAGGAGCGGCACAGCATTCGAGCCACACCGCTTGCTTCAAGAGGGCGCGATGCTTGATCATCTCGAAAAACTATTGAACCTGCATGAAATCGACCAGATCTGGTCTTTGCACTGTGCGCGAATGGCCGAATTCGGGTTTGATCGACTGTTTTACGCTTTCACCCGGTTCCGCACCGGAAATGGCTTTGGAAATCTGGAAGATACGCTGATCTTGTCGAACCATGACGAGGCCTATCTGGATGAATTCATCGGCGGGGGCGTATTCAACGACGCGCCGATGGTGAAATGGGCGGCGCAAAATGTCGGGGCCTGCTCGTGGCGCTGGATTGATAGCGAAATGCGCGCAGGCAGGCTCAGCGCGGCCGAGCAGCGGGTGGTCGAGTTCAATCTGCGCCATAACGTGCGCGCCGGCGTGTCGATTTCCTTCCCGGACCGCAACGTGCGCAGCAAGGGCGGTATCGGGCTTTGTGCCGAGGCTGCCCTGCGGCAGCATGATGTCGATGCGATCTGGGACGAACACGGGCGCGAGTTGATGGTGATCAACACGATCACCCATTTGCGGATTTCCTCGATGCCCTTCGCCACTGCCCGACGCCCGCTGACGGCACGTCAGCGCGAAGTTCTGGAATGGGTGGGGGATGGCAAAACCACCGCCGATATCGCACTGATCATGGGACTGACTGTGGCCACGGTGGAAAAGCACCTGCGCCTTGCGCGCGAGGCGCTGGATGTGGACACCACGGCGCAGGCTGTGCTGAAGGCATCACTGCAAAAACAGATCTTCCTGTCCAGCACGTCCCCAAACCCCACGTCCCAAAACGCCATGAAACCCTGAGAAACGTATAAATTTGCCCGCGCAAATGCTGCAGGTGCAAAATAAATTACGCAAGGTCAGGGATACCCGACTAGCCAGCGCCGGGCAAATTGACTTTTATGGACATGTTCCTTGAGTGGTGGCTTCGGCCAGGAACAGAAAATAGACAGCCGTGGGTTTTGGTCGCGGTGCGTCTGTTTTTTTCCGGGCAACCGGATGCGGCCCTGCGGCGTATTATCGACTGTCTGGGCCGTGACTATTTTCACGATCATCCCGTGTGTCAGTGTCTGCGGTGCCCATAGGGGCACCGCGGATATTTTTGCCCCCTGCCCGCGCCCGTAAACGCAAAACGCCGCCCCGAAGGACGGCGTTTGCAGATCTTGCCAGAAGCGATCAGGCGCCTTGCAGGGTCTTGGCGACCTCGGCGGCGAAATCTTCTTCTTTTTTCTCGATGCCTTCGCCAACGGCGACGCGGGCATAGCCGGTGATTTCAACGCCAGCTTCTTTCGCGGCTTGTTCAACCGTCAAGTCGGGGTTGATGACGAACGCCTGACCGAGCAGCGTGTTCTCGGCAAGGAATTTCTTCATCCGGCCCGGGATGATGTTGTTGTGAATCACGGCATCGGGCTTGGGTTTGTTCGACGAGGCGTTTTCTTCCAGCGCCTTGGCGGTTTGCACCTGCAGCTCGCGCTCGACCAGAACCGGGTCAAGGGTGGCTTCCGACAGCGACAGCGGCGCGGTGGCGGCGATGTGCATGGCGAATTGCTTGCCGATTTCCTGTGCCTTGTCGGCCGGGCCGGTCAGCGCAACCAGAACGCCGATCTTGCCCATGCCTTCGGCTGCGGCGTTGTGGACGTAGGACACAACCGTGTCGCCTTCCAGAACGTGCATGCGACGCAGGGTCATGTTCTCGCCGATCCGGGCGATGGCGCCGGTCAGCACGTCTTCCACCGGGGTGCCGTTCAGATGCGCGGCTTTCAGCACTTCGATCGACTCGCCGGTTTCCAGCGCGACTTTCGCGATTTCACGCACCAACGACTGGAAGTCGGCGTTTTTCGCAACGAAATCGGTTTCCGAGTTCAACTCGACCGCGACGCCCTTGCCGTCGGTCACAGCCACGCCCACCAAACCTTCGGCGGCCACACGGTCAGCTTTCTTGGCGGCTTTCGCCAGGCCTTTGGTGCGCAGCCAGTCAACGGCGGCTTCCATGTCGCCGTCGTTTTCGGTCAGCGCTTTTTTCGCGTCCATCATGCCTGCGCCGGTCGTCTCGCGCAGTTCCTTCACCATCGCTGCGGTGATTGCCATCTGGGCTCTCCTCGAATGGGAATGTCGAAGGCGGGGTACCCCCGCCCCGTGTCAGTGGTGTGACGGTTCATGCCGTCGCACGCGGTTGGGGGCCCGCCACGGCGCGCCCCCATCAAGATCAGGCTTCGGCTGCCTCGGCGGCTTCCTCGACCGGCGCGTCTTCAAGCGCGCCAAGGTCCACACCGGCCGCGCCCATTTGCGCGGTCATACCGTCCAGCGCCGCGCGCGAAACCAGGTCGCAATACAGCGCGATCGCACGGGCCGCGTCGTCGTTGCCCGGGATGATGTAGTCCACGCCTTTGGGCGAGCAGTTGGTGTCAACCACGGCCACAACCGGGATCCCCAGTTTCTGGGCTTCCAGGATCGCCAGGTCTTCCTTGTTCACGTCGATGATGAACAGAAGGTCCGGCAGACCGCCCATTTCGCGGATCCCGCCGAGCGACGCTTGCAGTTTGGCCTGCTCGCGTTCCATGCCCAGACGCTCTTTCTTGGTCAGGCCTTCGGCGCCCGATGCCATGATCTCGTCGATCTGTTTCAGACGCGAGATCGACTGCGACACGGTTTTCCAGTTGGTCAGCGTGCCACCCAGCCAGCGGTGGTTCATGTAGTACTGCGCGCATTTTTCAGCGGCGTCAGCGACGGCTTTCGACGCCTGACGCTTGGTGCCGACGAACAGCACACGGCCGTTTTTCGCGACGGTGTCACGCACGACTTTCAGCGCCGCGTCCAGCATCGGAACGGTCTGCGTCAGGTCGAGGATGTGGATGCCGTTCCGCTCGCCATAGATGAACTCGCCCATGCGGGGGTTCCAGCGTTGCGTTTGGTGGCCGTAGTGAACGCCAGCTTCAAGCAGCTGACGCATCGAGAATTCGGGAAGCGCCATTCTATTGGTCCTTTTCCGGTTTACGCCTGAGCGGAGGAGCAAGGGCATACGCCCAACCGGTGGACCGTTCAGGGATTTCTCCCCCGAGGGCCCGCCTCCGCCTGTGAAGTGCGCGCCCTTTAGCCGGGTTTTCGCCCCGTTGCAAGCCCAAGATGCCATTTGGCATGGCCGGGATGCCTCCGGCGGGCGTATTTGGCCAAGACGACGCGCGCAGGTTTCTCTTTGGCACAAATACTCTGGCGGGTGAATGGCGCAGCCAGAGGGGGGCAACGCCCCCCTGCCTGCTCTGGGCTCTTGCGCACGGGTCAAAGGCGGGGCACCAAAGGGCATGGACAAGACACCAGATATTTTGTGCATCGGTTCGGTGCTGTGGGACATCATCGGTCGCGCGCCAGTGCATATGCGGGCGGGCTCGGATGTGGCCGGGCGGATCACCCGCATTCCCGGCGGCGTGGCGATGAATATCGCGATGACACTGGCGCGGTTCGGGCTGCGTCCGGCGGTCCTGACCGCCATCGGGCGCGACAGTCAGGGCGCGGATCTGATGGCCGAGGCCGCGATGCTGGGCATCGACTGCGCCCATGTGTACCGCTCGGAGGATTTGCCGACCGACCGCTATATGGCGATCGAAGGCGCGAACGGGTTGATTGCCGCCATCGCCGATGCCCATTCGCTGGAATCGGCGGGCGACAAGATCCTGCGTCCGCTGGCCGATGGTCGGCTGGGCGATGCGGCTGCGCCCTGGTCCGGGCTGGTCGCGCTGGATGGCAACCTGACGCAGGCGCTGCTGAGCGAGATCGCGCAATCGCCGCTGTTTGCGCAGGCCGATCTGCGGGTCGCGCCCGCCAGCCCCGGCAAGGCAGAGCGGCTGGCGCCGCTGCTGTCCCACCCGCGCGCGACGCTTTATGTGAACCTTGAAGAGGCGGGCATCCTGTGCCAGCGCGATTTTCCCGATGCGCCCAGTGCCGCCGCGGGTCTGCTGGCGCGGGGCGCCCAGCGGGTGCTGGTCACCGATGGCGGCGGGGTGGCGGCCGATGCCGCACCTGACGGGGTTTTGACCGCCCAACCACCCGCCGTCATGGTCACCCGCGTGACCGGCGCGGGCGATACATTCATGGCAGCCCATATCGTGGCCGAACGCGAAGGCGCCGCGCGCGCCGATGCGCTTGCCCGCGCGCTGCGCGCCGCCGCCCGTTACGTTTCAGGAGATATGGCCACATGACCGCCCCCCTCACCTATGCCCCCGAAGTCCGCGCCGCCCTGGATGCGGGCCGCCCTGTCGTGGCGCTGGAATCCACCATCATCACCCATGGCATGCCCTATCCGCAGAACCTTGAAACCGCCCGCGCGGTCGAGGCCGAGGTGCGTGCCGCAGGCGCCGTGCCCGCCACCATCGCGGTGATGGGCGGGCATATCCACATCGGTCTGACCGAGGCCGAACTGGAGCGGCTGGCGCAGGCGCAGGGCGTAATGAAGCTGAGCCGCGCCGATCTGGCGGTCTGTCTGGCCTCGGGGGCGACCGGCGCCACCACGGTCGCGGCCACGATGATCTGTGCGCAACTGGCGGGGATTGCGGTTTTTGCCACCGGCGGCATTGGTGGCGTGCATCGCGGGGCCGAAAACAGCTTTGATATTTCCGCCGATCTGGCGGAACTCGGCCAGACCGCGGTGACGGTGGTGGCGGCGGGCGCCAAGGCCATTCTGGATCTTCCGAAAACCCTGGAAGTTCTGGAAACCAACGGCGTGCCGGTCATCGCCTATGGCCAGAACGACCTGCCCGCCTTCTGGTCGCGCAGTTCCGGCCTGACCGCCCCCCTGCGCGCCGACACCCCGGCCGAGATCGCAGGCGCCCACCTGATGCGCGCGCGCCTTGGCCTGCCGGGCGGGCAGCTGATCACCAACCCGATCCCCGCCGAAGCCGAGATCCCGCGCGCCGAGATCACCCCGGTGATCGAAACCGCGCTGGCCGAAGCCGCCGCGCAGGGGATTGCGGCCAAGGCGGTCACGCCCTTCCTGCTGCAGCGGATTTTCGAACTGACCGGCGGGCGGTCGTTGCGGGCCAATATCGCGCTGGTTTTGAACAATGCGCGACTGGCAAGCCGCATTGCAGCGGAAATCGTGGCGCAACGTTAGCGCGCCCATTGCGGCGGGGGCCGGGGGCGCCTACCTAAACGATCAAACCGCCACAGGATCCCCGCCGCCATGACCATCCCCCCGCATGAACCTGTCCGCCGCAAAAGCCGTTTTGCGCGGCTGCGCGCCTCGTTCCTGACCGGGCTGGTGGTGATCGCCCCGATTGGCCTGACGATCTGGCTGATGTGGACGGTGGCGGGCTGGGTGGACAGCTGGGTGCTGCCGCTGATCCCTGCGCAATACCGCCCCGAACATTACATCGGCATCAATCTGCGCGGTATCGGCGTGCTGATCTTTTTGATCTTCACGGTGATTGTCGGCTGGCTGGCCAAGGGGTTGATCGGGCGGTCATTGCTGCGCTGGGGCGAGCATCTGGTGGATCGGATGCCGGTTGTGCGCTCGGTCTATAACGGGTTGAAACAGATCGCCGAGACGGTGTTTTCCACCTCGGACGAAGCGAAATTCGACCGTGCCTGCATGCTGGATTACCCGCGCCCGGGGTTGAAAGCGATCGCCTTTGTGTCATCGCGCGCCAAGGGCGAGGTCGCCCGGCAGGGAACTGCGGAGGACCCGCTGATTTCGGTCTTCCTGCCGACCACGCCGAACCCGACGTCGGGGTTCTTGCTGTTCGTGCCGGAAAGCCAGATCACCTATCTGGAAATGTCGGTTGAAGATGCGGCCAAGCTGATCATTTCGGCCGGACTGGTCTATCCCAGCCCGAAACCTGCAAAATCTGCCGAGGGTAAAACCGCGAAAGCTCAGGAAAACAAGGCCGTCAAATCGACAGAGGCACGCTGACCCAGATCGCCGCTATGCGCGGTCAGGAAACGGTCCGCGGCCGCCTGCCCCGCCTCTTTCAACCGCTTGAGCGTGCCAAGCGCGGGCGTGGCCTTGGACGAGGCCCCCAGATCGGTCATCGTATCATCGTCGCCCACCATATGGATCAGCACATCCTTCATCGTGCCCTCGGGCAGGCGCTGATCGGCCAGCAGACGACGCACGAAATTCACCGCGCGCAATTCACGCAGCAGCGATGAGTTGAAGCTGATCTCGTTGATCCGCTCTTCGATTTCGCTGGGCGTGCGGGGCAGCTCTTCGCGCCGCAGCGGGTTGATGTTGACGATCACGATATCGCGCGGAAACTGTGGTTCGAACAGCGGGAACAGCGCCGGGTTGCCGGTATAGCCGCCGTCCCAGAATGCCTCACGCTGGCCGGTCTTTGGATCGTCGATCTCGATGGCGCGAAACAGGTTCGGCAAACAGGCCGAAGCCAGAATCGCATCGGCGCTGACCTCGGCGCCCGAAAACACCCGGATCTTGCCGGTGCGCACATTGGTGGCCGATACGAAAAACGCAGGCCCCGCCTGGGCGCAGACATGTTCGTATTCAAATCGCGCCACGATCCGCTCCAGCGGGTTGACATAGAACGGACCGGAATCATAGGGCGACACCATCCGCCCCAGCTGTTCCATCCAGGTCGCGGGGGCGAAAGCTTCGATCCAGCGGTTGATCGCCTGCGGATAGGGAAACAGCGCCGACACCCAGCGATCCAGCCGCAGGTCGTTCACCTCGGCCACCTGCGACCAAAGCCAGTCCAGATTTTCACGCGCATGCTGCCGCCCGGCCTTGGCCCCGCCCCGCACCAACCCCGCCTTTAGCGCGGCCCCGTTCAGCGCCCCGGCTGACGTGCCCGAAATCGCGGCAAATTCAAGCCAGGGTTCATCCAGCAGCCGATCCAGAACCCCCCAGGTAAAGGCGCCATGCGCGCCGCCCCCCTGCAGCGCCAGATTGATACGCTTGGCTTTCATTGGCTGTCCTTTCAAGGCAGGGTCTTGGCACCATGCGCATATTCACCCCCCGGGATAGTTGCGTTTTGTTGAAGACAGGTCTCGGCTGTCAACAAAGCACACATATCCCGGGGGACGCGAAGCGGGGGGCGGCGCCCCCTGCCCGCTTTGAGTTCCGTGCGCGCTTACAATGCGGTCCAACCACCATCGACCGAAATCGTGGTGCCGGTGATCTGCGCCGCGTAATCCGAGCACAGGAACACGGCAGTGCCGCCCATCTGTTCGGTGGTGGCGAATTCGCGCGAGGGCTGGCGTTCCAGCATGACCTTCTTGATCACCTCTTCGCGGCCCATGTTGTGGGTCTTCATCTGATCAGGGATCTGCGCCTCGACCAGCGGCGTCAGCACATAGCCCGGGCAGATCGCGTTGCAGGTGATCGGCTCCTCCGCGGTTTCCAGCGCGGCAACCTTGGTAAAGCCCACAACGCCGTGTTTCGCCGCGACATAGGCCGATTTGAACGGCGAGGCCGTCAGGCCATGCGCCGAGGCGATGTTGATGATCCGTCCCCAGCCTGCAGCCCGCATCATCGGCAGGGCCGCCGCGGTGGTATGGAAAGCCGAGCTGAGGTTGATCGCGATGATCCGGTCCCAGGTCGCGGGCGGGAAGGTTTCGATCGGCTCGACGTGCTGGATGCCCGCGTTGTTGACCAGAATATCGCATTTGCCTGCCTGTGCGATCAGCGCGCGGCAGTCCTCACCTTTCGACATGTCCGCCTTGATATACCGTGCGTTCACCCCGAACTCCGCGCCGATCTCGGCGGCGAGCGCGTGATCTTCGGGGCGGTCGGTGAAAGAGTTGAGCACGACATCTGCCCCCGCCTTTGCCAGTTCGCGCGCCACCCCCAGGCCAATGCCCGAGTTGGAGCCGGTGATGATGGCGGTCTTGCCTTTGAGCGTCATTGTAGTCTGCCTCCTGCAGTCTTGGTCTGCCGCAACACTAGCCCAAGGCGCGGCAATATCCATGGCTGAAGAACAAAGCTCTGTGATCGGGCGGCGCGGGGTCTTGCCCCGCTCTGGCCATCGCGCCAAAAAAAACGCCCGCACAAGGCGGGCGTTAAGTCATGAGGCAGGTTTCATACAGGCAAGAAACCTATCGAGCAGTGAGGACTTTATAAGCGTTTCATCGTCCGCATCCAAGGGAAAAGTTTGCGTCCCCCCCGTCGCCCCATTAGCTTCCGCACTGAAAAGACAGGTAAACCAAGGATTGTTGCCATGACAGGATCGGTGTTTTTCCATGCGCTTCGCGGTGCAGTCGTCGCTTTGGCCCCTGTTTTGCTTGGGGCTGCGGCCTGGGCCGAGCCGCAGCATGGAATCGCCATGTATGGCGCACCGGCCCTGCCTGCGGGCTTTGATCATCTTCCCTACGCCAACCCCGATGCCCCCAAAGGCGGTCGGATTCGGATGGGCGAATCGGGAAGTTTCGATTCGCTCAACCCCTGGATCCTGAACGGCCGCGCAGCCCAGGGCATTTCCGCTTATGTCGCCGAATCGCTGATGGCGCGGTCGATGGATGAACCCTTCACGCTCTATGGTCTGCTGGCCGAAAGCGTCGATACCGACGACGCCCGCTCCTGGGTCGAATTCACCCTGCGCGAGGGCGCGCGGTTTTCCGACGGCGCCCCGGTCACCGTGGAGGACGTGATGTGGTCCTATGAGACCTTGGGCACCGAAGGCCACCCGCGGTATCAGAACGCCTGGCGCAAGGTCGCAAAGATGGAACAGACCGGGCCGCGCTCGGTCCGGTTCACGTTTTCCGAACCTGACCGCGAACTGGCGCTGCTGATGGGGATGCGCCCGGTGCTGGAAAAGGCGCAATGGCAGGGCCATGACTTCGCCAACGCAACGCAGATCGTGCCGGTGGGGTCCGGGCCCTATGTGATCGACCATGTCGAGCAGGGCAAATACATCAGCCTGAAACGCAACCCCGACTGGTGGGGCAAGGATCTGGGTTTCAACCACGGGCTGCACAATTTCGACGAGATCCGCTATGATTATTTCGGCGACGGCGGCGTGGTGTTCGAGGCCTTCAAGGGCGGTGAAATCGATACCTGGCGCGAAACCAACGCCGCGAAATGGGCGCGCGAGTATGATTTCCCGGCGGTGAAATCGGGCGCTGTCGTGAAATCCGAAATCCCGCACCAGCGGCCCTCGGGGATCGAGGGGCTGGTGATGAACACCCGCAAATCGCTGTTTTCCGACTGGCGGGTGCGCGAGGCGCTGACGCTGGCGTTCAACTTCGAATTCATCAACACCACGCTGAACAGCGGCACCGAGCCGCGGATCACCTCGTATTTCTCGAACTCGGGGCTTGGGATGACGCCGGGGCCCGCCGAAGGTCGCGTGGCCGATCTGCTGGCACCCTATGCCGCCGATCTGCTTCCGGGTGTGATGGAGGGCTACACGCTGCCGGTCTCGGACGGCACGGAACTGAACCGCGCCAATACCCGCAAAGCGTTGAAACTGCTGAACGAAGCGGGGTGGCGGGTGGATGACTCCGGGGTTTTGAAAAACGCACAGGGCATGCCGTTCCGCTTTGAAATCGTGCTGCAACAGGGGGCGGCCGAAACCTCGTCAGTGGTCGATATCTATATCGAGGCCCTCTCGCGGCTGGGAATTTTCCCGAGCGTCAGCACCGTGGATGATGCGCAATACAAGGCCCGCACCAATGCCTACGACTTCGACATGGCGTGGTATTGGCGCGCGCTCAGCCTCAGCCCGGGCAATGAACAGATGCTCTATTGGGGCGCACGCGGGGTGAACGAACCGGGCTCGCGCAACTGGATGGGCATGGATGTGCCCGCCGCCGAGGCGATGGTGAACGCGATGCTGAATGCGCGCGATCCGGCGGATTTTACCGCCGCGGTGCAGGCCCTTGACCGGATCTTGACGGCGGGGCGCTATGTCATTCCCAGCTGGTATGCGCGGGTTTCCCGCCTTGCGCATACCCGCACCCTTCACTTCCCCGCACGGCTTCCGCTATATGGGGATTGGCCGGGCTTTCAGCCCGATGTTTGGTGGTATGAGGCAGATCAATGAAGAAACTGATCCTTATGGCCGCTCTGGCCATTGCTATGGCCGGATGCAACACAGTGGCCGGCGTTGGCGAAGATGTGGCAGGCGGGGCGCGCACGGTTCAGAACTGGTTCTGATCCGCAAGCCTTTGCAAACCCTCTCGTGCGATTTTGCTTTGCATCCCCGCCGCGCGGGCGCAAACTTGACCTTGGCAGCGCAGAGGGGGCGCCGTCAGGAGGAGAACAGACATGAAATGGCATCACGTTCAGGAAAACTGGGCTGCGTTTTCTGACGCAATCCTGGAACGCTGGCCCGCCGCCGACGAGGTCGAGTTGGAAGCCGTCGATGGCGATCAACGCGCCTTCATCACTTATATCGCCGGGCTGAGCGCGCAAAGCACCGCCGAGGCCCGCGAAGAGATCCTCGACTGGCTGCGCGGCGAATTGCCCGCCGATGTGGTGATGGACCCGCATCACGACAATCACTCGATCCAGCTGAGCGCGAAATATGTGGGCGAAGGCGAAGACGAATCCGACGATGACGCGCGGTTTGGCGACGACGGCTAAGGCCGATCCCGGCCCAGCTGGTTCGGGTCCGCCCCCCATTGCACTTTGGCCCAAAGATCCCGGGGGGGAAGGGCCAAAGGCCCGAGGGGGCAGCGCCCCCTGCATCGTCCCCGCCTGAGCGCATCGCTTGACGGCTGCGCTCAGGTCAACGAGGTCACCCACAACACGGTCGCATCCTCGTCACTGATCGAAATCAGGTTATGCCCCATCGTCGCGTCGTAATAGGCACTGTCGCCGCGCTTCAGATCGACGGGTTCGTAAAACTCGGTGTACAACCGCACGATCCCGGTCAGCACATACAGGAATTCTTCGCCGTCATGGCGCACCCAGCCGTGGAATTCCTCGAACGACCGGGCGCGGATCCGGGCGCGATAGGGCAGCATCTGCTTGGCCCGCAGCGGCCCGGCCAACAGTTCATGTTCATAGGTGGTGGTGATATGCGCCTGCCCCTCACCCGATTTGGTCACCGCCATCCGTCCGGTGATCTGCCCCTTGCTGGGCGGGGTGAACAGCTGCGGCACCGAAATCTCCAGCCCCTCGGCCAGCTTTTTCAGCGCCTCATAGGTCGGCGACATCAGCCCGTTCTCGATCTTCGACAGGGTCGAGCGCGCCAGCCCGACGGCACCCGCCGCCTGCTCCAGCGTCCAGCCCCGCGCGCGGCGCAGCTCACGCACCCGATGCGCCAGATCAATCGGCTCGGGCACCACCTCTTCGCCGGTCTCGCGCGCGATCCGAATGATTTTGGCGTGTTCGATTTCACTCATGGCCGGCTCCGGCTTGCATCGCTCAGACCCCTGACGTAGCAGAAAGCCATGAACTCTGTCCACGCATCACCGCCACTGCCGCCGGCGCCCGAGGCCTTCAACATGGCCGCGCATGTGCTGGCGCGTGCGCCCGATCTGGCCGAGAAATCCGCGTTGCAGATCCTGCGCCCCGGCGGTGCCGAGCGGTGGTCCTATGCCCGGCTCGAGGCGGCGGTGCGCGGTGCGGGCAGCGGCTTTCTGGCGGCGGGGCTGCAACCCGGCGACCGGGTTTTGTTGCGGCTGGGCAATACGCCCGAATTTCCGGTGGCCTATCTGGGCGCGATTGCCGTGGGGCTGGTGCCGGTGCCAACCGCATCGCAGCTGACAGCGCCCGAGATTACCAAGATGGCCGCGCAGATCACGCCTGCGGCGGTGGTGGCGGGCGAGGGCATCGCCCTGCCCGATCTGCCGATGCGGATCCTGTCGGAAGCCGACCTGCGCGGGTTCGAGGCACTGCCACCCTGCGCCTATGACAGGAGCGACCCGAACCGTCTGGCCTATATCATCTTCACCTCCGGCACCTCGGGCCAGCCGCGCGCGGTGATGCACGCCCATCGGGCGATCTGGGCGCGGCAGATGATGCATCAGGGCTGGTACGGGCTGACCGAGGCCGACCGGCTGCTGCATGCGGGCGCCTTCAACTGGACCTATACGCTGGGCACCGGACTGATGGACCCCTGGACGCTGGGCGCCACCGCGCTGATCCCGGGCGCAGGCGTCACGCCCGCTCAGCTGCCGCTCTTGCTGCGCCGCTTTGACGCGACGCTTTTCGCTGCGGCCCCAGGGGTTTACCGGCAGATATTGAAGCATCACGACACGCTGTCCCTGCCCAAATTGCGCCACGGCCTGAGCGCGGGCGAGGCCCTGCCCGACACCCTGCGGGCGCGCTGGAACACGGCCACCGGCACGAAAATCTTCGAGGCTCTGGGGATGTCGGAATGCTCGACCTTCATCTCGGGCGCGCCTGACCGCCCGGCGCCGCCCGGCACGGCGGGGTATCCGCAAACCGGGCGCCGCGTCGCGGTGCTGGATGACGCAGGCCAGCCGGTGCCACGTGGCACCCCCGGCACGCTGGCGGTGCACCGCAGCGACCCGGGGCTGTTTCTGGGCTATTGGGGCGCGCCCGAAGAAACCGCCGCGCGGGTCGCGGGCGATTGGTTCGTGACCGGCGACACCGTGGCGATGGCCGACGATGGCGCGATCACCTATCTGGGCCGCGATGATGACATGATGAACGCGGGCGGGTTTCGCGTCAGCCCGCTTGAGGTCGAGGCCGTGATGGCCACCTGCCCCGGCGCGGGCGAGGTGGCAGCGGTCGAGATCCGCATCTCGGGCGAGACCAGCCTGATTGCCCTGGCCTGGACCGGCCCTGCCGCCCAGGCCGATCTGGCCGCGCATGCAAATGCCCGGCTTGCGCGCTACAAACAGCCACGGCTATGGCGCGCCTTGCCCGCGCTGCCGCACAATCCCAACGGCAAGATCAACCGCCGCAGCTTGCGCGAGACCTGGCCCCGAACCAATTGACCCTTGCGTCAATCAGGAAATCCAAGTTTCGGCTTTATTTTCCTATGTTTAAAAGATATTTTTGGGAAAGTTCGCCTGCTGCGGCACACGCTGCGGTAGAATCATTTTAGACAGGCACCGAAATGGGACCGCAATGATCACACTCGATATCTTTGCTGATCCGGTTTGTCCGTGGTGTCTGATCGGAAAGGCACGGCTGGATCGTGCGCTGGAGGCGCGCCCCGAACACGGGATCGTTCTGGCATGGCATCCGTTTCAGCTGAACCCGACGATGCCGCCCGAAGGCATGGGGCGCGATGCCTATCTGGCCGCAAAATTCGGCCGCGAGACGCTGGCGAAACGGCAACTGCCGGTGCTGGAGGCGGCCGCCGAAAGCGGGATCACGCTGAACCTGGCCGCGATTGACTGGATGCCCAACACCGTCAATGCGCTGCGTTTGCTGCATTGGGCCGGGGTCGAGGGCTGTCAGACCCGGGTGATGTCGGCGTTGATGCGCGCGTTCTGGCACGAGGGGCGCAATATCGGCGATCTAGAGGTGCTGACCGAAATCGGCGCGAATTCCGGGCTCGACCGGGCGCTGATCGCGCGGCTGCTGGCCAGCGACGCTGATCGCGACACGGTATTGGCGCATGACGCCCATGCACGCGAACGCGGGGTGCGGGCGATGCCGACCTTCATTCTGGGCGAACAGCATGTGATCGAGGGGGCGCAAAGCCCCGAATTCTGGCTTTCGGTGATCGACGAACTGGCCGATCTGGCCCGCGCACGCGCGGCCGAGGCGGGGCCCGACACCGAGGCCGCAGATCCTGCCTGGCAGGCGCAGGGCTAAACCTCCCGGCGTTTGTGCACAGAGAGCCGGGCTTCTGCGCGGCAACGCCCCCTTGGTTTCATGCGCAATCTCTGGTTTTTTGCCGCGCAGAGCGTGTCTTGCTGCGTTCAGAACCTCGAAAGATCTTCCGTGACCCAATCCGTTTCTCCCGCCGCTCCGGGGCCGCGCCGTCTGGCGTTGCCGGAATTCACCGCAATGCTGGCCTCGCTGACCGCGACGGTGGCATTTTCCATCGACGCGATGCTGCCCGCCCTGCCCGAGATCGCCGCACAGCTGTCGCCGAACGATATCAATCGCGCACAACTGGTGCTGACCGCCTTCGTGCTGGGCATGGGGGTGGGCACCTTTGTTGTGGGCCCGGTGTCAGATGCCTTCGGGCGCAAACGCACGATCACCGTGGGCATCGTGATTTATATGCTTGGCACGCTTCTGGCGACGCAGGCCAACAGCCTCGAGGCGCTGCTGATCGCGCGCACGCTGCAGGGTCTGGGGGCCGCCGCCCCGCGGATCGTGCCGATGGCGCTGGTGCGTGATCTGTATTCCGGACGCGAAATGGCGCGGGTCACCTCGATCATCATGATGATTTTCATTCTTGTGCCAGCCGTCGCCCCGTCCATCGGCGCGGTGATCATCGGGCTGAGCGACTGGCGTGGCGTATTCTGGGCGTTCATCGCCTTTGGTATGATCGGAATGAGTTGGGTCAATCTGCGTCAACCAGAAACCCTGCCCCCGGAACGCCGCCGCCCGCTGCGCCTTGGCACGCTGGTCGCGGGTGTGCGCGAAGTGCTGGCCGAGCGTGAAGTGCGGCTTTACACACTGATCCTGACGCTGGGCTTCGGGCAGATGTTCGCGCTGCTGTCCTCGTCGCAACAACTGTTCACGGCCTATGGCTCCAGCGCCGAGGCGTTTCCGAAATGGTTCGCTCTGATGGCGCTGCTGGCGGGGTCGGGATCGGTGCTGAACGCGAAATTCGTTGTGCATCTGGGAATGCGCCGGATCGCGACGGCGGCCTATCTGATGCAGGTGATCTGCTCGGGCATCATGCTGGTGCTTGTGGGTCTTGGCCTGCCGATGGGCGGCGTGGGCTTTGGCGCGGTGTTCGTGTGGTCGGTCAGCGTGTTCTTCATGGCAGGCGTGACCTTTGGCAACCTGAACGCGCTGGCGATGCAGAAGATGGGGCATCTGGCGGGAATGACGGCCTCTGTCGTCACCGCCCTGTCCACCGTGGGCGCGGTGATGATCGCGGCGCCGGTGGGGTTGATGTTCAACGGCTCGGCCCTGCCGATCATCTGCGCCACGCTGATCTGTTCGGCATTGGCCTGGGTGCTGATGCGCCGCACGGTTGACCTAGGGTGACGCAGGGGCGCGGCCCCCGGGGCAATTGAGACCAAAGTGAAGAACAACGACGCCCTTTCACTTTGGTCCAAATATCCCGGGGGTGAATGCTGCGCAGCCGCAGAGGGGGCGGCGCCCCCCGTCGCGCAGAATGTCCCGCGCGGGCTCAGCCCTTGGCGGCTTTCTTGGCGGCGATGACCTTTTCGGCCAGATCGCGGGCAATCGCGAAGGCGCCCTTGATCTTGTCGGCGTCCGAACCCCAGTCGCGCCGCACCACAACCTTGTTGCCCTGAATCTTGGCCATGCCGTTTTGCGCATGCATGAATTCCACCAGCCCGGCCGGGTTGGGAAATTTGTCCATGTGGAACTGCACGGTCGCGCCTTTTGGCCCGGCATCCATCCGCGCGATATGGGCACGTTTGCACATCGCCTTGATCCGCACCACCAAAAGCAGGGTGTTCACCTCTTTTGGCAGCGGGCCGAAGCGGTCGATCAGTTCGGCGGCAAAACCCTCCAGTTCGACCTTGGTGGTCAGCCCGGACAGCCGACGATACAGGCCCAGCCGCACATCCAGATCGGGGATGAACGCCTCGGGGATCATCACCGGCACGCCAAGGTTGATCTGCGGTGACCATTCGCCATCGTCGCCCGCCTCGGTCAGCTCGCCCGATTTTAGCTTGGCAATCGTCTCTTCCAGCATCGCCTGATACAGCTCGTATCCGACTTCCTTGATATGGCCCGACTGTTCCTCGCCCAGCAGGTTGCCCGCGCCGCGCAGGTCAAGGTCTTGCGAGGCGAGACTGAACCCCGCGCCCAGACTGTCCAGACTGCCCAGCAGCCGCAGCCGTTTCGTGGCCTGCGGTGTCAGGGGCATCCGCGGTTTTGTCGTCAGATAGCAATAGGCCCGCGCCTTGGATCGCCCGACCCGGCCGCGGATCTGATACAGCTGGCTGAGCCCGAACATATCGGCCCGGTGGATGATCATCGTGTTCGCGGTCGGAATATCCAGCCCGCTTTCGACGATGGTCGTAGCAAGCAGCACATCGAATTTGCCGTCGTAAAATGCGTTCATCCGGTCGTCGAGCTCGCCCGCCGCCATCTGCCCATGCGCCACCAGATAGCTGACCTCGGGGACATGGGTTTTCAGGAATTCCTCGATTTCTGGAAGATCAGAAATTCGCGGAACCACATAAAAACTTTGCCCGCCACGATAGCGTTCGCGCAGCAGCGCCTCGCGGATCGTCACCGCGTCGAACTCGCTGACATAGGTGCGGATCGCCAGACGGTCCACCGGCGGTGTGCCAATCAGGCTCAAGTCGCGCACGCCGGTCAGCGACAACTGCAGTGTGCGCGGGATCGGCGTCGCGGTCAGCGTCAGCACATGGATTTCGCTGCGCATCTCCTTCAGCCGTTCCTTGTGCTGCACGCCGAAATGCTGTTCCTCGTCGATCACCAGAAGGCCCAGATGTTTGAAGCGCACCGATTTGGCCAGCACCGCATGGGTGCCGATCACGATATCGACGGTGCCCTCGGCCAAACCTTCGCGGGTTTTCGCAGCCTCTTTCGCCGACACGAACCGCGACAGCGGGCGCACGGTGATCGCGGTGCCGCGGAAGCGTTCGGTGAAGGTCTTGTAATGCTGGCGCGCCAACAGGGTCGTGGGCGCGATCACCGCAACCTGCACCCCCGATTGCGCCGCTACAAAGGCCGCGCGCATCGCCACCTCGGTCTTGCCAAAGCCCACGTCGCCCACGATCAGCCGGTCCATCGGCCGCCCCGAGGCCAGATCGCCCACCACATCCTCGATCGCGGCCATCTGGTCATCGGTTTCGGTATAGGGGAAACGCGCGGCGAAGGCCTCCCATTCGTGATGCGGCGCCTCCAGAATGGGGGCTGCGCGCAACAACCTTTCGGCGGCGATCCGCATCAGCTTGTCGGCAATCTGCCGGATACGTTCTTTCAGCTTGGCCTTCTTGGCCTGCCACGCACCGCCGCCGAGCTTGTCCAGAAGCCCCTCTTCATGGCCGTAACGGCTGAGCAATTCGATGTTTTCAACCGGCAGGAACAGCCGGTCACCGCCCGCATATTCCAGCGCCACGCAATCATGCGGCGCCCCCAGCGCGGTGATCGTTTCCAACCCCTTGTAGCGCCCGACGCCGTGATCGACATGCACCACCAGATCGCCGGGGCTGAGCGATTGCGCCTCGGTCAGGAAGTTCTCGGCCTTGCGCTTCTTGCGCGGCGCGCGGATCAGCCGGTCGCCCAGCACGTCCTGTTCCGAAATCACCGTGATCGGCTGTGCGGGCGCGCTGGCCTCGAAACCCTGATCCAGAGGCCAGATGCACAGGTTCACCCCCGGCCCGATGTCGCGCGCATCGCGGATCAGCCGGGCGCCGGTGACGCCTTCGTCCTCCATCAGGCCTTTCAGGCGTTCGCGCGCGCCCTCGGACCAACTGGCAATCACCACGGGCCCCACCGCCAGGCGCGCCGTAACATGGTCTTTCAAGGCTTGGAAAAGACTAACGTTTTCCAATTGGCGTTCGGGGGCAAAGTTGCGCCCGATACGCCCGCCTGTCGCCAAAATCCCCGGCCCCGGCGGCGCGGCCAGCACTTGCAGCCGCAGCACCCGGCGCGCTGCAAGTGCTGCGGTCCAGCCGGATTCGTCCAGATACAGCAGATCGGGCGCCGCCGGTTTATAGACGCTGTCCACCCGGTCACGGCGGCTCATCGCCTCGCGGCGGGTGTCGTATTGATCGGCGATACTGACCCAGCGCGCCTCGCGGATCGCGTCAAGCTGATCGTCCAGCACGATGGCGGCGCGCGGCAGATAGTCGAAAATCGTTTCCAACCGCTCGTGGAAGAAGCCCAGCCAATGCTCCATGCCCGCATGTTTGCGCCCGGCGCTGACCGCCTCATAAAGCGGGTCTTCGGCGCCGCCCGCGCCAAATTCCACGCGGTAGGTCTGCCGGAACCGCGCGATCGAGGGCTCGTCCAGAATGACCTCGCTGACCGGGGCCAGCTCGATGGCTTTCAACGGCTCGATGGTGCGCTGGCTGACCGGATCGAAGCGGCGCGCCCCATCCAGCACATCGCCGAACAGATCGAGCCGGACCGGACCACCCTCGCCCGGCGGAAAGATGTCGATAATGCCGCCGCGCACCGCGTAATCGCCGGGCTCGGATACGGTCGAGGCGGGCGAAAACCCCATCCGCACCAGAAACTGGCGCAACGCCGCCTCGTCGATGCGCCCACCGACCTTGGCGGTGAAGCTTGAACGCGCCAGCACGTCGCGCGCCGGCACCCGCTGCATCGCCGCCGACAGCGTGGTCAGCAAGATGAACGGTCCCGGCAGACCGGCCTGCAGCGCCGCCAGCGTGGCCATCCGCGTGGCCGAAATATCGGGATTGGGCGAAACCCGGTCATAGGGCAGACAATCCCAGGCGGGCAGCGTCAGAACCACCGCATCGGGGGCGAAAAACGCCAGCGCCGCGCGCATCGCCTCAAGCCGCCGATCATCGCGCGCGACATGCACGACGGGCTGGCCCTTGGCCAGTTCCTTCGCCAGAAGCTGCGCGTCAAACCCCTCGGGGGCACCGGAAAGTAGAAAATGCTCCATCGCGTCTTCGCTAGCCCCTTACGCGGCGCTGTCAAGCCCGTGCCGCGGCACTGCGCCCCTTGTCAGCCCAGAACCGAGATGCTGAAATTTTGCAGCATGCCCCACATCGTGGTCACCAGAATGGCCACCATTCCCACCGCTTGAACCGATACCCGATGCCGTGCCAGCATCTTTGCCACCGCGTCCGGCGCGACCCCGTTTTCCAGCAGCGGTTCGAACCGGGCGGCGGCACGCAGGCTCAGCAGCCCCACGAAAGCCAGCGGAAATGCCATCAGGAATACCGCCTGCGCGAATTCCATATGATAGCCAAAGCCCAGAACGCCCAGGCTGGTCAGCACGAAGGATGCCACCACCGACAGAACCATCCCGCCCTCGCGCCCGATCATCAATAGCCGCGCCACATTGACGCGGGTCAGCGTGACCAGATCCTCGGCCGCGCGCCCGCCCCTGCGCCGGGCGCGCAACACCATGTCGAACGGCACCCCCAGCACCCAATGCGAGGCCGATGACCAGGTCACCGCCAACGCGATCCAATACCACAGGTTGGAAAAAGAGCGCATGTTGATCAACTCTAGCACGGTGTCGAAAATATGCACGCAACGCCTCACACAACGGGCCGTTCCGGCCTGATTTGGCGCGAGACTAGACCATGTTCACGCCCAGCGAAACCACCCGTTTCACGGATTTGCCCACGCACCAAGGCTTGAGCCCGGCGCCGATCCGTGGCACCTCAGGCACAGCCAGAGGAGTCAGCCCATGCACCCGATCCTTCCGCCCTTCCCCCATACCCGCCTGCGCCGTCTGCGCCGCACCGCCGCCCTGCGCGATCTGGCGCAGGAACATCGGCTCAGCGTAAAAGACCTGATCTGGCCGATTTTCATCACCGATGTGCCCGGCGCCGATGTCGAAATTTCCTCGATGCCGGGTGTGGTGCGCCGCACACTTGAGGGTGCGATCCGCGCCGCCGAAGAGGCCGCGACCCTGGGCATCCCGGCGATCTGTCTGTTTCCCTATACCGACCCGGCCGTCAAAACCGAACGCTGCGAGATGGCCTGGGCGCCGGACAATTTCGTCAATCAGGTGATCCGTGCGATCAAGGCGGCGGTGCCCGAAATCGCGATCATGACCGATATCGCGCTTGATCCCTATAATGCCAATGGCCATGACGGGCTGGTGCGTGACGGGGTGATCCTGAACGATGAAACCGTTGAATGCCTTGTAAAAATGGGCGTCGCGCAGGCCGAGGCAGGCGCCGACATTCTGGGCCCGTCGGACATGATGGATGGTCGGATCGGCGCGCTGCGCTCGGCGCTGGAAACGGCGGGCCATACCGACGTGACGATCCTGAGTTACGCCGCGAAATACGCCAGCGCGTTTTACGGCCCGTTTCGCGATGCGGTCGGCGCCTCGGGGGCGCTGAAGGGCGACAAGAAGACCTATCAGATGAACCCCGGCAATTCGGACGAGGCGCTGCGGCTGGTCGCGCGCGATCTGGCCGAGGGCGCCGATATGGTGATGGTCAAGCCGGGGATGCCCTATCTCGACATCTGCCACCGGGTCAAAGACGCGTTCGGCGTGCCGACCTATGCCTATCAGGTGTCGGGTGAATACGCGATGCTGATGGCGGCGATCCAGAATGGCTGGCTCGACCATGACAAGGTGGTGCTCGAAAGCCTGATGGCGTTCCGCCGGGCGGGCTGTGACGGGGTGCTGACCTATTTCGCGCCCACTGCCGCGCGCTTGCTGACGGCGGGCTGAGCCCTAACGCCCGCGCCGCAAATGCGCGGGCGGAATACCCGCCTGCGCGCGGTATTTTGCCACCACGCGACGCGAAATCTGCACCCCCGCCGCCCCAAGCACATCGCATAGCGCCGCATCCGACAGGGCTGTGGTTTCCGCCGCGATCAATGCCTGCAGCCGCGCAATGACAGCGGCGGCACTGGTCGCGGTGCCCTCCTCGGAGCGCGAGGCAGGCCGGCTGAAAAACGCACGCAGTGGCACGATGCCTGCGGGCGTGCGGGCCGAGCCGGAATTCACCATCCGCCCGACCGAGCTTTCGTGCATGCCGATCTCCTGCGCGACCTGCCGCATTGTCAGGGGCGCAAGCACCGCCGCCCCTTGTGCCAGAAACCCGGCCTGCGCCCGCGCCAACACCGCCCCCAGCGCCAGAAGCGCCCGGTTGCGCTGATCGAGGGCGCGCAGCAGATGGCGGGCCTGCTGGCGGTTATGGCTGAGTGCCGACCCGCGTGGGATCGTTCCCAACAGCGCAGGGTCCAGCCAGGCCTGCGGCAGGGTTTCGGGGTTCAGCAACGCCTGCCAGATGCCCGCTTCGCAGCTGAAAATCAGGTCGGGCACCCGGGTCGCGGCCAGATCCTGCGCAAAGGCGGCCGCCGGGCGCGGATCCAGGTCGCGCAGCTGCGCCAGATGCATCGCCAGGCGCGCATCACTTACCCCCGTGCGCACCGCAAGCGCCGCAACCCCGCCCCCGGCCAGGCTGGGCAGGTGATCCAGAACACGCTGCATCTCGGGGTCAATCGGCCCGCGTTCGGCCAGTTGCAACGCCAGACATTCGGCGAGAGAGCGCGCGAACAACCCGCGCGGCTCGATCTGTTGCAGCGCGCGCAGCACCTGCGCGACCCGCGCCACCGTGCAGCCCAGCCGCGCCGCGATCTGGTCCAGCGGCTGTGTGACAAACCCCGCGCCGTCCAGTGCCTCGGCCAGCGCCAGCGCCACGCGCTGATCGGGCGCGCGCGGCACCAGCCGGGGCAACTGCGCCAGCACATGCGCGCTCAGCGACGGGCCCTGCGCCTCGGCCTCGACCGGGTTGGACACCACGGGCGGCAACCGCAACCGCAGCACCGGATTGTCCGATGCCGCCTCGCGCAGCAGTTCGGTCAGATCGGTGTTCGACAGACTTAGAAAGCCAATCGCCCGGCGCGCCTCGAGCCCAAGCGTTTGCTTGAGCCCGGTGGTCTGGCGCAGCGCGGTTTCATGGGCGAGTTTCATCACCGCGCCAGTGTATGGGCCCGCAGAAAATTCGCAAAGCCTTTCGCGACACGGTCCCCGTCCAGCGGCGCCGACAGGCTGTCGAGCGCGGTTTGGGCCAGATCCTGCGGCACCCGGATGCCAGAGGCCGCGACCAGCAGATCACGGATATAGGCGGGCGCGAATTCAGGATGGAACTGCACCGACAGCGCCGGAAAGTCATAGCACAGCCCGCCATTGGGCGAGGCCGGGCTTGACAGCACGCGCCGGGCGCCCGCGGGGGGCGTGATCACCTGATCTTGATGAAACGACAGCGCCGCCAGCGGCCCCGCGCCAAACAACGCGGCCCCGTCATCGGTCAGATCATGCGCATGCCGCCCGATGACCCAGCCCGCGTCGGATTTGCGGACCTCGCCACCGAAGGCCTGCGCCATGATCTGATGGCCAAAACAGACCCCGGTCAGCGGCACGCGCGCCGCCGCACAGTCCCGCAAAAAGGCGCCCAGCGGCGCGATCCAGTCGTGGTCTTCGTAAACCCCGGCGCGCGCCCCGGTAACCAGATACCCGTCGAAAACGGTCGGATCCTCGGGAAGGGCCTCGCCGCCCGCCACGAAAATCCGGGTGAAGGTGGCCTCTGGCAGGGCCGCGCCCAGCCAGCGTTCGAACATGCCGGCATAAGTGCCGTGCGCGGGTTGAAAGGCCTCGGCGGGGCGGTCGGCTTCGAGAATGCAAATTTTCATGGTGATATCGGCGGGGGCACGCCACGGCGGCCCCCGCCCTGCCCCTTAGCCCAGTTCGATCCAGACCGATTTGGTCTGGGTGTATTGCGTCAGCGCCTCAAGGCATTTGTCGCGGCCATTGCCCGACTGTTTGTAGCCGCCCCAAGGCGTGGTCGCATCCCCCGCCTCATAGGCGTTGACCCAGACGATGCCCGCCTCGATGTCGCGCGCGAACCGGTGCGCGTTTTTCACATTCGAAGTCCAGATCGCCGAGGCCAGCCCATAGATCGTGTCATTGGCCACCTCGATCGCGTGATCCAGGTTATCCACCGGAATGATCGAGGCGACAGGGCCAAAGATTTCTTCCTGCGCGATTTTCATCTTGTTGTTGACCCCGGTGAACAGGGTGGGTTCGACATAACAGCCGGTGTTGAAGGCCGCGGGCACGCCGCCCCCGAAGGCCAGCGTGGCACCTTCGCGCTTGCCCGCCTCGATATAGGACAGCACGCGCGCCTGTTGTTCCGGCGTGACCAGCGGCCCCATCGTGGTGGCCGGGTCCAGCGGGTCGCCGGGCACATGCATGTCCTTCGCGGCCTCGGTGAAGGCGGCGATGTAATCGTCATAGATCGCGCGTTCGACCAGAATGCGCGACCCGGCCGAGCAAACCTCGCCCTGGTTGCCAAAGATCCCGGCGACGCCAAAGGTCGCGGCCTTCGCCAGATCCTCGCAATCGGCCAGCACGATTTGCGGCGACTTGCCGCCGCATTCGGTGGTCACGCGCTTCATGTTCGATTGCCCGGCATAGATCATCATCAGCTTGCCGACTTCGCCCGAGCCGGTGAAACCGATCTTGTCCACATCCATATGCAGCGCCAGCGGCTTGCCGGTGTCTTCACCAAAGCCGGTGACCACGTTGAACACGCCATCCGGTCCGCCCGCCTCGGCAAACAGCTTCGCCAGCAGCAGCGCCGACAACGGCGATTGTTCCGCCGGTTTCAACACGACCGAGTTGCCGCACGACAGCGCCGGCGCCAGTTTCCACGCCGCCATCATCAGCGGATAATTCCACGGCACCACGATCCCGCACACGCCCAGCGGCTGACGCAGGATGTAGTGCAGCGCGTCCGCATTGGTCGCGGTCACCACACCCTCCATCTTGTCGATGGTTTCGGCGAAGAACCGGATCGTCATCAGCGATCCGGGAATGTCGATGTTGAACATGTCCGAGATCGGCTTGCCCATGTCGAGCGTGTCCAGCAGCGCGATATCTTCGGCATGCGCCTCGATCAGATCGGCGAAGCGGCGCATCACCGCCATCCGGTCGGTCGGTGCCATCCGCGACCAGACGCCCGATTTGAACGCCTTGCGGGCGGCGGCCACCGCGCGGTCAACGTCTTCGGACGATCCCCGGGCGACTTCGGCGACAACCTCGCCATTGGCCGGGTTGATCGTCTGGAAGGTCGCCCCCGAGGTGGCATCGACGAACTTGCCGTCAATGAACATCCGGGTTTCGGGGCGCAGGGCCGCGGCGCGGGCAGTCCAGTCTTTGTGGGTCAGTGTCATGTCATACCTCTGGGTTATTTGTTACGGTCACGGGTGGCGATCACGGAAACGATGATCAGCACCAGCGACATCAAAACGATGATCGAGCCCACGGCGTTGATTTCCGGGGTCACGCCACGGCGCAGCGTCGAATAGATGTACATCGGCAGCGTGTTGTCGCGTCCGGTCAGGAAGAAGGTCACCGGGATTTCGTCAAAGCTCAGCACGAAGGACAGCAGCCCCGCGCCGATGATCGCCGAACGGATATTGGGCAGCGTGATGTCGATGAAACTGCGCCACGGTCCCGCGCCCAGATCGAAGGCGGCCTCTTCCAGCGATTTTGGCAGGCGTTGCAGCCGGGCAAAAACCTGTGTCACCACCACGCCCAACAGCGCCGTGGCATGGCCCAGAATGACCGTTTCCAGGCTCAGTTGGAACCCGAAGAGCCGGAACATGTTGAGCATCGAGATACCCGTCACGATCCCCGGCAGGGTGATCGGCAACAAGATCATCCGCCGAAAGATCACCTTGCCCGGAAAATGGAACTTGTGCAGCGCCAGCGCCGCGGGCACGCCCACAATCAGGGTCAGCACGGTTGCCCCCGAGGCCACATAAAAGCTGTTGCCAATGGCCGTCAGCAGATCGCCATTGTTCCACAGTTTTTCATACCATTCGAAGGTGAAGCCCGACAAAGGCCAGGTCAACGAACGCGAACTGTTGAACGAAAATGCGATCAGCACCCAGATCGGCACATACAGGAACGCCATCAGCGCCGCGACAAAGGTCATGAAGGCGGTGTCCGCCCCATAGCGCGACAACAGGTTCGGATTACGGTTTGCCATATCAGAACCCTCCCGCCGCGCCTTTGCGCTCCAACCGGTCGGACATCGACACGATCGACAGCACCACCACCAGCATCACGATCGCCAGAGCCGAGCCCAACGGCCAGTTCAGCGCCGCACCAAATTGCGTGGCAATCACATTGGCCATCAGGTTGCCATCCGGCCCGCCCACCAGGAACGGCGCGACGAAATCACCAAACGACAGACAAAACGTCAGCGTGAACCCCGCTGCCACACCGGGCAGCGACAGGGGCAACGTGACATGCCAGAAACTGCGCCACGGCCCCATCCCCAGATCGGCCGAGGCCTCGGTCAGGTTCAACGGGATCTTTTCCAGCGCGGTATAGATCGGCATCACCATGAACGGGATGAAGATATAGGTCAGCGTGACCACCATCGCGAACTGGTTATACAGGAAGATATCCGACGGCTGGTCGATGATCCCCACCGACATCAGGAATGAATTCAGGATGCCTTCGGTACCCAGAATGGTTTTCCAGACATAGGCGCGCAGCAGATAGCTGACCCACAGCGGCGCGATCACCGCCATGTAAAGCCAGGTCCGCAACGCCGCTGATTTGCAGCGAAACACCAGATAGAACGCGAAGGGATAGGCCAGCAGAAACGAGCACAGCGACACCAGCAGCGCGATTTTCAACGTGCGCAGCATCACCTGCAAATATTGCGGGTCGGTGAACAGCGTCAGGTAATTGCCGAACTGGAACGCCGGTTTGAAGGTTGGATAGGTTTTGATCCAGAACGAATAGGTGACGATGATGCCATAGGGCAGCAGCATGAACAGGGCGATCCACAGAAACGGAATCCCCAGGATCAGCGCGCCCGCAAGGTTGCGACGGATCAGGGTCATGGCGCCACGCTCCCCTCAAAGACAAAGACGTTATGCGGCTCGACCGCGACGCGCGCAGGCGCACCGACGACCGGCACCGCAGAGCGCGCCAGACGGTCGGGCAGCAGGCTATCGACCGAGACCCGCTCGCCATTGGCCAGTTCCACCGCGACCCGCAGCCCGAGCCCGTAATAGATCACCTCGGCGATCTTGCCTTCCAGGATGTTTTCCGCCGTCTCGCCCTCGGCCAGAAGACGCGCTTTTTCGGGGCGGAACCCCACGGTGACCACACCGCCCTTGGGCAGGGCAACATCGGGCAGCGCCGAAATCGTGCCTGCCCCGATTTCGATGCTGACCAGGCCCGCGCCGGTTGCGGCCATCTGTCCGGGCAGGAAATTCGTGGTGCCGATGAAATTGGCGACATAGGGCGAGGCCGGGTGATCATACAGATCCTGCGGCTTGCCTTGCTGGGCGATCCGGCCCTTCTCCATCACCACCACGCGGTCGGACATGACCAGCGCCTCGCCCTGATCGTGGGTGACCATGATGAAGGTGATGCCAACCTTTTCATGCAGGTGTTTCAGTTCCAGCTGCATCTGTTCGCGCAGTTTTGCATCCAGCGCCGACAGCGGTTCGTCCAGCAGCAGAACCTTGGGCTTGCGCACGATGGCCCGGGCCAGCGCGATCCGCTGGCGCTGCCCGCCCGACAATTGCTGCGGGCGCTGATCGACCTTGTCATACAGCCCCACCAGCGTCAGCGCGTCGCGCACATGGGTGGCAATCTCGGATTTGGCCACCTTCATGGTCTTCAACCCATAGGCCACGTTCTGCCCCACGGTCATATGCGGAAACAGCGCATAGTCCTGAAACACCATGTTGACTTCGCGTTTATAGGGCGGGTCCCAGGTCACGTCCTTGTCCGCCAGACGGATGGTGCCGGCGGTCGGCTCCTCAAAGCCCCCGATCATCCGCAAAAGCGTCGATTTCCCGCAGCCGGAAGGGCCGAGCAGCGTGACGAATTCGCCGTCTTCGACCGCCAGCGAGACCTTGTCCACGCCGATGATCGTCGGGCTGTAATGCTTGGAGATATTCTCCAATTCGATGATTGCGGCCATTGCGCCTTTTCCCTGAAGTTTGCGCCGCGGGAGCTCCTCCCCGACCCCCCGCGCGCTTATTGATTGGTGGCCCGACCCGGAGCGCTACACACCCCGGGCCCGGCAGATCGCGGCAGTTATTGCGCCTTCACGGCGTTCCACGCGTTGGTGTAGGCCTCGAACCGGTCGCCCAGCGGCTGCCAGACCATCAGGCTGTCCAGATAGGCCGGATCTTCCTGATGCAGGGCGGCGTATTGCTCGGGGCTCATGCAGGCCTTCGCGGCGGCGGGGTTGGTCACGGAATAACCGTTGATATTGGCGACCCCGCACTGCCCCAGTTCCGACAGCTGCATGTTCAGGAATTTATAGGCGCATTCCTTGTTGGGCGTGCCTTTGACGACCATCCAGCTATCCATCCAGCCTTCGGCGCCCTCGGTCGGGATGAATTCGGTGACCTTCACACCTTCGGCCGCCAGCAGCCCCGACTGATACCCCGCCCAGGTGTTCGAGATCACGACTTCACCGGCCTTGTACAGATCGACCAGTTCACCCGCCGTGGCCCAGTATTTCCGCACCAGCGGTTTTTGTTCCAACAGCGCGGCCTGCGCCTTGGCGATCTGTTCGTCGCTCAGATCATAGATGTTCATGTCGCCATTCTTGCGCGCCGCGACATAGATCGAGCTTTTGTCGTCCCACAGCGAGATCTTGCCCTTCAGATCCGGGTTCCACAGATCGGCAATCGAGGTCGGCGGCGTGGAAAACGCGCTGTCCAGATACATGAAGGCGATCGCACCCCAGACATAGGGCATGCCGTAATAGGCGCCGTCTTTCTGGATCCCGTCGAGGCCCAGGAATTTCGGATAGATCTTGTCCCAGTTGTCGATTTTCGCGGTGTCCAGCGGCTCGACGAAATCCAGGTCGATCATCAGCTTGGTGGTGTCGATCGACGGCGTGATCAGGTCGTAAACCCCGCCGCCCGCCATCAGTTTCGGCGCGAAGTCGTCGTTCGAACCGACATAGGTCGCATTGACCTTGCAGCCCGACTGCTCCTCGAATGTGCTGATGAAGGACGGATCGGAATAGCCCTCCCAGGTCAGCACGTTGATCGTATTGCCGGCCAGCGCGGTGCTGGTCGAAAGGGCAAGCAGAACGCCTGCGGTGATCAGTTTGGTCGGTGTCATGTGTCGCTCCATCTGTTGGGTCATTCGGCCGCTTCAGGGCTCTTTTCGGGTTTTTCGGGAAATGGTGCCGATATCGACACCCAGTGCGGCAGCGGCTTTGCGCTTGCTGCCGTGGATACGGATCGCATCTTCGATGATCCGCAATTCAAAATCGGCCACCACCTCGCGCAGGCTCTGGCCCGGGTCCGGGGTGGGGTCGGTGTCTGCGTCGGGGCCGCTGGCAGGGCCCGTGTCACGCCGGGGCGTGGTCGCCATCAGGCGGCGCGGCAATTCATCCTCATCCTCGCCCAGCACCGAGATTTGCTGCATCAGGTTCCACAGTTCGCGGATATTGCCGGGGTAGTGATAGGCGCGCAGCCGGTCATGCAGATCGTCCGACAGCGCCAGCGGCACCGAGCGGCGCTGATTGATCGCGGTCAGGAAGCGTTCGATCAGGTGATCCAGCAGCTCGGGCACCTCGCGCAGCGGGCGCATCGGCATGTTGACCACCGCCAGCCGATAATAAAGGTCGAGCCGAAAGCGGCGATCCTCGGCCATTGCCAGCAGATCGCGGTTGGTGGCCGAAATCACCCGCACATTGACCCGGCGCGGGCGCGTGCCGCCGATCCGCAGGATCATGCCATCTTCCAGAAAGCTCAGCAGTTTGGCCTGCAGCGGCAGCGGGATTTCCCCGATCTCGTCCAGAAACAGCGTGCCGCCCTCGGCCGCCTCGATCAGCCCGCGCTTGCCTTCGGTCAGCGCGCCGGTGAAAGCGCCCTTTTCATAGCCGAAGAGTTCGGATTCAAACAGGCTTTCGGGGATCGCGGCGCAGTTGACCGCGATGAACGGGTCACTGCCATTGGCCACGAAGGAATGCAGATGGCGCGCGATCTCGGTCTTGCCGACGCCGGATTCGCCGGTGATGATGACCCGCGCGCCCTGCAACAACGCCCGTTCCCCGCGCGACATCATCTTGTCAAGCCAGGGCGAGATATGGCGCTGGCGGGCGAAGTCGGGGCGCAGGCGACGCTCGGCGGTGCCCGAAAACGCCACCGCCTCGCGCTGGCCACTGGCCTGACGGCGGGCGTGGTCGAACACCGCCAGATCGCGCAGGGTGATCGCATAGCCGGTGCAGGCGCCCCCCCCGGTTCGGTCATTCGGCGCACGATCACAAAGATCGCCCCCACCGCCTCGCCGCGCAGCATCAGATTGCCACTGCGCCCGGCCTCGATCAGTTCCAGCACCGAGACCCAGTTCAATGCCGAGCAGTCCTGAATCTGCGCAAATCTCTCGCCAATCACCGCCGCCGGTGCGAGGCCCGCAATCGTGCCCGCCTCGCGGTTGCAAAACCGCACGACCCCCGCCTGATCCAGCACGATCAGCCCGTCGGGCAATGCGTTCAGGGCCGCATCAAGGCCCGCGCCCGCGGCACCAATGTCAGAGCGTCGGGTCATGTCCTGCCCCCCCATCGCTCAACCCTCGGCCCGCAGGCGGGTCACGCGCGGCGCCCCGCCGCCCGCACCGGCCATGCCCAGCCGCGCCCGCAGGCTCAGCACCAGATAATCGGTCTCGCGCAGGCGCAGCAGCCGCGCCGTCATCTCGGCGCGCAAGGCTGCATCGGGGCGGCGCACACCGGCAGCGAATATCCGGTTCGGATGGCCCGGCATCTGCGCATCGACCGCCGTGAACAGCTGCGCCAGCGGCAATTGCATCTCGATCAGATCGCCCAGTTCGCGTGCCGGCAGGGTTTCGGCGGTCAGCCCCAGCAACTCCTCGGCCGCCAGATTGGCACGCAGCACATGGCCCGCCCGATCCACCACCAGCACCGCGTCGGGCAAGGCCGCCAGGATCGCGGCCAGCGTGTCGATCTCGTCGCGCAGCACCGCGGCCCGGCGGGCGTGTTTGGACACGTCGCGCACCGTGCCCCACATCCGATACAGCCGGTTGCCCCGGATATGGCCGCGCACATCGTTTTCAACTTCGATATAGACCCCGTCATAGCGCAGATCGCGCGACGGCTGGGCGTTGATGTCAAAGCTGGCGCGCACCAGACGGCGCACGAAGGTTTCGTTTTCTTCGGTACGCGGGAAGGTTTCATGCACCGGGCGGGCGTTGAAATCCTCGCCCTCGGGGGTGCGATAAAGCCGCGCCATCGCGCCGTTGCAAAACCGCCAGCGCGGGCTGTTTTCAAAGACCTGGCGGATGATTTCCTGCTCGGGCGCGGACAGATCGACCGGATCGGCCCATTCCATGCACCAACCCGCATCATCCGAGGTGGCCAGGATCGACGTCAGGATTTCATTTTCCTCGGCCAGCCGCGCCAGTTCATCCAGCGTGCTGCCCGCAGGCCATTTTGTCAGATGCAGACAGGTGCCGTGATCGGGATGGTCGATCCGTTCGATCACCGCACTGACCGCCATCAGCGGCCCCTCGGTGCGGCGCAGATCAAGCGCCATGACATGCGGCCCCGGCCCCGGCCCCGCCAGAACCGCCTGCAGCCGCTCGCGTGCCTCCAGCGGGTAGATCACCGACCACGGCGCCCCCGTCGCCGCGCCGGGGGCCAGCCCCAGCGCGGTTTCCTGCGCCGTACAGATCTGCACGATCCGGCCGTCCGCGCTCAGCAGGTCGGTCATCGCGGTGCGGTCGGTCTTGCGTGTGATC
Source organism: Paracoccaceae bacterium (assembly GCA_028749255.1). GTDB lineage: Bacteria > Pseudomonadota > Alphaproteobacteria > Rhodobacterales > Rhodobacteraceae > Rhodobacter. Next base: position 154 of record JAQTYE010000012.1, on the reverse strand, counting down.
ATACGGTGGTTCTCCTCGGGGTTTCGGGCAAGGCCCGGATTACGGGACGCAGTGCAGGTATTGCTCCACGTCCCAATTGGTGACCTCGCGCAGGAAGCGCGTCCACTCGTCTTGTTTGTATTCGTCAAACACTTCGTACAAACGCCCCGGAAGT